>CBDTTM010000081.1:0-10771 GCA_965363355.1 uncultured Selenomonadaceae bacterium | reverse complement strand
TCCCTTGGACTGATATTTCTCCATTATTGTAAACTCTATTGCGTAGCAGTTTTCAACTGCTGCGCAATTTTTATGCACAAAAAGAAAATATCTTTGCATTGAGTGCCCTATCGTTATAAATGGCATTGAGCGCAGCAGGATATTCCCATATTTCCAGAGAAAGATATCCTTATATGACCATCCGCAAAAGATAAAATTATATATACTTGCAGAAAACCTATACAAGGAGGTCTCCTTTTGAAAATCGGAGCTCGCGTAATCAAAACCGGCATAGCCGTTGCCCTGACCATGACTTGCTGTAAATACCTCGGCTTGGAGCCTGCTTTTTTCGGTGCAGTCTCCGCCGTCATCAATATGCAACCCTCTATATTCTTGACCTATACCGCCGCCAAAGACCAGCTTTTAGTCCATATAATCGGCGTACTCGCCGGTTTCTTCTTCGGCTATTTCCTCGGCGTGAACCCCTTGTCCGCTGGACTCATCGTCGTCTTGCTCATTCCGCTTTATATCAAGTTCAACCTCCACAGCGGCATCACCATGGGTATCGTCGCCGCACTCTTTGTTCTGAGCTCTAGTACGGAAGAATTCTTCTTTCATGCCCTTTCAAGAACCGCCGTCATTTTCGTCGGACTCGGTTCAGCCATGTTCATCAACATCGTATTATGGCCGCCTCGTTACACCGAACAGCTCAAAGAAAAACTGCGACAAAGCAACGAAGCTTCCGTTCTCTATTTTTGCCGTGCCGTACAAGATTATGTCGGTCTTGACGGCAGTGATTTCCACGCAGATGTTGAACAACAAAACCGGGTCTACAAACTCAATAAACAGGCCCGGGCGCTGCTTGAGCTGCTTGGGCGAGAACGAAATATGCTAAATGCTGCACCTCAGCAAAAACAAGAATGGATTGATCTGGCCCAAAAACTCATCGAATACAACGAATCCATTGTCAACAAAGGCGATCGCATCTTCGATATCCTGCCAACGAGGCTCGAAAGGATGCAAACCAATAAAAACGCTCCCGCCAATGACGAATTCAGGGCCATCCTCGCCATTTTAGAAAGCGGCTGTACGATCGTTGTTCGCCTCAATGGCAAACTTCGCTCCATCATTGCCGATGGGCACAGTGCCGAACCGGAAAAAATCAGTGAAGATTACTGGGACAGCCTCACCCAAGCCATCGAGCCTTGGCAGCCAAAACTCAAGGACAGCTACTACCTCCATGACTTGTTGGAGATTGCCCTGACCGCCAACGAAATCAAATGGGCGACAAGGCAGGCAAAACGCCTGCTTTATCAAAGCGTCGAAGCATCTTGATTCTATCAACCTGTTTAAAATGCTCTCCTCAGTTCAACTTCTAATGCTTGAATCCAATATATTTTATTAAAGGCTCGCCGCAGTTAATCTTGCGGTGAGCCTTTATCAATTATAATTCAAAATAGTGTCTTTATTTTCCGTAACCACCTGCAAAAATAATTTAGTCAATTCAGGATCATATAAATTCCCCTTATGTTCTTGTATTTCCATAATCGCATTTTCATATAAGAATGTAGTCCGATACGGCCGGACGGAAATGATTGACTGAAAGCTATCGATCAGACGAAAAATCCGGCACTCCACGGGAATCTGCATCCGTTTCAAACCTAAAGGATAGCCACTGCCATTCCAATTTTCATGATGCTTTAAAACCAAATCGGCAATGTCCATATAACGCGAAGACAAATTCAATATGCGAAAACCTACTTCACTATGCCGATAAATTTCTTTTTTCTCCATGAGGGACAATGTTTTTTTGGAAAACAATAATTCTTGATGACTTATACTCGTCGAACCAATATCATGGACATCAATCAAACGATAGATTTTATTTGCTTGGTATTTAGACAACGGATACGACCGCAAAAACAATCCCAAAATTTTTTTCATCAATTGAATATTTATATATAATTTGCAATTATTGATTTTGAGTTGTTTCAACATCGGCTCAACTAACTTTGTTTTAACCGATATTCCTTGTGCTAATTTCTCCTTGTACATATTCTGATCTGCAATCTCAAACGCTTTGGTGACATCGCCATCCTCGGCAACATGCCCCCAGCCAATAGAGATGCTAAGAAAAAAACAATGTTCCTTTTCATTGAACTTATCCAAGGAAAGTTTAATGTCTTTATATAATTTCTCCATCTTATCATTCGGTGAGAATATTACAAATTCATCCCCGCCAAAACGAAAGAGCTTATCGCCGGGAGCTAGATTGTTTTTTATGAGCCTGCTCGCCAGCTTAATGAGTTCATCACCGACCAAATGCCCTTTACTGTCATTGATGAATTTCAAGCCATCAATATCACAAACCATTATATTGTAGTTTTTCCTTGCTATATGCTGGATATATTCTTCAAAATAATTCCTATTTAAAGCACCGGTCAGCTTATCATGCGTGCGTATAGCCTCTAACTGCATTTTCAGCCGAATATTATCCGTTACATCCCTTACAATCACCAATACGGTATCTATTGTATATTTAACAAAACGCGCCTCGTAATATTCAAACTCCTTTTTTGCAGATAATTTATACTCTAAGCGTTCTATGCTATCATTTTTTATCGCCAATTCAATTTTTCCAATTGCTTCTAACGCTATGTCCAATGGAAATATCTGCTGTATTTTTTTCCCGACAAACAAATCAGGGGGGAGATATAGTTCCATGTTTTTGGGTTGATTATACGCCAAGAAAGTTCCATCGATTCTTATATGCAGTAATAAATCCGGTACTAACTTCCAAATATTATTACTCATCTTTTTTTGATGATCGAACTCCTTATTTAACAATGAAATCCCTCCTTATCTTAGATAAATCACAACAAAATCGATCTACCATTTCCACTTATATTCAGATAAAAACCATTCATGTTAATCGGTTTTCTTTAGCTTATACCGCAAAAAATCAAATATGACGTCGTCTCGATAGCATGTGGTTTTTTATCGTATTTTGATTGTCCCCAAACCATCAAAAATCGCTCAAACATATTTTTAGAATAAACTTTCGCGCCCATATTGTCACTATGCTAAAGTATAGCAATTGAATTTATTTTTACGCAAAAACACTTTAGAATCAATGAATTTACTGACATTTCCAATATTCATTCCATTATTTTACTGGCATAAAAAAAGAGCCTGTTATTTGATAAAACAGGCTCAAAAGATGAAACTAGTGGATATGTTTTCTGAAATGAATCGAACCGATTAGTTCTACACTTGCAAAGACAAAAAAGAATACGCTTGCAATCTTCGTTATAAAAGTGAAGATATCCAGTACGATCTCAAAATAAACATTCCACGCTCCTATAACTGGCGAAATAAAAAGAAGAACCACGAACATAAGGAAAAATATCAAAAACAGATTCGTAGCAGGGTAATTTTTCAACATACTACCATCTCCTCTTATACTTCTATTATATTCCGAATTTTCTGCTCTTTCAAGGTAAAAATGTCAAATTCCAAGTATTTTCTTATCACTGCCTAAATGCTAAACCTAAAAAAATTCAGCAATAATGGCCTCTGCATTGCAAGATATAAATATTTTCTATATCGATTTTATAAATCAAACGATGTTCTGGCGATATTCGCCGGCTCCATAAACCATCCAAATCATATTTCAATGGTTCTGGTTTTCCAATTCCTTCATTTCCATTACGCTCAATATCTTTAATCAATTCATTAATTTTCTTCAATAATTTTTTATCATTTATTTGCCAATAGCAATAATCAGCCCAACTATTATCGGTAAAAATCTTATTCATCAGAATCAAGCTTCCGTATAGCAGCTTGCCCTATTTTCAACTGCTCCATTGATTCTTTTAACCTAGAATAAGACTCTTGATTACTGCGCACAAATAAATTTTCCATAATATTATTGTATTCAGCCTCTGACATCAAAACAGCATTACCACCTTCTTTTCGTGTAATAATAACTGTTTCTAAATCTTGATTGGCGGTATCACAATATCTTTTGAAATTTTTTCTGACTGTAGAAAAATTTGCGGCTAACATAGCACTCCCCCCTCAATGACATTGTACCATATACCGTACAACTCTATCAAGGGGGAAGTCTTTATAAAAACATTTTACGCCAAGGTCTTCAATAGCGGATACAGTTCCTGGTCTTCTTTTCGCATTCTTTTTTCCAGTGTAGCAAAAACATCTTTGGTTTCTACCAGAAACTCTTCTGTATTCTGCACGATTTTGCTCGCGATGATGTATTTGGCTTTATACGTTTCAAACGCTTTAGCCAAGGCTTGCATCTCTTCATCAAAAGCAACTGCTGTCGTTCTGACTTTATCATCCGCATGCTGCTTCAGCGCTGGGTAGAGGAATTTATCCTCTGAGAGCAGATGCATCTTGATGATGCCAGAGAGCTGTGCCAAAGACTTAGCTATAGCAGGTGCATGATCCGCTGCACTCGTTTTATCATACGACCGAATTTCTTCTACCAATGCATATACTTCCTTATGCTGACGTTCTAAATTCACAATATCCATAAAATCAAATCCTCTCTATATAACTGTTATTACGTATAGTATATATCCGCTATCCTCTAAATGTTGTGCTTAAAGTCACAAAATCACTATACTATGTCACATCAATTTAGTGAATTAAACATTTTTAATTTATTGGCATGAAATAAAAAACTATATCACCTTTACTTTTTCATAAAAGTAATTTAAAATAGTTGCTACAGCAACTTTTATAAATTAAATAACGGGAAGGTATTTTATGAATAAGATTAAAAAAATAACCAGTATTTGTTTTGCCGTAAGTCTATTGAGTTACAGCGGCTCTGCTTACACATCACCAGTTGAAGCCAATGAAAAAAACATCTCCATTGAACAATCCAATCAAATTCTTCAGCAAGAGGCCAGTCCCATCAAAAGTGTCACGAGTATTGGCAAGGTTTATGGAGATGGCGAAAAAATTGCCGCAGCAGCTGTGGAATATCCAACAACAATAGCAAGTGACACATTAACGCCAACCGATTTCAAAGTAGACGGCCAAAAAATCATTGGCGTATATACGAATGATCGACCAGAATACACCACGAAAAATGTTCCAGGGAAATACGTCATTCTATGTTTTGAACAAACGAATACGACCTCAGACAAAGCAATGACAATGCCGCCAAAAGAGAAGCAAAAGGATGGCGGCGGGCACGATGCCCCTCGTTACAGCAACCGGAAAGATCCGGATCTTTCCATTGAAGTATCGCAGCTTGAGGATATTGAAGCAGAAAATGGCACCACCTATGAACCTGCCAACTTCTCCATAAAAAATACTGCACAGACCGAAGCCGACATTGCCGGCTTCAAACAATATGAATACACCGATCCAAAAACAGGCTATACGATTCCGTATCAATTGTATCTGCCAAAAGACTACGACTCCGCAAAAAAATATCCCCTGCTCTTTTTCATTGCCGATGCCAGCGCCAATACCACCAACAAAAAAATGGTACTGCTCCAGGGAAATGGCGCAACAATCTGGGCAAGCCCTGCTGAACAGGCAAAACACGAATGCATCATTCTCGCCCCTGACTACACGAGAAATCTCATCGATTCGATCGACATGCTCACCACGGACAGCAACACCTGGACAAAAGGCCTTACACTCGTATCTGATCTGTTGTTTGACGTCACCAATCGCTATAGCGTCGACAAAAACCGGATTTATGGAAGCGGCCAGTCCCAAGGTGGCATGGCAAACATTGCCATCAGTGACAAATATCCGGATCTCTTTGCCGCCCAATATCTGGTTGCCTGCCAGTGGAATGTTGATGAAATGGAAGTCCTAAAGGATAAAAACCTTTGGATCATGGTAAGTGAAGGCGACAGCAAAGCCTACCCTGCCATGAATGAAGCAACAGCTCGTTGGGAAAAATTAGGCAGCAAGGTTGCCCGCAGCGATTTGTGGGACAGTAAATCAACACCTGAAGAATTTGACGCTTTGGTCAAAAAAACAGAAAATCAGCATGCAAATATCAATTACAGTGTCTTCCAAGGCGGTAACCATATGTACACCTGGTCTGTTGCCTACACAATAGAAGGCATCCGCGACTGGCTTTTTGCACAAAAAAAATTCGAAGGAGAAGATATGCTTCCAGCGAACAGACACGTGGCAAAATTCACACTGGACAAGGGAATTGCTTGTTATACAGGCAAAGGAATCGAAAAGGACTACAAAAAAGCCTTGGAATATTTCCATGAAGCCGACCAATATGGTCACCCCAAAGCAGGGCGCTATATCGGCCTCTGCTATGAAAACGGCTACGGTGTATCGCAAGATTACAAAAAAGCGGTCGAATGGTATCAAAAAGCTGTCCAAAAAGGCGATATTACAAGCACCTGCTATCTTGGACATATGTACGAAGCAGGACTTGGTGTTACTCGTGATTACAAGAAAGCTCTCCAGCTCTATCTCAAATCCGCTGAGCGCGGCGATATCATCGCCGCCCCCGGTATGGTTGCAGCCGGTCGCCTGTACGAAAAGGGTCTCGGCGTTGACAAAGACCTCACCATCGCCAAAAAATACTATGAGCAAGCGCTCAATACTGGTTATGAACCTGCCCAGCAGGATTTGGATCGAATCACAGCAGCAGAAATCACTTCCTGATTTTAATTTATGAATTAAATATTTTTAATATTAATCCCAAAAGACGATGTACCAAAAAGGTAACATCGTCTTTTTATCGCAAATTTTTATCACTATATCGCCATCATGCTTCAAGGATTCTCTTTCACTACACTCGTCGTACTCACATGTCGGCGCATATCATTCAGATAAAAGATTCCCCAGGGAATCAGGGCGATGATCGCACAGACCAAATACATCAGGCGCAGTCCTGTGACCATCGATACCGCCCCGAGTCCCATAGATCCAACGGCAAAGCCGAGATCAAAGGCCATGAGGATCGTGCCGTTTGCCATGCCTCGCCGCGACATCTCAACCGCGTTGATGGACAGGACAAAACACAGGGAATACAATATGCCAAATCCGATTCCCAGTAAAAAAGCCGCAAACAAAAACATGAAAATGCCCTGCGTGAAATACAGACAGATAAAGGTCATCAAAAAGGCAAGAAAGCCAAAACACATGATGCCAACCGGACCTCTCTTATCCATGAATTTTCCTGCATAAGGACGGATCAATATGACTCCAGCTGCATTGGCCAGAAAAAACAAGCTAGCATCTCCAATATTGATTTCCTGGGCAAAAAGCACAATAAAGGATAGGATCGCACTGTAGCCGATTGCCATAAAAAATACAATGCTGGCATACGGAATGACCTTTTTTTCAAAAAACCCCTGTGCTTTTTTCATTCCCTGCATACTTTGTTTTTCATAGCGGATTCCAAACAAACAGTCGCAGGCAAGTCCGGCTATGAGCGCTGCCAGCAGGAACATTCCGCTATAATCAAAGGACTTCAAGGCACTAAGCCCCATCCATGGTCCAATCAGCATGGCAATCGACATGGACAAGCCAAAATAGCCTATGCCTTCGCCGCGACGTTTTGCCGGAATGACATCCGTGGCAATTGTTGCCAATGAAGTCGTAGAAAAGCCCCAAAAAACACCATGGAGAAAACGCAAAACAAAAAGGGCAATAAGACCAGCTGCCCAGTGATACGCGAGCACAGCCAGAAAAAGCAGCAAGAGTGAGCCCCATGCCACTTTCATCCTGCCGGATCGGTCCACGACTGCCCCGGCTATTGGCCTCACCAAAACTCCGGCAAAGGCAAATAGCGCAAATAACACTCCGACATCGCTTTTATTTCCAGACAAAACCTGTGTCGTATAAAGTGGTATCGTTGACATTAAATAGTACATTGTCGTAAAGGCGAAAAAATTCGCCAGACAACTAAAAATAAACTTCGTATTCCACAATTTTTGCTGTACTTGATTCTGCATGATTTGCTCTCTCCTTCTTCAATAAAGAAAAACGCCAGAAAAAAGTTTATGCTCTCTTCCAGCGTTTTTAACTATTTTATTTTAAGCCAATTTAAACAAACGTTCCGCATTTCCTTGGAAAATCAACGTGCGTTCCTCGTCTGTTATATCGAGGTTCTTAACAAAATCGACGCCGGCTGACATCCACCCATAGACTACAGGAAAAGAACTGCCAAAGAGCAAATGATCTGCCCCGCAAACCTTGATTGCACATTCGACTTGATCTTTTCCCCAAGAAGCAGGATGCGTCATATCATAAAAGATATTGTTTTTCAGATACTTCTGGATGCGGTCGGCTTCCGTCGTATCAAAACGGGCCAAGACTTCATTTTTCTTTGATTTATGCGGTGTCGTCAGGTTTTGGTTGGCAAACCAGTTACCACCAAACATCGTATGAATGAACTTCAATTCTGGGAATTCTTCAAACATACCGCTGAACAGCTCCCTACCAAGGGCTGTTGCTTGATCCACCACACGGCCAAATTCACGGCGCAAATTGGTGAATTCGTAGATAGACTGCCAATAAACCGGCAACGGCGTATGATGTACAATAACCGGCACGCCTGTATCATTCAAAACCTTCAAATATGGTTTAAAGGCCTCATCATCCAGGTAAAGCTGTCCATAATGGCAGGCAAGCTGCACTCCGACCATGCCAAGATCTTTGATGCAGCGTTCCAGTTCATAAAGATTTTCTTTTCCACCCCAAGGCGGCAGTACTGCGTTTGCATAAAGACGTCCATTCGAACGTTTGCACATATCTGCAGCATTGTCATTGACGACTTTGCAGGCATCCAGACGAAGCCATTCCTGCCATACAGGGACACGCAAAAGCCCTTTATCAACACCCGCATCATCCATAGCCTTAAGCTTTGCCTCCAGCGAATAATCACCTTCCACATAGTCAAGATTATGATAGCCCTTTGGTTTTTCTAGAATCAAATGTTTTTTTCCAGTGCCCAATGTCTCAAGCGTGGCAATTTCACCAAAGCTGCGCGGTGCCGTTGACAAAAATCCGTCCATAATTTTTTCATTCGTGAAAAGGTCTTCTGGTAAATGATGCATGTTACAATCGATGATCATAGTAACTTCTCCCCCTAAGCCTGTTGATATTAATTGCAATAGCAACTAATATCAACATATCACGTTTTTGTTGTTATTGCAACTATATAGTTAAAAAATAACTTATTCAAAGCAATGGATTCAATACGCAAAATGATCTGAACCACTTCAAAATATTTTTCGGTACTCACTTGCTGCACTCCAACGAATTTGTTCCAATCTTATCCTGCCGCTTTTTCATCCAGACATAAAAAATTGTCGCTACGATAATTGGAAGAATAAAAATCAGATACAGATCCCGATAACCAACGAGACTAACCACGAATCCAGCGAAATTGCCCCCAATGAACCAACCGAGATCGATCCCTAAAAAATTCGTATTGCTCGCCCGGCCACGTTCTTCCGGTGCTACACAGCGTATACACTCAGACATAAGCGCTGGCTGATCCCCAGCCGTCCCACTGCCGACCAAAATAGCAGCCAGCAGAAACTGCCATAAGCTTGTTGCCTGATAAATAGCAAATAACCCCACTGCAATAAGAATCTCACACGGCAAAATAATGCGAAAACTGCCATATTTATCGGTAAGCTTCCCCCACAAAGGCCGCGTACACAGAACCGTCGCAGCCTGCACCGTAAAATAAACACCAATCTGAGCAATCTGCAAACGTGTAGCATAGATGACGAGAAACGCCGTAATCGAAGACTGGGCAATCGCATTTGCCATGGTCATCATCGCCGGCGGAACTGCTTGAGGTGCAATCATTGCATTGATTTTCAGAGAATATTTATGGAGCTGATGCCGCTTACTATCGATTACAATAAAATACGTCAGAAAAAAGGCTGCCGCACAAATGATGACATTGAACTGATACAAAAAATTATAGCCATAAGAGGCCGAGACATTCAGCCCGATCATCGGTGCCGTCGCTTGCGCAATGGTCTGCCCCAGACCGTAGATTCCAATCCCGGAGCCCAGATTTTTTTTGGTAAAACAGCCCGAAGCAATGGTCATGCAAAGCGTTGAGCCAATACCCCAGCCAAGACCGTTGATGCCACGAAATAAGATGAGCAATCCGACTTGTTTAGAAAATACCAGTCCCGTCACAGACAACAAAATAATACCTATCGTCACCCGAAGCAGCAATAACCTGTTTTCATTATCAACGAGCTGACCCGATATCGGCCGCAGCATAAGTGCACACACGGCAAAAGCACCTGCTAGAACTCCGATAAGCTGCGCGGAGGCTCCCAGGTCATATGCGTATTTCGGCAAAGTCTGCGCCAGCATATTGTTCGAAAAATAAATCAAAAATGCAATACAAAAAATCGACCAGAATTGTTTATTTCGCACTAACGGAAGTTCCTTCAAATTCGCCTCTTTTACTGACATAAGTTACCCCTTTATTTTTAAATTTCATCACGGAACGGATACTTAAAACTTTTTATTCACTTTCATAACTCGCTCTGTAATTTAATTGTTATTGCAACTATTATAATACAGAGATTTTTCACAGTAAAGATTTTCTATACTAAACTTTCCTAAAAAAATCTCATAAAAAAAGAAACAAAGCCACGACATCATCATAGCTCTGTTTCTACATCTATTTACCGTTTGAGTTCAATGACTGGACAAGATATTGTCAATTGCGCGATTGAGCAGCCCTTTTAATGTTTTTTTATCTTTCCCTGTAAAATCAGAAAGCATTCGTTCA
>CBDTTM010000080.1:0-10793 GCA_965363355.1 uncultured Selenomonadaceae bacterium | reverse complement strand
GATAACGATAGATGATATATTAGAAACAAACCGAATGATAACGGAAAACAAATTAGATGTACGAACAATTACGATGGGAATCAGCCTTCGAGATTGTGCACACCCGAACATCAACCAATTTTGCCAGAACATTTACGATAAAATAACGACATCTGCTGAATTTTTGGTTAAAACAGGGGAAGATATCGAATCCGAATATGGTATTCCCATCATAAATAAAAGGGTATCCGTCACGCCGATTGCAATAGCAGCAGAAGCGTGTCAAACAGATACATACGTTCCGGTAGCAGAGGCAATGGATAGAGCCGCTAAAGAAATAGGAATTAATTTCATTGGTGGTTTTTCAGCGCTTGTTGACAAAGGCTATACTAAGGGCGATAGAATCTTGATAAATTCGATTCCACAGGCATTGGCTGTAACGGATTTGGTCTGTTCATCTGTAAATCTTGGTTCGACAAAAGCCGGGATAAATATGGATTGTGTTCGGGAGATGGGCGAAATCGTCAAACGCACAGCAGAATTGACACGTGATCGAGATGCGATCGGTTGTGCTAAATTGGTTATTTTTTCGAACGCGCCAGGGGATAATCCATTTATGGCAGGGGCTTTTCACGGCGTCAATGAGGCCGAAAAAGTCGTCAGCGTAGGGGTTAGCGGTCCTGGGGTAGTAAAACACGCTTTAGAGGATTTAAAGGGTGCAGATTTCACTGAGGTAGCTGAAGCTATTAAAAAGACAGCATTTAAAATTACTCGTGTCGGACAATTGGTTGCGCGTGAAGCCTCTAAACGTCTTGGCGTACCTTTTGGTATCATTGATTTGTCTTTGGCACCAACGCCAGCTGTTGGTGATAGTGTAGCCCATATCTTAGAAGAAATGGGAATTGAAAGTTGCGGAGCTCCAGGAACGACTGCGGCATTGGCTTTGCTTAATGATGCAGTTAAAAAAGGCGGCCTTATGGCATCATCTCATGTCGGTGGCCTAAGCGGCGCATTTATTCCTGTCAGTGAAGACGCTGGAATGATTGATGCTGTAGCTCGGGGCAGTCTGTCGTTAGAAAAATTAGAAGCAATGACCTGCGTGTGCTCAGTTGGGCTTGATATGATTGCTATTGCAGGAGATACTCCGGCAGCAACAATTTCAGGAATCATTGCCGATGAAGCAGCTATTGGCATGATCAACAACAAGACAACTGCTGTCCGCGTAATTCCAGTCCCAGGCAAAAAAGTCGGTGATACCGTCGAATTCGGTGGTTTATTGGGATATTGTCCAATCATCCCGGTTAAGAGTGAATACAGCTCTGCTGCATTCATTGCACGCGGTGGACGTATTCCAGCCCCCATTCGCAGTTTGACAAACTGATAATAAACAGCGAAAATCTGTATGATGAATATTTTTAGGATGGGGAGCTGCACTTGCGGCTCCTCATTTTTAGGGGTGTAATAAAATATGCGAGTTACGAAAAAAATCAAAGATCAGATGGTCGCTATTCTAGAGGAAACTTACTTAGGAACTAAACCGGCACTTCATTTCAACAATCCATTTGAATTATTGATTGCCGTAATCTTATCGGCCCAATGTACCGATGTACGGGTCAATGTCACGACTGCTCGATTATTTGCGAAAGCCAATACCCCAGAGGCCATTTTCTCACTGGGGATATCTGGATTAGAGACCGAAATCCGTGATTGTGGCTTATTCCACAATAAGGCAAAAAGCATTATAGGAGCTTGTCAAAAATTGTGCGAAGAACATGGCGGAGAAGTGCCAGATGACTTCGATGCACTGATCAAGCTGCCGGGGGTAGGGAGAAAAACAGCAAATGTTGTACAGAGCATAGCCTTCAATCGGCCGGCGATTGCTGTCGATACGCATGTATTTCGAGTGTCTAATCGTTTACAATTAGCTGTGGGGGAAACACCTCTTGCGGTAGAAAGAGGCTTACAAAAAGCAATTCCAAAGGAAAAGTGGTCAGCAGCGCATCATTGGCTCATTTGGCATGGTAGAAAAGTATGCAAATCACGTCGTCCGTTATGTACAGTTTGTCCATTGCGAGAAATTTGTCCAAGTAGTAGTATTGCATAAATATATTCATGTGATGTATAATCATACTCAAGGGGTGATGGCAGATGATATATCGCAAGCCTACGTTCGATGATGTAGAGGAAATATACGAGTTAGTAAATAACTATGCAAATGATGGTGTCATGTTAGCGCGTTCAAGAAATACGCTCTATGAAACTTTGCGTGATATGATCGTGGCAGAAGATGATGGGAAACTTGTCGCCGTTGGCGGTCTTCATATTATATGGAATGAATTGGCTGAGGTACGGACAATGGCTGTTATGCCAGGGATTGTGCGCCAAGGGATCGGTAAGAAAATCGTAGAGATGCTTATCGAGGAGGGCCGTGCACTTGGGGTGAAACAAGTCTTTACCCTTACCTATAAACCAGGCTTTTTTAAAACTATGGATTTTGAAGAAATCACAAAAGAACAATTACCTCACAAAGTTTGGAAAGAGTGCATAGATTGTCCTAAATTTCCTAACTGTGACGAAATTGCTATGCTGAGGGTTTTGTGAAGAATATAGTATAATTATACCGTGTGGTCGGTACTGTTCATGATGAAAAATAATATGCATTAACAGTTGACAATGAAAAAAAATGCTGGTATAGTTACAACAATACAAAAAACAAATGCAATGAACAAGACGGAGTAAATCAAATCCTGTTTTACAGAGAACTGCGGGTGGTGCAACGCAGCAGACGGGTTGATTGAAATACACTTGTAAGCAGCAGGCTGAAATTATAGTAGGCTGAGCCGGAATGCCACCGTTATCATAGGCTAGAGTATGTTAGTACTCGAATGAGTGGCTTGCTTATGGCAAGCAGGGTGGTACCACGGGTTATATGACTCGTCCCTGTCTAGGGGACGAGTTTTTTTGTACCCATTTTTAAGAAAAAGGCAATTTGAGGAGGAAAAAATGATGATTATTATTATGAGTCCCACAGCGACAATGGAAAATTTGAAAAAGGTCCAGGATAAAATCCTGAAAGAGGGATTGCGATATCATCTGTCTAAAGGGGAGCTGCGGACGATTGTCGGCGTAATCGGTGATAAGAAAATCATTTCCGGATTGCAGATGAAGGCATTTGATGGCGTTGAGAAGACTGTACAAATCACAGAAAAATATAAATTGGTAAGTCGGGAATTCAAACCAGAAGATACCATTGTAAATGTAGACGGTGTCTTAGTCGGTGGGGGACATCTTGGGATTATGGCTGGACCGTGTGCAGTAGAGAGCATGGAGCAGCTTTTAGAGTCTGCTGAAGCGGTAAAGGCACGCGGAGCAAATTTCTTGCGAGGTGGAGCTTTTAAGCCGAGGACATCACCGTATGATTTTCAAGGCCTAGCAACAGAAGGTCTTGAAATGCTCAAGGCGGCAGGTGCGCAGACGGGATTAAAAGTCGTTACGGAAATCGTTGATATGAATGCACTTGATTTAATTAGTCAATATGCAGATGTTCTCCAAATTGGGGCACGTAATATGCAAAATTTTGAACTTCTAAAGGCCGTGGGAAGATCGCAAAAACCTGTTTTGTTAAAAAGAGGAATGTCGGCTACCATCAGTGAATGGTTAAATGCTGCAGAATATATTTTAAGCGAAGGCAATTATAATGTCATACTTTGCGAACGCGGTATTCGGACGTATGAGACCTTTACGCGAAATACGCTTGATTTAAGTGCGGTTGCAGCGGTTAAAGAACTATCTCATTTACCGATTATCGTCGATCCGAGTCATGGAACAGGCCGTTGGCAAATGGTTCGTCCGATGGCAAGAGCTGCGATTGCTACTGGTGCAGACGGATTGATGATTGAAGTTCATCCGCATCCGGAAATTGCTTTGAGTGATGGTGACCAATCGCTGACTCCAGAAAACTTTTCTTTGGTCATGGAAGATGTTCAGAATATGATGCAGGTTATGGGACGGGACTGATATGGAAAAATTAAAGGTTGCAATTATTGGTGTGGGGTTGATCGGTGGCTCTTTAGGTTTGGCACTTAAAGATCGCTTGAAAGATGATGTCTATATAAAAGGCCTTTCCCGAACAGAAGAAAGTATGCAGCGAGCAGTTTCGTTGGGAGCAGTCGATGCAGCATCCGCCAATATAAAAGATGTAGTAGAAGATGCAGATATTGTTTTTTTGAGTACACCGGTATTGCAAATAGTTCCAATGGTAGAAAAAATGCTGCCTTTTTTGAAGACTGGGGCAATTTTGACAGATGCTGGAAGTGCAAAACAACATATATGGGAACATTTGAAAAACCTTTTGCCAAGTGACATCTATTATGTCGCGGGGCATCCCATGACGGGAAAAGAGCGAAGCGGTGTGGAGGCGGCAGATAAAGATTTATTTGTAAATAAATGTTATGTTATTGTTGAAGACACTGGCGCACCACGTGGAATCGTAGAGAAGGTGTTGGGGGTGTTGCGCCTTACTGGAGCAAATCTTACGACCCTCGATATTGCTGCACATGACCGTTGTGCATCGATTATCAGCCATGTTCCTCATGTTGCAGCGGCGGCGTTGGTGACTTTGCTTAATCGCAGCCAGGGAGATTTGGAATCTAGCATCAAGCTTGCTGGCGGTGGGTTTAAAGATACGACCAGGATTGCTTCATCAAATTCTGATATGTGGGCTGATATCTGCATGTCAAATAAGACACCTATAATAAATAACCTAAGAGAATTGCAAGGGATTTTAGAAGAGGTGATAAAGGCGATCGATTCTGGAGATAGAGATGCAATTTATGGGTATTTTTCGCAAGCGAAAGATCGCAGAGATAGAATCCTCGATCAGACAGAAAAATTATTCGAGATATAGGTATAGAAAACAGCAAAATCAAATGAAGGCCTTTTTCCTGATCGGTGTGCAACCGTTCATCAGGGAAAAGGCCTTATTTTTTTCTTTGGAAAGGGGCTGATTGGCGTTGAAACAAGCCATTAAATCATCTATAATAGGGGAAGTACAAATGTTGATTTTTATAAGGTGATTTCTATGAATCAAAAATGGTTCATTTTGTCGATAGAGGTTGCAAGAAAAAGGAGAAAATATGATGGATATAACATTAGCGGAGATTGCTGCTAAGTTGGAAAAAACAGATATGTGGAAAATCTATTTTGATATAGAAGAAAATCGCTTTTTGGAGTTTGCAGATGAGTATGATGAATCGATAGAAGAACAGTCAGAAGAAGAGGTTTTGCAGCATGTTTTCGAAGTTGAGGATAATTGGCAGCGTTACGTTCCACTTCCTGATTCTTATGAGCTTGATGAACATGCAATGATGAAGCGGTTTGCTGATTTGCAGAAAAAGGACCAGATTCGTCAGGCCTTGGAAGAGTCGCTTAGTCAAACTGGTGCGCTGCGTTGTTTCAAAAAAGCATTGAAGGAGCATTCGTTGACTGAGGCATGGCAGAGTTTTCGGCAACAAGAATTTTTGCGGTTGGCGGAAGACTGGTGCTGTGAAAATGAAATCGAGTATCAAAAATAAACATGCAAATAAGATGAAGAAATTTCAAAAAAGATCGCGATGCAAATTTTTGCATCGCGATCTTTTTTGTTTATTTTTTCAATAAATCCATATGAGCGTTGATGATTTGTGCCATGAGCTGTTTTCCTGTTATGTCAGGATGCAGACCGTCAATTGAATAATCATTTGACATGAAGCCCTGCTGATCATAAAAATATGGCTCAAGGTCAATATGATAAGGCAAGCTGCGAATATGTGCATTTACCGCCGCAATTTTATTTTTCCAATCGGGATCGGTCTCTGTTTGGAAAGCTTTTGAAATGTTAGGTGGATTGATCGGCATCAAAGTCAAAAAGATTGGTCGAATGCCATTTGCTTCGCATTTTGCCCGAATGGTATCGATGTCATGGATGATGACGGATATCGGAGTGTCAGCACGTACGCTGTTTGTTCCGCATAGTATCAACAAGTTATAAGGCTGATAAGGAAGGACATCCTGTTCAAAACGTGCTGCTGTCGTCGTTGACGTATCTCCACTTCGTCCTAGATTTAATACAGGAAAGTCGAGATAGGTCTGATAACTGTATTCTAAGTTTGATGGTGAGTAAGATAGTGAGCCTCCACCGTGGGTGATGCTGTCGCCAAAGGTAGCGGCAAGCGGGCGGAAAGAAGGTTTGCTTACGGTGAATTTTTGCGAAGTGGAATATGTCCCAATGGTATTTCCAGCTGCATCAATGGCACGTACCCGCCAATAATAATCACCAGGATCCATGCGCGGATATTCATCATAACAGCTTGATGCACCACTGACAACGGCATACCAAATGCGATTTGGCGATGGGACGGTATTGTTTTCTTGTGCTGGAGGAGCTGTTAAAAGCTCTACTTCATAATGCATGATATTATGCATCGGAATCCAATTGTAGACAGGATAAAGCGGTTGTGCAAAATTTGGCATTTGATCGAAATCATTTACTAAGGGTGCTTGTGGAATCGGCCGACCTGGATCAATGGAGATTTCTTCAGCATCGGAAAAAACACCAATCGGATTGCCGGAAAATGCAATAGCTCTTACACGCCAATAAAGTTTTTGATAAGCTGCAAAAGGTTTTAAATCAGCTTGGTAGGCATTGTTGAAAATGGATTGTGTACTAAAAATATGGTATTTTTGTGACAAAGCAATGCCGTTGGGGTTTTCTGGCGGAGCAGATAAAATCTCAAGTTCATAATAAACGCCGCCGGGGACGGTATGCCAAGTGAGATAAGGCATCTGACTTGCCGGAGCAGATGCAGGATATTTGCTAATGATTGTTGGCATAGCAGGGTCTTTGTTAAAAATACTATTCGGAATCATTGCGGAAGGTTTTCCGATAATACCGAAAATCCCATGGGCTGTGATGCGATAATATGTAGGGACTGCCGTTGGTGGCAAGGTATAAGAATTGCCAAACGTAAAATCTTTTTTGACTAAATGATAAGGTTCATCTGAAACTTTTGGATTTGGATTCTTGGTGAAAACTTCAACTTCATAATAAGCAGGATACGGTAGACGCAGCCAAGACAATAAGAAGTTTTTGTTGTTTTCAGCGATGCTGCTCTTGAAATCAAAAGATTTCAAATCAAGAACATCGGTAGTTTCGGTGAAGAAAATACATAACAGTGTTAGATACAAAATGATAAATGCGAATGCAATAAATTTCTTCATAAAGACTCCTCGAATATGATACTATAGTTATAGTATAGCATGTTTTTGTTTTCTGGTGGAATATAATATGGACAAAGGGAAAGGAATTTACGATGAAAAATGAAGATATACATGGACTTGTCATCGTCCATACTGGAAATGGCAAAGGAAAAACTACAGCTGCGCTAGGGCTTGCTGTGCGTGCCTGGGGGCAGGGCCTGCGCATACTTATACTTCAGTTTATCAAAGGTAAATGGAAATATGGTGAATTGAAAGCCTTGGAAAAATTTTCTCCGCAAATTAAGATACGAGCAATGGGGAAAGGTTTTACGCGAAAAAATGCAAGTGAGGAAGATGTAGTGCTTCATCAAAAAGCTGCTACAGATGCTATTGCTGAAGCGAAGTTGGAAATAGAAAAGGGCTTATGGGATATGGTGATCTTGGATGAAATAAATTATGCTGTGAAATTTGGCTTGGTCTCTTTATCACAAGTAGTAGAGCTTGTTGAAAAAAAGCCGCCGGCAATGCATCTTGTCTTGACCGGAAGAGATGCTGCGCCAGAAATCATTGAACGGGCAGACTTGGTAACAGAAATGAAGGAAATCAAGCATCCTTATAAAGAAGGCATTCCTGCCCAGATCGGTATTGAGTTTTGAGGCATAGCATGGTAATTGTTACTGGTTTTTGCCTGATTTTTTAAGGATTATTTGGCAAAAGAATTCTTCATTGTTTTTCAAGTGCATTTTGGGTATAATAAATAAGTTATAAATAAGATAAAAAATTTAGAGGTGTATCTAGTGCATATTGTTTTAATCGAACCGGAGATTCCTGGGAATACAGGGAATATAGCTCGCCTTTGTGCGGCGACGAACATTGAACTACATTTAGTTAAACCCTTGGGCTTTTCTACAGATGACAAATACTTAAAACGAGCAGGCCTTGATTATTGGAACTTAGTAAAAATCCATTATCATGAAAATTTTGCTGAAGTATTGGATTTATATAAAAATCATACATTTTACTATAGTACGACAAAAGCACCGCAATCTTATACGGAAGTAGCATTCAAAGAAGATGATATGCTGGTTTTTGGCAAGGAAACGGCGGGGATTCCCGAAGAAATCCTAAAAGAACATTGGGAAAATTGTATTCGCATCCCGATGATCAGCGATGCTAGGTCGCTTAATTTGTCAAACTCTGTGGCTATTGTAGCATATGAAGCCATGAGACAAATGGATTTTTCTCATTTGAAACAAGTTGGCTTTGATCATTTAGATTAATATTTAATTAGATAAGGAATGACTTTATTTTGCAAAATATGCAAGCTTTTATTAAAGCGTTAGAACAGGCAGTGCCGAAAGAACAGATTTTTTTAAACGAACCCATGAGTAAACACACGACGTTCAAAATCGGTGGGCCGGCAGATTGCCTGGTTTTTCCGGCTTCAGTAGAAGATGTAACGCGCGTGTTTAAGTTGATTGGGCAGTATGGAGTTCCCTTTACTATTTTAGGCAATGGATCGAATGTCTTGGTATTAGACAAAGGCATTCGTGGTGTTGTCGTGAAAATAAATTCACCGTTTGCGACGATTCATCATGAAAATAACCATATTTTTGCCAATGCAGGGGCATTGCTGGCCGATGTGTCAAAGTATGCAGCAAGCCATTCTTTGACAGGCCTTGAATTTGCGGTGGGAATTCCTGGCAGTATCGGTGGAGCAGTGTTTATGAATGCAGGAGCTTATGATGGTGAAATCAAAAATGTCGTAGCAGCGGTTACGGCTGTGAATCAACAAGGTGAAGTCGTCCATTATAATCAGGCGGAACTAGAGTTTGCTTATAGACACAGCATTTTTCAAGAAAATGAACAAGTGATTTGTGAAGTTGAGCTCATTTTGGAAAAAGGCGACCCTAAAGAAATCGAAGAAAAAATGGGATTGCTGACACAAAAAAGAGAAAGCAGACAACCTTTGGAAATGCCTAGTGCGGGAAGTACATTTAAACGTCCTCAAGGGTATTTTGCCGGAACGTTGATTGAACAAACGGAATTAAAAGGTTTCAAAGTTGGCGGGGCACAAATCTCAACTAAACATGCCGGTTTTGTAGTGAATTCTGGGCAAGCCACGGCCAAAGATGTGTTAGAACTTATTGATGCAGTACAACAGCGTGTTTACGAGAAACATGGGGTTAAGCTTTATCCAGAAGTTCGGATGATCGGAGATCAGTGAAAATACAATAAAGTATCATTATTACCGGAATGAGGAGATATATGCTGCTCATTCCGGTTTTTTTACTTGATTTTGAAAATGGGAAAGAATCCAATTCATTTGCTTTGAATTATATAATTTTAATGTTATAATAATGATTAATTACATTGAACTATATTTTTAGAATTGATTTTATTTATTTTTAATTAACATGAATTAATGAATTTGAAATATATTTTCACTGATAAGACGATGTATTTTTAGAAGAAGTATAGTTCATTGAAATCAATTTAGTAGGAGGCAGATGGAATGGTTTTTTCAAAGCTGGAAAAAGAGATTTTGGAAATGGCTGCAACGCTCTTTATCGGGACAGCCTATAAATATCATGATTGGGTATTAGAAAGTGAATTTTTATCGACTATACATAAATTGATGGATATGGATATCTTATATGAAGAAAACATACATGTTGAAGGTGATTCCGATATTCAGGTATATAAAATAAAATCGTTATGAATTTGTGCAGCATGGGATTCAACTGGTTGTTTTCGATTGCTATCATATGTCTTGTTGTATTTGAAGCTAAAAAATATTATTATTCGAAGATTTGTCGAGCCTGCATTTTTTTGCAGGCTTTCATTTGTATTTGACCAAAAACAGCCAAATGGCAAGATGAAATGCCATTTGGCTGATGTTTTATTTGTTGAAAATATTTTGGTGAATCCAAATTTATTTGTTAGGTTTAAGGACAGGAGCCAAGGCATCCTGCTTAAATAGTGGAGAGGGAAGGCCTTGCTGCAAAATATATTTATCAGTAGCGAAATCAAGCATTTCCTGCCAAGTGGAAAATCTACTGGATTTTTTAACATGTATATCCATTTTTTCTTCTGGCAGAGCTTCGAAATCGGCTTGGTCTTTGATGCCGAACTTTCCGGCAGCGAGGAATTTATCAAAAGTTTTATAAGCTGTGTATTTGCGCATGAAAGACTTATGAAAGACAAGGTTGAAGTCAATGAGCTGCGGCTCAGTAATATGGGGTAATTTATAATATCCTTTGAGTTCGATGGTCATAAAAACACCTTCCTTTGCTACCATAGTAAAATATTTTTAAAATAAATGCAAATACGTCAGCTTTTATTTGTCTAAACAGTGTCGTTAATGTATTATGATATAAGTATTGTTATAGTCAACTTGAGGAGGAGTTTTTGCCAATGCTGGGTGATATTTTACGAGAAGAACGTGAAAAACAGAATTTAACTGTGAAAGATGTGGAAAGAGATACAAGCATTCGCAGTTTATATATATCTTCTATTGAAACAGGAGAATATGATGTTTTACCAGGCGAGGTCTATCTGAAAGGGTTTATTAAGTC
>CBDTTM010000079.1:0-10847 GCA_965363355.1 uncultured Selenomonadaceae bacterium | reverse complement strand
CAATCTCTTGGAGCTGCCAATTCCAATACATCCACATTCATATTGACCAGTATATCAAGATTTGTTTGCGCAGATGGACCTAAGTGGCTTATATCACCGAGCAAGAAGACTTTGACTCGTGCTCCCTGGTTCGCCATATGTCTAGCCGCAACAAATCCATCTCCACCATTATTTCCACAGCCGCAGCACACACAAATCTTTTTATGCTGCAAGCCCCCCAGAAGCTGCTCCATTTCGCCTTTTACCTGTACACCGGCGTTCTCCATCAAAATGATTTCTGGTATACCAAAAACTTCTATAGATTCTTGATCGATTTCTCTCATTTTTTGCGCTGTTACTATCTTCATTCTATCTCCCCCAAAAAATTGCCTGCGCCACAGCATATTGTCGCGCATGGCTCAATGATATATGTATTGATTCTACACCCAATTCCATGGATAACTCTTTGAAATAGCCATATACGTGAACCTTAGGAGCTCCTTTTTCATCTGGCAAAATCTCGATTTCCTTTAGTTTTCCTTTGACCAGGCCTGTTCCAAAAGCTTTTAAAACCGCTTCTTTTCCAGCAAATCTCGCCGCATATGATGCGGCAGCTTGCGCACCACGACTTGCACAATACTCAATTTCCGCCTCACTATATACTCTCTGAATAAACCGCTCAACAGAAATGGCCTTTTCTATTCTTTCTATCTCAATGATGTCAATTCCTGTGCCAATAATCATAAAAATTCTCCTCACAAAAAGCCGACATCAAAAATGTCGGCTTTTATTTTAAAATTTATTGAATTGTTTTCATGGTCCCGCTTTGATGTGCTCTTGAAATCAAGACTTCAACACGGCGATTTTTGCTTCGGCCAGCCTCGGTACTATTATCAGCTACCGGCTTATATTCACTATGCCCAACCGCACTAAAACGCGCAGGCTGCAATTTATTATTTTGCGACAAGATGAATTTCATGAAATTCATCGCTCTTTGCGAGCTCAGCTCCCAGTTGGAAGGAAATTGATCTGTCGCTATAGGAATATTATCTGTATGGCCTGAAATCACGACGCTTTGTGGAATCGTTGCCAGCAAGCCAGCAATAACCGGACCTATCTTTTGTGAATCTCCTACCAGCTCCGCACTTCCCGATGGAAAGAGTGCCTGTTCCTTGATTCGGATCATAAGCCCCTCTTCCGTCATTGCCGTACTCAACTCCCCTTCTAATCCATTGGTCTTGATATATCCATCAAGCTCATGTTTTACCTCTTCGAGTTGTTGATTTTCCTGCACATATTCCTTATCTGACGAATCTGCATTATCTGGTGTAGATGCCGCTCTGCTTACATTAGGACCAGCTTGATCAAACATTGAAGGTCCTCCCGTATTGAATGCGGATCGAAAGGCCTGTGCCATCTCTGTAACCTTATCTTGGTCGGTTTGCGATACAGCAAACAATACGATAAACAACGCCAAAAGCAAAGTCAGCAAATCCGAATAAGGCAGAAGCCATGCTTCACTGGCATGTTCTTCATGCGGTTTATGCCTTTTTTTTCTAGCCATGTTTTACGCCTCCGCCTTGCCTGCTTTTAATTGGTCACGTTCTGATTGTGGAATGAATACCATGAGTTTTGCCTCGATTGCCGTCGGAGAATCCCCTGCCTGCAAAGACAAAATCCCTTCAATGATCATACGTTTTTGTGCAACCTCGATTTGGGACATGACCTTAAGCTTTTGTCCAAACGGCAGCCATAAAACATAACCGGTAAATATCCCGAGCAAAGTCGCAATGAACGCCGCACCAATCGAATGGCCGAGCTTCTCGATATCGCTCAAATTCCCAAGTGCTGCAATCAGCCCTACAACGGCACCAAGTACACCTAGTGTCGGAGCATAGGTTCCCGCCTGGCTGAACATCGACATTCCTTCTGCATGGCGCTGTTCCATGATCTGCAGCTCAGCATCCAATACATCGCTTACAAAATCAGGATCCATACCATCAATTACCATGTTAAGGCCCGAGCGAAAAAATGGGTCCTTGATATCCGCGACTTTATTTTCCAAAGCCAAAATACCCTCACGCCTGGCAATTTGCGAAAGTTCTACAAATAATCGCAGCAATTCTGCCTTTGGCCGACTGTCTGAAGTCTGAAACGTCTTTTTGATGAGTTTTGGGAAATTACGCATCTGTTCCATCGTAAATCCCGTAAAAAGGCAGGAGAAAGTTCCTCCTATTATAATCAAAAAGGCGGCTGGATTATTCAGCGAACTAATCGGCGCCCCCTTTAAAACCATGCCGACGAATACTGAAATAAACCCTAATACCATTCCTATCACTGTTGATTTTTCCAACACAAGTCCTCCCTTTGATAAAACATTATTATACATATCGGTCAGTGTCTCTTCCTTGAGACAATAACGAGACTTGACGCAATATTATATCCCCAGTGCAGCCTACTTCGTTGCTTTATTATTTATTTCCACCTTTTTTATAAATATCCTGCCATAATAACACAGATATCACAAACTAAGTAAAACAACCTGTTAGCCCTAGGCCATTAGACTGGCAATCGCCATCAGAAAATGGCAAAAAAGCCCAATTGATACTAATATATCGACACTATAGGAAAAAAGTTAAATTAAATCGACCGCATTACTATATTTATTTTTTATTGATTTTATGATATTATATTATTATAATTTATTATCATGCTTTATATTTTAGTAAATTGTCAACAATAAATTTTTCATATTATATCATTATGTTCGTAAAATATGGTATAATAATACTCAGATAATTTAAGTTTATTATAGGTTGCTCTTGCGGGCGTCCATTGCCAACTAAAATTCAGAAAATGGAGAGATATCATGGAACTACGACAATTAGAATATTTTCAAATGTCCAGCCGTTTAAAAAACATTACTCGTGCAGCTGAAAGGCTTCGCGTATCCCAGCCAAACATAACGGTCGCCATCAAAAAATTAGAAGCCGAACTTGGCATTCAGCTCTTTGACCGCAGTCAAAAACAGTTATCCCTAACTCCTGAAGGTGCCGTTTTCCTCAATCGCATCGAACTTGCTTTGCGAAACATTCAAGATGCTGTATTAGAAGTAAACGACTATAAGCAATTGCAAAAAGGTACGATCAAGATTGGCATACCTTCTATGATTGGTGCTTATCTATTCCCAAAAATCTTCTCTAATTTCCAGCGCCTCTATCCTCATCTTGACATCTATTTGTATGAAGAAGGCTCCATGGCTATCCGTGAACAGTTAGAACGTGACGAGCTCGATTTCGGCATTGTAATCATTTCAGATGCTTCACCGAATCTACAGCTTCTCAAAATGTCTACGAATCAGATTGTTGCCTGTGTACCTGAACATAACGAATTAGCCTCACATGATTCCATTTCACTAGATGATATGACCGACGCTGATCTCATCATGCTCAAAGAAGGTTCTTTCCTTCGCAACTTGATCTTGCAGCGACTTAAGGCTGCGAGCATTACACCAAACATCGTACTTGAATCCAATCAGATTGAAACCATTAAAGGTCTTATTGCCAGCGATGTCGGCATTGCCTTCTTGCTTGATTTCATTGTCAAAGATGCTCCCAAAATCAAGGCATTGCCAATTAATGACCCGATTTTCGTCGATGTCGGGCTTGCTTGGAAAAAAGATCGTTATATTTCAAAAGCGGCACAATCGTTCATCGATTTTTGCAAAGACAGCTTAATATTGAATAAAGATTGATTTGAATAAAAGGAGTTGCTATGGTAGCAGCTCCTTTTTTATATAAAAAAGATACAACTAAATCCCTTTATTAAAAACACACTCTGTTTTTTCATTTTTTGCCGGAAGAACCATCAGTGCCTTATGTAAAGTCGACCAAGTTTCTGGTTGTTCAAAACCTTTTCTCCAGCTCGCTATTCCAGCTAAATCATAGCGGCCTGCCAAATTCGCTTTAAGCGCCAAAGATCTTTGTTCTTCCTGCCATACGCGATACAAAAAACCATTTTCTTCATAAGAAAAATAATATTGACCAAGTTCACTGTCCCAGGATGGTGAAAGCTGCTTTTCGGCAATCAGGCTTTCCGAACCTTCCATTGTTAACGTTTTTGCTTTGACTACAATCCCATCTTGCTCTTGCCAAAGACGAGTATAAAACGGAATGCCCAAAACCACCTTGCGAGCTGGTATATCTGCCAGTGTCTTTTGCAGGTTCGACTCAACCCAGCCAATCGATGCAACCGATCCGCTGACTTTGGAACTTCTCCAATGTTCATCATAAGCCATGAGCATGACAAAATCGACAATCTGGCCTAGTGCCTTTCGATCATAACACTGCGACCAATCCGGTGTTGTAGATGGTACCGTAATATCAATGGATACCACTTTTCCTTCTGCCTTAAGAGCAGTTGTTATCTCTTTTACAAAAACAGTCAATGCCTCTTGGTCTTCATCATGGATGTTCTCAAAATCAATATTGATTCCATCGAGATCATATTTTTGGCAAAGAAAAAGCAGTTGCTGTACAGCATATCTTCTAGCATCCTCATTTGCCAGCAAATTTTGCGTAAGCTCTGGGTCAAAGCTATTTGTCACCAAAGGCCATACTTTGTAACCTTTTTGATGAAGCTTTTCAATATAGGACGCATCCGCTTTATCTTCAATCAAGCCATCTTCACTGACAATCGCAAAAAAAGAAGGTGAAACTACATTGACACCAGGCAATCGTTTTGAACACGCCAAGTTATTTTCTGTCTCGAATGTAGGTTGCCAAACCAAATTGATTTTTGTGCGCTCCATAGAATTTTCCGATTCAGCAGCGCCAAAAGCCATCGGACATAGGAAAAAAACAAAGCTTATAAAAAACAAGGGCATTTTTAAAAAATTCTTTTTCATGGGCAACCCCTCTTCTTTTTCCATTAAAAAAGCATCCGCCGCAAACAGAAACACTGCGGCAGGATGCCTTTTTTAGGTATTTTCTTATAAGATTGCGTGAGCAATCAAATAGCCCACGATCGAACCTGAGATAACACCGATAAATCCAGGAATAATGAAACTATGGTTGATTACGAATTTGCCGATACGAGTCGTACCCGAACGGTCAAAACCGATACATGCCAAATCCGAAGGATATGTTGGCAAGAAGAAATATCCATAGCAAGCAGAAATGAACCCAATGATAAGAACTGGATCAACACCAACGCCCAAAGCCATTGGAACTACGATGGCAATAGCAGCTGCCTGCGAATTCACTAACTTAGAAGTAAAGAATGCTACCAATGCATATGCCCAAGGATATGCAGTTACCGTTTCGCCCAAAACTTCTTTTAAAAGACCGATATGATTATCAAAGAAAGTATCTGCCATCCAAGCAACACCATACACCGAAATCAAAGCAACCATACCCGCACGGAACACGGTGCTGTTGCCGACTTCTTTTGCTTTGGTATTACAAGTGAGCAAAATTGCCGCGCCAACGCCAAGCATGATCATCTGGATCATAACTGTCATGGACAAAGCTTTTGGCGCTTTTCCTGCACCTGCAGCAAAATGTGGAACCAACTCGGTGAAACTGCCGAAAACAGCAATAAAAGCTATACCGATAAAGAAAATGATCATTGCTCTATAGTATTCTTTAGGCAATTCTTTATTAACAAGACTTTCTGTATCACCATAAACATAAGCACGTTGTTTTGGATCTTGAATCAACTTTTGGAAAGCTTCATCATCTGCCAGTTCCTTGCCACGGCGAAGACTCCAAATCGCAGCACATACAACACCGCAAAAAGTAGCTGGAATCGCAACGCTAAGAATCTGAACAATGCTATACGTATGTCCAGCCGCTGCCATGAAACCAACAATAGAAACGATGGCAACCGATGCTGGTGATGCGCAGATTCCCATCTGTGACGCAACCGAGGCAACTGCCATCGGGCGTTCCGGACGAATATTTTGCTTGATTGCAATATCATAAATAATCGGGAACATCGTGTAGACAACATGTCCTGTTCCACATAAAACCGTAAGGCCCCATGTCGTGATTGGAGCTAAAATCGTGATGTACTTTGGATTTTTACGAAGCAAAATTTCTGCATATTTGAGCATAACTGTCAGCCCGCCCGATGTTTGCAAAAAACCTGCGCAGGTTACAACAGCCATAATTGTCAGCATTACATCGATTGGCGGATTTCCTGGCTTGTATCCAAAAACAAATGTAAAAATAAGAAGACCGATACCACTGATAACAGCCAACCCTATACCGCCATGTCTAACCCCGATGATCAAACAGAGCAACAAGACCATAAACCCTAAGAAAATTTCCATTTTACCTTACACCTCTTTCTTTCAATTCACCACAAACAAATATCACAGACCATTGATATCATGATATCCCGAAGACTATATCCCTTTTCGTCCTCTTTTGCGGCAACTCAATTATACTATAGGTTTTATCCATAATCAATAATTATTATATTATTCCTTAATTTTAATCAAATCTATGCGTTTTTTTCTTTTTAATAGGTAACAAAAATCAGGATTCTGAATATAACTTTTTTTTAATATTTTTCTTGTATCATAAAATCTATTTCATCTATAGTTTTTGTGTTTTTTCACAGTTCTAACAAAAAAACCTATTGCGCCTATATCCGCTATCCATATTTTATTGTATAATTATTATGGTTTTAACTAATCAAAACACATTATTAGGAGGATTTATATATGGCACTAATTAATGAAAACTATCTTAAGCTTCCTGGAAGCTATCTTTTTGCTGAAATTGCTCGTCGTGTAACGGCGTTCAAAGAAGCCCACCCTGATGCAGACATCATCCGCCTTGGTATCGGTGATGTAACCCAGCCGCTCCCGCAAGCGTCCATCAAAGCGATGCATGCTGCAGTCGATGAAATGGCAAATGCAGAAACCTTCCGTGGCTATGGTCCAGAACAAGGCTATGATTTCTTGATTGAAAAAATCATTGAAACCAACTATACGAAACGCGGCATTGAAATTGCCAAAGATGAAATTTTTGTCAGCGATGGCTCCAAGAGCGATTGCGGCAATATCCAAGAAATTTTCAGCACCGATAGCCTCGTTGCCATTACGGACCCTGTTTACCCTGTATATCTCGATACAAACGTCATGGCTGGCCGCACCGGAGTCTTGCAAGATAACGGCATGTTTGAAAACGTTACCTACATGCCATGCACAGCAGAAAATAATTTCACGCCAGAAATCCCTAAAAAACGCGTTGATTTAATTTACTTGTGCTGCCCAAACAATCCATCGGGAACTACACTTTCCCGCGAAGCACTGGAACAATGGGTTGCCTATGCGAAAAAGAATGAATCGGTCATCTTGTTTGATGCGGCTTATGCAGCTTATATCACAGAAGATGATGTACCTCGTTCTATCTATGAAATCGAAGGTGCTAAAGAAGTTGCCATTGAATTCCGCTCTTTTTCTAAAACTGCTGGATTCACGGGTACACGCTGCGGATATACCGTAATCCCAAAAGCAATCAAGGGCAAAGCAAAAGATGGCAGCTTACATGATTTCAATAAGCTTTGGAATCGCCGCCACACGACAAAATTCAATGGTACCGCTTATATCATCCAACGCGGCGCAGAAGCTATTTACACGCCAGAAGGACAGGCTCAGATTAAAGAAACCATTGATTATTACATGACCAATGCAAAAATAATCCGTGAAGGCTTAGCCGATGCTGGTCTCAATGTTTTTGGCGGTGTAAATGCACCTTACATTTGGCTGCAAACACCGAACAACATGCCATCTTGGGACTTTTTCGACAAACTTTTGACGGAAGTAAATATTGTTGGCACCCCGGGTGCTGGATTTGGTCCTTCAGGTGAAGGCTATTTCCGCCTCACTGCATTTGGCAACCGTGAAAACACAGAACGCGCCATCGATCGCATCAAAAACAATCTGAAATTCTAGGCCTTCTCTAGGCTTACGCTGAAATCCATTTTATGGGTTTCAGCTTTTTTTTATGAGTAAACAGGTTTACAAATCTCTTGAAATTGGTTATATTACTGTATAAGACTTTTTTGAGAGAGGACATTTAAATTTTATGAAAATACTCGATTTACAAAAACTAACGACATGCCGTGATATTCTCAGTAACAATATAATAATTTTATGGAAAGAGTCTCTTAATCAACCACAAAATGACTCTATTTCCTATGAATTCATCGCGGCACTCATTCAAAACGCAGAAAAATCTGGGTTTCAAGGTAATTTACTGCGAGCCCATCTCATCCACTTGCTAGGTCAAGGTGATAATTTGGTGGCAAAAACAAGCGAGCGTAACAACGGCAAAATCGGCAATAGTTTATACCAGGCATTTTGTGAAGATATGGAAATTATTTTTACATGGTTAAGCACAAAACCAAGCTCTATACTGCCAACGAAACTACTTGATGATTATCAGCCCAGCATGCCTTCGGCACCATCTCCCTGCATGCTTCTAGAGAAAAACATTGCCAACATCTCCTCTGGCAAAGAGTTAGCCGATCTGCTGCTCAAGCACTATCAGCAATACGGCAGAGGTGACATTGCCAGCCATAAAGCTTTCCGCTGGGATAATTCTAGCCACAAGCTCATAGGCATCAGCCACTTTGAAGCGATTTACCTAAAAGACTTAATTGGCTATGAAAGACAAAAAGAAATGCTTATCGGCAACACAGAAGCCTTCATCGCCGGAAAACCCGCCAACAACGTTTTGCTCGTCGGTGCCCGCGGCACCGGAAAATCTTCTTCTGTAAAAGCTTTGGCCAATGCATATTATGAACAAGGGCTGCGAATCTTGCAAGCCACCAAAGCCCAATTGACCGATCTGCCAAAAATCATGGATACCCTGCGGCAAATCAGCAGTAAAAAATTCATCATATTCCTTGATGACTTATCTTTTGAAGAATATGAAGTTGAATATAAATATTTAAAATCAGCTATTGAAGGCGGTGTCGAGGGTCGCCCGGAAAACGTTCTGATTTACGCCACATCAAACCGGCGCCATTTGATAAAAGAAACTTGGAAAGATCGGCATGACGAACAAGATGAACTTTACAGAAATGACAGCGTCAACGAAACCATGTCCTTATCAGATCGCTTTGGCATCATCCTCAATTATATTGCACCAAATCAAACAGAATATCTAGCGATTATCGATACCCGTTTAAAAAGAGAAGGCATCGAGCTGGATGCTGAAGAACTCCGCATCCAGGCCCTCCGTTGGGAAATCACGCATTCTGGCCGCAGCGGCCGCATTGCGCAACAATTTGTCGACCACTACCTAGGCACGCAAAACGCCCATTAAAAAAAGGTTGCAACGAAAAATTTCGCTGCAACCTTTTTTTATGTAAAGTCGCCATTAAAATCATGTTTAACAAAACGATAGCCAATGCCCCGAACAGTTTCAATACCTTCGCTTACCTCGGGGAAAGCCTTGAGCTTCATTCGCAAATGCCGGATATGTACATCCACAGTCCTCGTATCGCCATAATATTCATAGCCCCATATTTTTTCAAGCAGTTCATCGCGTGAATAAGCCTTGCCTACATTGGTCAAAAACAACTTCAAAAGCTCATATTCCTTTGGCGTCAAGGCGAGCTCCTCTTTACCCAAAAAAGCCTGATATGAGCCAAAATCCATCCGCAGCGGGCCGACGACGAGCTGCCCTTCTTGCAAATCAGTGGTGCGGCTGCGCCTAAGCACCGCCTTGATTCTAGCCAAAAGCTCTCGCATGCTGAATGGTTTGGTCATATAATCATCGGCACCAAGCTCAAGGCCTAAAACTTTATCAATTTCTTCATCTTTGGCAGTGAGCATGATCACAGGAATCTTTGCTGTCAATTGACGACTTTTAAGATCCCGACAAACTTCAAACCCATCCATCTCTGGCAGCATCACATCAAGTAAAACCAAATCCGGTTCTTCTTGCGCCAATTTCAATGCTTCAATCCCATCGGCTGCTGCTAAAACCTCATAACCAGATTTCTCCAAATTATACCGCAACAACTCACGTATAGATTCTTCATCATCGACAATCAATATCCGCATTTTTTCTGCTCCATTCCCCAAATTCAGCAGTCTAGCCGACAAGCCTCTGCTCTTTTTGATTATACCATAAAGCCTTTGATTACATCCATCTTAAGTTCCATTTTCCATTAGCTCTGCAAATATTTTCGCACATAGAAAAGAGGCTATTTTTACAAATAGCCCCTTTTCTATGCCCGTGTTTCATCTTCACTGCTATTGAGTTCAGCCTTCGCTTGTTGCACAACAGCTAAAGCGTTTCCTACATTAGCAACCAAATGATCAAAGACTTGATTAGCGTATTGCACGGAATCTGTCTTCAATGCACGTGAATTTTCTATTGTTTTCTCCATGATTGCCTTTGCCTGCACCTGTGCTTGTTGGACAATCTCGCTTTCATCCGTCAATTTTACCGCATAATCCTTCGCCTGTTCAACGATATGCGCGGCTTCTTTATGTGCATCGGATAAAATTCGTTCTTCTTCTTGAATAACTTGCTCAGCCTTGCTGATTTGCTGGGGCAACTCATTACGCAAATCATCGACTAAACGAATCAAATCATCCTCTTCAATGATGCATTTATTCGTAAACACAACACGTCGAGCATCTACAACCAAGTTTTCAATCTGATCTAAGATATCATTTACAGCCATTTAACCAGCCTACCTTTTATTTTTTAAAATACGTATTAAAACAAGCTTTAAAGAGACTTCGCACGCTTCTTTATAGCTAATTCTACACAACTTGGAACAAGTCCTTTAATTTCACCGTTAAAATTCGATAATTCTCGAACTCCTGACGAACT
>CBDTTM010000078.1:0-10883 GCA_965363355.1 uncultured Selenomonadaceae bacterium | reverse complement strand
TGAATGCAGACCCGAAGGATGTTATTGGATACATAACAAAGGATATATATGATGAACATTCGAATTTATTATTGCAAAAAGGAACGCCAGTGACATCTTTGATTTGTGAAAAACTCCAGCAACGCCACGTATCCTATGAAATCTCTGTTAAAAAAGTAATTGGTTTTTGGGATTATGATTTCAAAAAAATCGAAAAAGATAATTATAAAACCTTACAACAATACCTAGGCGATAAATTTCGCTATTTAGAAGATGCTGTAGTAGATTATTCAACGACTGTTTTGCTCGATATTTTCAAAAAAATCAAAAAAAATACATTTTTAAGTGATAATTTGGCAATATTTTCTATGTCACATAGTTGTACGTATACGCATGCAATCAATGTGGCATTACTATCAATTGCTATGGCTAGAAACTTATTGTTATCTGATGAAGATTTGGAGAATTTAGCTGTAGGCGCATTGTTTCACGATGTTGGAAAGATTTTGATTCCACGGAAATATTTGATTCCGTCAAATTTAACTATGGAGGAGCAGAAGTGTTTTTATCAGCAGCATCCTGTATTAGGTTACGAATTATTGATGTCAAATGGAATTCCTGCACCTATTTGTGCGATTGTGAGGCAACATCATGAGCAGTATAATGGCAAAGGCTATCCAGATGGGCTGATGGGCAATGAAATTGATTTTTCTGCAGGGGTGGTCAGTGTGGCGGATACATTTGATTGCATCACTACGGCGGTGTATTCTAGTATGTACGATATAGAACTATTTTCACCAGAGCAGGCACTGGCTGAAATCAAAAAAAAGGAAAAAATAAATTATTATTCAGCAGCAGTTGAATCGTTGGAGTGCGTTTTTCGAAAAATGTAATGTTTGATAAAGGGTCTATTTTACTGTCAGTTTTGACAGACTTTCATAAATTGGGTTAAAGAGGGGTTAGGTCTATGGAAACACATAGTGTCATAAGTGGCTCAAAAATAATGATTGTTGACGATTCTATGCTCAATATCGAAATACTAGGGTCTGTATTGAAAAGTCTCGGTGCAGAAACAAAATCATTCTTGGATGGGCGGATGGCATTACAGGAGATGGAGCTTTTTATGCCGGATTTGATTCTTTTGGATATAACGATGCCTTTTCTTGATGGTTTTGAAGTGTGTAAAAGAATCAAAAAAAACAAGAAATTTGAAGAGATTCCGGTTATTTTCATCAGTGCATTGAATGAAATTCGTGATAAAACACAGGCTTTCGGAATTGGTGCGGTTGATTATATCACAAAGCCTTTTGATATTCGGGAAGTTGAACTACGTGTATATACGCATTTGAAACTTTTACGACTGCAACAAAATGTAAATGCCTATAATGAACAGCTGCGTCAACTTGTGCAAAAGCAATACAGCCAAATATTAAAAGAAAAAGAGAATGTCGCCAAATCACAGATTGCGATGATTGTCGCTTTGGCAAAATTGGCGGATTGCCGTGATAATGATACAGGCGATCATCTCGAGCGCGTGAAGTTTTATTGCCAAAGTTTTTCAAAAGCATTGGCAGAACATGAAGAATATCAAAATGAAATTGATGAGAGCTTTATCACAACGATTATGCATGCGTCGGTACTTCATGATATCGGTAAGGTGGGGATTCCTGATTATATTTTGGGTAAAGCATCAAGTTTGACGGAAACAGAATTCATTATAATGAAGACACATACGCAAATCGGGGCGAATACGATCGGCGCAATTGTAAAGCAATATCCCAATAATCGATTTTTGATTATGGCGATGGAAATGGCATTTTCACATCATGAAAACTGGGACGGATCAGGATACCCGTTGGGGATTTCAGAAAAAAAGATTCCTCTTTGTGCACGGATTATTGCTATTTGTGATGTATATGATGCGCTTAGGTCCAAACGATCTTATAAGGATACGCTTTCACATAAAGAGGCTTGTACGATTATCGCTTGTGAACGAGGAAAACGGTTTGAACCGCTTATGGTAGATATTTTCTTGGACAACCATGAAATTTTTGATTATATATATGAACAAAACAGGTGATTCCTTTCAATAAAGAAAGCGGTCTGGTTTTACAAAGGATTCGTTTGGTGCTACAATGAGCACAATTGAATAATCGACTTGGCAAAGGTGCTTCGGACAAAGGGGATTTTGTTCGGGGCATTTTTTGATTTGTTGATAAAATGAGCGGGAGGTCTGTGTATGGAAAGCATTGAAACTATCATGTGCAAAAATTGTGCGAATCGTTTGGCCAAATGGTGTTATAAGAAACATCCGTGGTTTCGAGTGATAAGAGAACCTTTTGTTTTTGGGCTTCGTATGATGGCGGCCATGTACCAGATTAAAGCGAGGCCACATGTTAAGAATAAAGAGTGTGAAGAATGCATTCGTTATATGAAAAATGAATTGCAACGAAAGTCCATGCTATTTTGTTTTTTGAATCGAACCTTTGGAAAATGGATTTCAAAGTTTAGAGATCATCTGTTGACGGAAGACGAAGTGAAGAGGGCAAAACAATATGCAGCGACAAATCCATGGAAGCGTAAAGTCGAATAACAAGATTCATGTTGGTTTAATGCGAGGGAAGGGTGTTTTATGAAAATAAAATGAAATATATGTTCTGTTTTTTCGTAATTACTCTTGAAAGAATGTATGTTCTATGATAAAATTTGAAAAAGAACAAAGGTTCTATAGAAAATACGTTCTGTAAAGGAGTGTTTTTATGAAAATTATAACAGGGTGCTTTTTGGTATTGCTTTTGATAGCATTATCGCCGCTGCATTTAACGAATGCATATCTTAGAGCGAGCGCTTTTGATAAAGTGACGGTCCAGCAAGGGGATGATGTTTGGTCGATTGCTGAAAAATATGCTAGAAACAATACGGAGATTCGCCAGTTGACGCAGGCAATCCATGAGGTCAATGCACTAGATCATGAAGGGCGGGTTGTTCCGGGACAGGTCTTGAAAGTCCCGCTTCTGGCAGATTCACAAAACTGAGGGTTTCTATAAATTTGGGTTGACAGAAAGCGGGGATAAGCCTATACTATGTAGTAGTTAAAGGTAATGCGAAAGATAAGATGATAGATGGACCGATTCTCAGAGAGGGATGCAAAGCTGAGAGCATTCTAGTTGGTGTTTATGATTACCACTTTCAAACTGTAGGCTGAAATAAGTAAGCTGTGCCGGAGTATAAGCTCCGTTATCAATTCTGAGTTGGCCGCTTTGGTGGCAAACAGGGTGGAACCGCGAAGCATAGCCTCGTCCCTATTAGGGATGGAGGCTATTTTTATTTTGAGGAGGTTTTTGAAATGATTAAAATAACATTAAAAGATGGTGCTGTACGTGAAACTTCAGCAGACACTGTATTGGATTTTGTCAAAGAAGTCAGCAATAGCTTAGCTAAGAAAGTGTTGTCAGCAAAGATTGACGGCGAGACGAAGGATCTTATGACGAAACTTACAAAAGATTGTAAAGTTGAGTTTCTTACATTTGAAGATGCCGATGGTAAATGGACATTGCGCCACAGTGCTTCACATATTTTAGCCCAGGCTGTAAAACGCTTGTACAAAGACAAAAACGTTAAATTGGCTATTGGGCCAGCAATTGATAATGGTTTTTACTATGATTTTGATATGGAATATCAGTTGACTGCAGATGATTTAGCTAAGATAGAAAAAGAAATGGAAAAAATCGTAAAAGAAAATTTGTCGATTGTTCGCCGTGAACTCAGTCGCAAAGACGCTTTAGATATGTTTGAAAAACAAGGCGAAAAATATAAAGTAGAACTTATTACAGATCTTCCTGAAGATGCTATAATCTCAACGTATGAACAAGGCGAATTCATCGATCTTTGTGCTGGTCCGCATGCAATCAGTACTGGGAAAGTGAAGGCAATCAAATTGCAAAGTGTTGCGGGAGCTTATTGGCGTGGCAGCGAAAAGAATAAAATGCTGCAACGTGTATATGGAACTGCCTTTGAGAAAAAAGCGGATCTTGATGAATACCTAAAAATGCTTGAAGAAGCAGCTAAGCGTGACCATCGTAAGCTAGGGAAAGAGCTGGATTTATTCAGCTTACAAGAAGAAGGTCCGGGATTCCCGTTCTTTCATCCAAATGGCATGGTCATCCGCAATGAGTTGATTACTTACTGGCGTGAAATTCATCGCGAGTTTGGTTATCAAGAAATAAAAACACCAATGATTTTAAATCGTAAGCTTTGGGAACAATCGGGACACTGGGACCATTATAAAGAAAATATGTATTTTACTAAGATCGATGACGAAGATTATGCAATCAAGCCGATGAACTGCCCAGGTGGAATCTTGGTTTATCGCACACATCAGCACAGCTACCGTGAGCTCCCAATCCGTACGGCAGAGCTTGGGTTGGTACATCGTCATGAATTGTCCGGTGCATTGCATGGTTTGATGCGCGTACGTAATTTCACGCAAGATGATGCCCATATCTTCATGCTTCCATCCCAAATCGAAGATGAAATCCAAAAAGTAATTACTTTATTTGATCGTGTGTATCGTACGTTTGGTCTTGAATACCATGCAGAACTCAGCACTCGTCCAGAAAACTCCATGGGGTCAGACGAAGTTTGGGAAACTGCAACGACTGCACTGAGAAATGCGCTCGAACATCGTGGTTTAAAATATATCGTCAATGAAGGCGATGGTGCTTTTTATGGTCCGAAAATCGATTTCCATTTGAAAGATTCCATTGGTCGTACATGGCAGTGCGGGACAATTCAGCTCGATATGCTGCTCCCTGAAAAATTTGACTTGACATACGTTGGCGAAGATGGGCAAAAACATCGTCCAGTAATGATCCATCGCGTGGTATACGGCAGTATCGAACGTTTCATCGGTATTTTGATAGAAAACTATGCGGGTGCATTCCCTACATGGCTCGCACCGATTCAAGTAAATATTCTTCCAATTACAGACAAACATGCAGATTATGCTTTTGAATTGAAGAAAAAGATGTTTGCTCTTGGCCTGCGTGTCGAAGTTGATGACCGCAATGAAAAAATCGGTTATAAGATGCGTGAAAGCCAGGTCAAAAAAATCCCGTATATCTTGGTTGTGGGAGACAAAGAAATGGAATCGAACCAGGTAGCGGTACGTAAACATGGCGAGCAAGAAAGCTCAATTATGGATGTAGATGCATTTATTAAAGAAATCCAAGAAAAAGTTGCGACAAAAGCATAAAAAAACTTGACAGAAGATTTTAGGCATGTTATTCTATTTGAGTAGTTTAGTTAAGCAGAGGCCACCGCTTCTCACCTTACTGACAAAGTCAGCTTAGGTCAATATCATTTATTTTGGTATTTTAGGGTGGCTGTGAGCCGCCCTTTTTTATTTTTTATAATTGCTAACTATAATATGGGAGGTGGATTTACTATTAGTAAAGAAACGTTAAGAATTAATGATGAGATTCGCGTAAGAGAGGTTCGTGTTACTAGCGCCACTGGAGAACAGCTTGGCATTATGACGACACAAGAAGCTTTGCGTCAGGCAGAGGAACAACATCTGGATTTGGTCGAAGTTGCACCAAAAGCAAAGCCGCCAGTTTGTCGTATCATGGATTTTGGCCGCTATCGCTATGAACAGCAAAAACGTGATAAAGAGGCGAAGAAAAAGCAGAAGGTTGTCACAATCAAAGAAGTCAAACTTCGTCCAAATATTGAAGACCACGATTTTAACGTCAAGTTAAAAAATGCTCTCCGCTTTTTAGAGGAAGGTAATAAGGTAAAAGTTACCATTATGTTCCGCGGTAGAGAGTTGTCGCATCAAGATTTAGGTAGAGCTGTGCTGCAAAAAGTAGCTGTTGAGCTCAAAGACTTAGTAATCATTGAACGCGATGCCAAGCTTGAAGGTAAAAATATGATTATGATTTTAGCACCAAAGGCGCAATCTAAAGGAGGAAATAGCAATGCCAAAAATTAAAACTCGCAGAGCTGCAGCAAAACGTTTCACAGCAACTGGTACTGGTGAATACAAACGTAATAAGGCTTTTAAAAGCCATATCTTAGAAAAGAAATCTCCGAAACGTAAACGTAATTTACGTAAAGCAGCTATCGTAGCTCATGCAGACTACAAACGCGTATGCAAGATGCTTCCGTACGCTTAAAAATAAGATTATTAGGGGGAACGAAACATGCCAAGAGTTAAAAAAGGCGTGACTGCACATAGACGTCATAATAAAATTTTAAAATTAGCCAAAGGTTACAGAGGCGCAAAGAGCAAGCAGTTCAAAAAAGCTAACGAAACCGTAATGAAGGGTCTTTACTATGCCCGTCGTGACCGTCGTTCGAAAAAAGGCCAATTCCGTAAATTATGGATTGCCCGTATCAATGCGGCAGCACGTATCAATGGTATTTCTTACAGCCGTTTAATCAGCGGTTTGACTAAAGCTGGGGTTGAAGTTAACCGCAAAATGATGGCAGATCTCGCTATCACTGATGCAAAAGCTTTCGCACAGCTCGTTGAAGTAGCAAAAGACCAATTGAAATAAAATGTGGAGAGGCTGTTTATACAGCCTCTTTTTTTATGTATTTTTACGATGCATTCAATGTAAAATAGAGATAGCATATATGTTGTTTGTATTTTATATTGAATGATAAATAATTCGATGCCGGAGGTTTAAGAAATGGAAGTTATTGTGAGTGCTGCAAATAAAAAAATTAAATTGGCAGCAAGCTTGAAGCAAAAAAAATATCGCGATCAAGAAGGTCTTTTTTTGGCGGAGGGAATTCGTCTTGTCGAAGCGGCCGTTGATGCCGATTGGCCAGCAGCCTATTGCTTGTGTACCACAGATGTGATGGGGGCAGAGCGGGGCCAGGATTTGATTGAACGGCTTGAACAGATGGGATGCCCCGTCTGTCAGGTACCTAAAGATCTATATGATAAAGTCAGTGATACGAAGGAGCCTCAAGGCGTGATGCTGATACTTCATAAAAAGGCAGCCGATTTAAAGGATTTGGAAAAAATAGAAAAGACGCCGCATATCATCGTACTTGATCAATTGCAAGACCCTGGAAATGTAGGAACGATTATTCGTACAGCGGATGCTTCCGGCTGCAGTGCAATCATCTTGACGAAAAACAGTGCAGATGTTTATGCGGGAAAAACGGTACGTGCTGCTATGGGATCACTTTTTCATTTGCCGGTTATCAGCGATGTTTCAACTGCAGACCTTTTGGCGTTTTTATCGCAAAAAGGGATTTCTTTGCAGGCGGCGGCGTTGGATGCTACGGCGAAACCGTATTTTTCTGTGGATTTCACGAATCCTACGGCGGTGGCTTTTGGCAATGAAGGCAATGGTCTTTCTGAAGAAATCTTATCCGGGGCGGCGCAGCGGATCTTTATTCCAATGGAGGGGCAATCTGAGTCGCTTAATGTGGCGACAGCGGCGGCAGTTGTTCTGTTCGAGGGATTACGGCAGCGCAGTATAGTGCAGCGGTAGATTGTTTTTCCTACCTATATATGATATACTATTTTTCATAGTATTATATAATAGCAAGCGATGATGAAGAGAGTAGGCTAAGCTATGCCTTATACAGGAAGATATTGTCGAGACTGAGAACGATATCGAGGCCCTTAGTTGAAGTTCGCTTCGGAGTTTTTTCAGTGAAGATTTTAGCTGGAACGTCGGCGGCGTTAACGCATTGGAGTATCAATTAGGGTGGTACCGCGAAATATGACTTTCGCCCCTTGCATGGGGGACGGGAGTCTTTTTATTTTCTTGTTTATTACGAATATTTTAGGAGGTACATATGGAACAGCAATTGAAAGAATTGAAACAAGAAGCTGTGGAGTTGATTCAAGCAGCAAAATCAATTACGGAATTAAGTGATGCTAAGGTTAAATATCTTGGCAAAAAAGGTGTTTTGACAGGTCTTTTACGTGGAATGGGAAAACTTAGTCCCGAAGAGAGACCCAGAGTAGGCCAGTTGGTCAATGAAACGCGGCAGGAAATCGAATCTTTACTGGAAACGAAGGATGCTGAACTAAAAGAAGCTGAACTAGCGCAGCGTTTGTCGACAGAAAAAATCGACGTTACCTTGCCAGGACGCAAGCAAAAAGCTGGGCATTTGCATCCTTTGACATTGACGATGAATCGTATTAAAGATATTTTCCTTCATATGGGTTTTTCTGTAGCTGAAGGACCAGAAATCGAGCAGGATTATTTCAATTTTGAAGCATTGAATTTGCCAAAAGACCACCCAGCTCGTGATATGCAGGACTCTTTTTATATAACAGAAGATATTTTAATGAGAACGCAAACTTCTCCGGTACAGGCGAGAACGATGAGCGCACATGAACCAAATAGCCCGATTCGCATTATCGCACCTGGTCGTGTTTATCGCCGGGATGATTACGATGCTACGCATTCACCGATGTTCACGCAGGTCGAAGGTCTAGTCATCGATAAGAATATTCGTTTTTCTGATTTAAAAGGGACGCTTGAACTCTTCTTGCATCAAATTTTTAGCGATGATGTAGGCGTGCGTTTTCGTCCAAGTTTCTTCCCTTTTACGGAGCCGAGTGCTGAAGTCGATATTTCTTGTGTGATGTGCCATGGCAAAGGCTGCCGGGTATGTAAAGGAACTGGTTGGCTTGAAATTCTTGGTGCAGGTATGGTTCATCCGCATGTATTGGAAATGAGCGGTTATGATCCAAAAGAAGTCAGTGGTTTTGCTTTCGGACTAGGCGTGGAACGCATAGCGATGCTTTCTTATGGGGTTGAAGATCTACGATTGTTTTATGATAATGATATGCGCTTTTTACAGCAGTTCTAATATAGGATTTTGGAAGGAGACCAATTATGCAAGTATCGATAAAATGGCTTAAAGATTATATAGATTTTACAGAGACTCCTGAGCAGTTGGCAGACAAGCTCACCATGGCAGGTATTCCCGTAGAAAATGTCGTGGACCCAGGGGCTGGACTCGAAAAAGTTATTACAGGACGCATTGAAAAACTGGAAAAGCATCAAGATTCCGATCATCTACAGATTTGTACCATAAATGTCGGAGCGTCAGCACCAATCATCATCGTGACTGGTGCACAAAATGTAGCAGAGGGCCAGATCGTTCCGGTAGCGATGATCGGTGCACATTTGCCAAATGGAATGAAGATTTCCAAAGGAAAACTTCGTGGTGTGATGTCTTATGGCATGCTTTGTTCGGCACAAGAACTCAAAATGGATTTAGAAAAGCTCCCAGAAACGCAAAAAACAGGGATTTTCATTTTGCCGGAAGAAACGACAATCGGTCAGCCAGTAAAGGATATCTTAGGGCTCAATGATGTTGTTTTGGAATTTGAACTTACAGCAAATCGTGGAGATTGCTTTAGTGTATGGGGCTTGGTTCGTGAAATAGCTGTTCTTACAGGCAACAAGCCTAAATGGGCAGATATTAAAGTCAAAGAGGATGCTGGTGCAAAAAGTGAAGAACTTGTAAGCATTGGTATAGAAGCCGAAGATTTATGCTCGAGATTTTCTGCTCGGGTGCTTAAAAACGTTAAAGTCGGTCCTTCTCCTGAATGGATGCAGCAAAGACTCGAAGGAGCTGGAATTCGTTCCATCAACAATATCGTCGATGTGACAAATTTTGTTATGGTGGAATTGGGACTGCCTATGCACGCTTATGACTATGACCAAATTGCTGGCAAAAAGCTCACGGCTCGCCGCGCTTTTGCTGGCGAAGAAGTGCATACGCTCGACGATTCATCGCGAAAAGCAACGGAGACGATGCTCGTTATTGCCGATGAATCCAAAGCGGCAGGTTTGGCTGGTGTTATGGGTGGCCTTGCAACAGAAGTCACGACCGAGACGACTACGGTTGTTTTGGAAGCTGCTTGCTTCAATGGTCCGAGCATTCGAAGAACAGCTAGAGCATGCGGCCTTCATTCTGAAGCATCGGGGCGTTTTGAACGCGGTGTAGATGAAACGAAAACAAAGCGTACTTTAGACCGCGCAGCGCAGCTCTTGCAAGAAATGAGCGCTTGTACGGTTTGTGAGGGGATTGTTGATGTATATCCAGCTCCGAAGAAACCAGTTGCATTTTCTTTTTCAATTGAGCAAGTCAATCGTCGTTTGGGTACAGATATTTCAAAAGAAACAATGCTGGATATCTTGACTAAATTGGAGTTTGGCGTAACGGAAACAAAAGAAAATACGATTTTGGTAGATGTTCCATCTTGGCGTTATGATGTCACTTATATGGAAGATATTTCGGAAGAAATTGCTCGTATTTACGGCTTTGATAATATCAAAGCAACTACGCCATTTGGTTCAGTTATGCAGGGTGGACAAAGTGACAAGCAAAACTTTATCGATCGGATTAAAACTACGTTGAGTGGTTTGGGCATGAATGAAACGGTTTCGTTCAGCTTCACGCATCCATCTTTTTTTGATAAACTCAATATTCCAGAAGACAGCGAATTGAGAATAGCGGTTCCTATCATGAATCCGCTTACAGATGAATACCCCCTCGTTCGGACAACACTGCTTAGCAGCATCTTTGAAAATGTTGTACGTAATTTATCCCGCAAAAATGATGATTTGCAGATTTTTGAAGTGGCACCGGTATTCAGCCCTAAAGCATTACCAGTAACTGAACTTCCGATTGAAACCTTGAAGTTAGCGGGAGCACTTATTGGTCGCCGTGATCTTATCGGCTGGAATCAACAAAACGAGGAAGTTGATTTTTATGATGCAAAAGGGATTGTAGAAGACTTGCTCGAAAATCTCAGTATCGGAAAATACACAGTTGCCGCAGGGGAGCATTATGCGATGCATCCAGGTAAAACAGCTGTATTTAAAAAGGGCCGTGAAGTGATTGCGACGGTAGGG
>CBDTTM010000077.1:0-10945 GCA_965363355.1 uncultured Selenomonadaceae bacterium | reverse complement strand
AGGATAAAATTCTACGTGCTGTGGCGGACACCACTGTCCTTATGCCTGGTTGCGCGAAAAAACTTACGCCAGATGAGATTTTTGAGATTTTGTTGGCGGTTAAGGGTTGATCAGACAAAAAAGCATGAATAAGTTCTCATACATTCATAAAGATAGGAGCGAGGAATATGATTTCATCCCGTAGAAAGCTGCTGATTTTGGCAAGTGGTTTGATAATTGCGGCAGGTGCTGCTGCATATGCAGGTTATTTTATGCCAGATACGAAGGCACAGGTTGTTCAAGGAAGTGCATCGGCTGAAGCTTTGCAGGCAAAAAAAGCTTTGGTTGTATATTTTACGTATAGTGAAAATATAGGTGATACCAGCAATATGGATGTGGATGCCGTTACATCTGCCAGCCTTCATGGGAGTACGGAGAATAAGGAAGGGAACATGCAAGTCATGGCCCATGAAATCCAGCAAAAGACTGGGGCAGATGTGTATTCTATCGTGGTGCAAGATCCTTATGATTCATTTTTTGATAATATGACGAACCGAGCGAAACAGGAAATAGAGCAGGCGAAGATGGTTGCGCTGCGGCAGCCGCTGCCGGATTTTACAAAGTATGATGTCATTTATTTTGGTACACCGATTTGGTGGTACACTTTGCCAGCACCAGTCAGCACATTTTTAAAACAGGTTGATATGGCTGGAAAGACCATCGTTCCTTTTGGTATACACAGGGGTAGTGGTTTCAATAAAAATTTGGAAACGATTCAAGATTTGCAGCCAAAGGCAAAATTGACCGATGGTTTTACGGTTGATGCACGAATTGACAATCAAAATGTGAAGCAGCAGTTTGATGCATTTTTGGATAAACTCCTCAAATGATTTTTAGTTCATAAAATGTTGGCACGGAAAGGATGAAATCAAATGAAATATAAATTTTGGAAGATTCTCATGATGGGTGTGGCCGGAGCTGGTCTGATGACACTGACGCAGTTTCCGGTCCAGGCGGCGGGGGGTTCGACGTTGGATGGTTATGACCGGGCAAAACTAGCCGATGGGAATTATAAGGCAATGCATGGCAATGCAGCGTTCCCACTTGAAGACACAGACCCGGAGTATGCGGCACTCATGAAAAAATATATTTACGGCGATATTGCCGAGCAGGTTAAAATTACCCCGGTGGAACGGTCTTTAATAACATTGGCGGTTCTTACTACGAATCAAAACGAGAAACTACTGGCTAATGCAGTTGAAGAAGCTTTGGCTGTCAAGGCAACACCACTGCAGATCCGGGAGAGTATCTATCATGTTACGCCTTATATCGGTTTTGCCAAAACGACGGCAGCTGTAGAAATTATGGATGGTGTATTCAAGAAGCATGGAATTAAGCTGCCATTAGAAAAACAGGGCACTACCACCGATGAGGACCGTTTCGAGAGAGGTTTGGACTTTCAGGTGCGTACCTATGGGGAAAGCATTACAAAAATGAGAGCTGCTGTGCCAGCTTATCAAAAACATCTGCAAGATGATCTTTCGGCATTTTGCTTTGGGGATATTTATACAAGAGGCACACTGAATCTTAAAATGAGGGAAATGCTGACGGTTGCGGCGATTGGTACGCTTGGCATCGAAGCCCAGTTCCGCAGTCATGTCAACGGTGCCTTGGCGGCTGGAGCAATCCCGGAAGAAGTCATCGGTGTCATCACCACGATGAATCCGTATGTGGGCTTTCCGCGGACTCTTTGGATGATGAAGATTGCCAATGAGTGTTTTACCGCACGGCAGGCGCAATAATATGAGTGAAATTTAAAGTTTAGATAAGAAAGGGAGAATGAGAAAAATGAAAATCATGATAGTTAATGGATCACCTCGTACAAAAGGAAACACGTTTTTGGCTTTAGATGAAATGCGCAAAGTATTTGCTGCCAGTGGTGTGGAAACAGAGTTCATCGAATTAGGAACTAAAGATATCCGGGGCTGTATTGCTTGCCGGAGCTGCGCAAAGACCGGCAAATGCGTGTTTGATGATGTGGTGAATGAGACAGCGGCAATTTTTAAGGAATGTGATGGTATAGTCGTTGGCAGTCCGGTATATTTTGCCTCGGCGAATGCTACGCTTATTGCATATTTGGATCGGCTGTTTTTTAGCACGCAATTCGATAAGACCATGAAAGTGGGAGCTAGTGTAGTTATTGCGCGTAGAGGCGGTCTATCCTCTACGTTTGATGAACTGAATAAATACTTCACGATGTCCAATATGCCGGTTGCCTCGAGTCTCTACTGGAATAGCGTACATGGACGAGAAATTGGTAAGGTAACGGAAGATTTAGAAGGAATGCAGAACATGCGCAGCCTCGCCAGGAATATGACCTTTTTGATAAAGAGCATTGCGCTTGGCAAGGAAAAATTTGGGCTGCCGGAACAAGAACCGCGGACGTTTACGAATTTTATTCGTTAAATAATTGTAATTGATTTATAAAGAATATGAGGTGTAAAAGCATGGATCGTGTATGGTTGATTACAGGTGCAAACCGGGGATTAGGTCGTGCGTTTGCGGAAGAAGCTCTGAAGCAGGGCGATCAGGTGATTGCCGGTTCCCGGCATATCCAGGATGATGATATATTTTATCAACAGAAAAATGTATTTGGTGTGCAGCTCGATGTGACAAAACCAGAAGAAGTGAGCCAGGCAGTGACGGATGGAATTAATCATTTTGGACATATTGATATTCTAGTCAATAATGCAGGTTTTGGTATGAGTGGGGCTTTTGAAGAAACTTCAGATGCCGAACTACGCCGCCTTATGGAAACGGACTATTTCGGGGTGGTGGCAGTTACGAGGGAAGTAATTCCTTATATGAGAGGTAAGCATAGCGGAATTATTCTCAATGTAGCGTCTCAAGGAGGTCTTATGGGTTTTACAGGAAGCAGCGCCTATTGTTCGGCAAAATTTGCTGTCGTAGGTCTGTCCGAGGTCTTGCATACTGAATTGGAACCTTTTGGCATTCACGTTGCATCCATTTGCCCCGGGTCTTTTCGCACGGATTTCCGTGATGCGAGCTCTTTGCAGCAGCCAGTAAGCCAATTGGAAGCTTACAAGGCAACAGGAGCACATGAAGCAGCTAAGTTTTTAAAAGAAAACAATCACATGCAAGCCGGTGATCCGGCTAAAGCAGCAAGATTTCTTTATCGAATATTGCAGCGAGAAAACTTGCCGTCGCGCATTCTTATCGGGGAGTCTTGCTGTACGCAGGTCAAAACGGATCTGCAAAATCAATTACGTGAAATTGAAAGCTATGAGGCGGATTCATCACAAACAGATTATTAAAATGAGGATATCTGGTAGCATATTGATAAAAACATATAATAAGAAAGAAGGAAGTCACGATGATAAAGAATAAGAAATTTACCAAGACTGGATTAAAACTTTTAGCTGGATTGATAGCAGGAGGAATACTGACATTTTCTGCTGGTATCGTACCGGCATATGCGGCAGAAAGGCACGGAACAGAGCAAACGGAAGGTATTGCGTTCTATGGTGGCAGAGATTTGCAGGAAATCCCAGTAAATCAGATCAAAAGCCCAAATGCGAACCCTTTTGGCTTGGTTTATAAAGGTGCATTGACGAAAAATGTGCCTGGTCAGGTCAATATTCATCCGGTGACCTATAATCTCAATGGGAACCGGATTGCTGCAAATATCTATACACCAGCTGGTTATGACAAAAACAGCAGCAAGAAGTATCCGGCTATAGTAATTGCACATCCAAATGGTGGTGTCAAGGAGCAAACAGCAGGTCTTTATGCGCAGCGTTTGGCGGAAAACGGCTATATTACGATTACGGCTGATGCATCTTTCCAGGGGGCAAGCGGCGGTACACCTCGTAATCTCGATAACCCAGCTTTTCGTGTGGAAGATGTCCATGGAATGGTGGATGTCATAGCTTCCTTTTCTGGTGTAGATGCAGACCGTGTTGGAGCTCTTGGTATTTGTGGCGGTGGCGGTTACACGCTAAAGGCAACCCAGACGGATAAACGTGTGAAGGCTGTAGCAACCTTGTCCATGTTTAATTCTGGTATCGTGCGAAAAGATGGTTTCATGAATTCAGCAAAGGATACAACGCAGAAGAGATTGGCTGAATCATCCGCTGAGAGAGGCAAAGAAGCTGCTGGTGGAGAAATTGCGCGTACACAAGGAATGGAATCTATGGAGATTCCACAGGAGCAACTTGATAAAATGCCGACGCTCTATCGAGAAGGGTATCTCTACTATGGTAAGACACATCGTCATCCAAATTCCACGTTCCAGTATACGGTGCGCAGCAATCTGGACCTTTTTACCTTTGATGCAGCAGCCAATATGGACCTCATCAATCAGCCTCTTCTGATGATTGCTGGTAACCAAGCAGATACACTTTATATGACAGAAGATGCATACCAAAAGGCAACGGGCACCAAAAACAAAGAGCTGTATCTTGTCGACGGTGCAACGCATATGCAAACCTATTGGGTACCGGAATATGTCAAGCAGATTGTCGATAAACTTGTTCCTTTTTACGGGAAAAATCTTTAAAAAATAAAGTGAATAGGATTCATGGGAGTGTAGAAAATGAAGAAGATGTTGGTTATGATAATATTCTTGTTATGGGGAATGACAGGATTGATATCAGCAGAAGCTATACAGCCAATTTCTAAAGAGGCTATAGAGTCCGCATTGGAGCAGTCCGGCGGTACGGTGTTTCCTATTGGCGAGCCGAATGCAAAGAATGCCGCATATTTCACTGGTGAGAGCTATGTTTCGTGGTTATCCGATGGCGGTGTGCCTATCGGCAATGTGACCTTTGTAAATGGAGCTCATACGCATTGGCATATTCATCATAACTCTTGTCAGGTGCTTGTGGCTGAGTCGGGGCGAGGCTATTATCAGATTTGGGGTGAGGCCCCGCATGAACTAAAGCCTGGTATGGTTGTCACGATTCCCGCGGGCGTGAAGCATTGGCATGGTGCTGCCCCGGGAAGCATGTTCCAGCATATTTCAGTCATGCAATCTGTGCCAGGGATAACGACTGAATGGTTGGAAGAAGTGGATCCTAAAGATTATCAGGTGTTGAAATAAAGAGATGAAGAACAAAAAATTTTTGACAGGACGGTAGATTTATTGAATCGTATCTGCCATAGAGTGTACATTTTATTAAATTATCGTTAAAAAGCAGCCAGCCGTTTATACCCAAAGATGGATATAGGTGGCAGGCTGCTTTTTTATCTATGCATTTATTTTTCTAGTGATTTTAACTTGGACTTGATAAGTTGTTTACTAAACTTTTGTTCTTAGAAAAATAACCACAATCGGCTAAAGTAATACTTTGTTTGGGAATTGCTATCAATCTCGGATTTTGCGGAAATAAATTCATTGTGCCATAATAAATTTTTGGAAAGAACATAGGAAAATCCTACTTCATAACCTTTTGATCCACCCTGATTTACGCTGACTAGATCGTATGTAGGGCAAACATAGCTGTTGGGGTTCAAGGATCGGTATTGTGCCCAGACTTGATAAGAGCCAGGGATGGATAAATCGGATGCTTTATAAGCGATTTTATAAGCAAATGCTGTATTGTAGGTGGAGGCGTTTGATTTTGCGTAATTAAAAGATGCTGTGAAATCTTTACTCAGGGGGATTTTGACTAAACCTTCTACGATGTTTTTATTAAGGCTCGCATTGTCGGTACTGAAATGATGATAGGCTAGGCCGGTTTGGGCTATACCGTAATTTTTTCTGAGCTCGATACTGCTATAGGTATTGCCGGAGGCTTCTCCTGTTGAAGTTGGGACTTCAAGTCCATATTGAGCAGTGAGTTGGTAGGCATTTCCTAAAGGATAGCTCGTGCGGATACCTTTTAGCAGGCCATCGTAAATCATTCCGTCGAGAACCGTAACATAGCGGCCTTGTCGACCAATGGAGACTTTTCCTCCGTGAAGTTTTCCTGTAATATAGGCTTCGTTGAAACTGACATTAGAACCATCTTTGCTATTTGTGCTTTCATACGTATCTGTTTTACTCAATGTACTTTGATTTTGTAAACGCGTCGTAAAGCTCCACTGGTCGTTGATATCGTAGTTGATATAAAGACGAGTACGTGTCAAAAAGGCAGAATTTGTTTGGTTGCTGCCATCAAAAGATTTCTTTTGATTTTGGTAGCCGGCGTAATATTCACCTGAAAATGTCGGGAGCTTTTGCTGGCTTTCTGGTGCCGCTTTTTTAAACTGTACGCCTAATGCCGTAAGTTCAGGTGAATATTCTTGTTGGAGCTTATCTAGAAGCTGTTTGTCTTCACTAGAGGCAGCCTCGTAGTTTGTCGTTGCTTCACCGATGATTTTTGCGATATCGTATCTTGTCAGAGCATGAGCATTATCGATGGTAAGTGGGATTTTATTATCCCAGATTCCATCCGTTTGGAGTTTTTCTAAGGATTTGTATTCCCAGTGGTCTGTAGATACTTTTTCGAATGGGTTTGCAATGGCCGAAGCAGCTTCGGCAGGTGGAAATGAGTGGAGCGATAAGGTGAATGCGCTGATTCCTAAAAGAAACATTGTTGTTTTTTTCATTTGAAAACATCCTTTGCTATTAAATATGAATAAATGCACGAGATAAGAGATTTGCAGCTCTTTTTGGTAACGCGATATAGATTTGTTCCGTTGGCACCTCCTACTGAAAATAAAAAAGCTAAAACAGATTCCTATTATTTACAGAAATCGGCTTTAGCTTTCTAATCGCCTGAAAATATTTTGTTGATATGTTTAATATGCTTTATAGTAATGACAAATCATTCGTTTGTCAAGATGCTGGCGATAAATTTTGCGAAATGAAGTTTTGGCCGTATTTTTAAAATACTTGACAAATTTTAGCGAAGAGGGTATAAGTAATACATGGCAGTTGTATTTGACTAAACATAACATGGTTGCAAGTTTTGTGGCATGTTATGACGTGGGATTTTACAGGGCGATAACTCACTAGATAACTAGAGGTTATGGGACTTGCATCATGCAGGTTCGATAACCTCTTTTTTATTTACTAAAAAATTAATTCTAGAAAAGGGGCGTTTTACATGGGGAAAATAAGAAAATCTATTACAGAATTAGTAGGCAACACGCCATTGCTTGAATTGGTCAATTATGAAAGAAAAAATAAATTATTGGCAGAAATCGTAGTGAAACTCGAATATTTCAATCCCAATCAAAGTGTAAAAGATAGGATTGCTTTAGCGATGATTGAAGATGCAGAGCAAAAAGGATTGCTGAAACCAGGAGACACAATCGTTGAAACGACGAGTGGCAATACCGGTATTGGCTTGGCTGCCATTGCCGCCGCTAAAGGCTATAGATTTCGGGTTTATATACAAGACCAAGTAAGTGAGGAGCGTTTTAAAGTAATTCATGCATTTGGCGGTGAAACGATCAAACTTTCGGAAGAGCCAGCAGTAGCGGATGTATTAGCACAAACAAATGGTGATTTTGTCGCGGTAATCAAATCGTTAGAGGAAAATGTTTTATCAAAAGAAAAAGACATTTTTTTTATTAATCAAATAGAAAATCCAGCAAATCCTAAAATCCATAAAAACACAACTGGACCTGAAATTTGGGAAGACAGCGAAGGAAAGGTAGATATCCTAGTTGCTGCTGTTGGCACAGGGGGAACGATATCGGGTACAGGTGCCTATTTAAAAGAGAAAAATCCGGCGGTGAAGATTGTCGCGATTCAGCCCGGACCGAATTCATTGCCGAGTGCTCAAAATCCAAAGCCGGAAGAGATTACGGGAGTTCATCCATTTTGGGGAGTCCCCAAAGAGCGTGTACCAGCAACAATGAATATTGATATTTACGATGAAGTTTTTGAAGTGGAAACGCTGCAAGCCTATGAAGCTGCGCGGGCGGTTGCTAAAACGGAGGGGATTTTACTTGGGACCTCTTCCGGGGCGGCTATTCATGCAGCTACTATATTAGCAAAACAGGAAGAAAACAGAGGAAAACGAATCATTGTCATTTCGCCAGATACGGGGCTAAGGTATCTATCAACAAGCTTATTTTAAAGATAAAGAGGCTTTCTTAAATCGCACACAGGCAGATGGGGCATAAAAGCTCGGTCTGCCTGTTTTTTGTCGAAAATACGTCAATAAAGACATTACAACTTGACAAATTTTTATACATACAGTAGTATTGAATAAAACATATATAACAACCATGAATAGTAAGGAAGAAGGTTTTTTTATTGGAAAAAGAAGCGATAAAAAATAAAGTCGAGGAAAATTTCTATTGGTTTCATCAACATCCGGAGTTATCTTATGAAGAATATGAAACAACGAAGCATATCAAAGAAAATTTGACTGCTGCTGGGATAAAAATTCTCGATTTGCCGCTTAAAACAGGATTGGTTGCTGAGGTGGGGAATGGGGAACAGCCAATTATAGCTGTGCGTTGTGATATTGATGCGCTCCCTATTGAAGAAAAAACAGATTTGGCTTATAAATCGCAAAACATAGGAAAAATGCATGCCTGCGGTCATGATTTTCATATAGCGACAATTTTGGGTACAGCGTATCTTCTAAAGTTACGCGAAAAAGAATTAAAGGGAACGGTCCGCATCATTTTCCAGCCAGCAGAAGAGGCTCCCGGCGGGGCAGTCAAAGTTATAGAAACGCATGCTTTAGATGATGTCCAAGCGATATTCGGACTGCACAGCTCATCGGCATTTAAGGTCGGTGTAGTCGGAATAAAAACAGGTGCCGTAACGGCGGCCGTAGATCAGTTCAATATAACGTTTTCGGGCAAAGGGACACATGCAGCCCATCCACAAGATGGCATTGATCCGATTGTGACGGCCTCTGCCTTTGTAAGTGCAGTGCAATCTATTGTCAGCCGAAATATAGACCCGTTTTCTCCATCACTTATTAGTATCACCCATTTTGAAAGCGGCAATACGTGGAATGTAATTCCAGAAACGGCTTATCTAGAAGGTACAGTTAGAACTCTCGATCCAAAAGACCGGATTCAAGTAGAAGCGCGCCTGCGCACGATGGCGGATGCGATTGCGTCTGCGCATGGGGCAAAAGCAGAAGTGAACTGGATCAGTGGGCCGCCAGCGACGATCAATGATGAAGAATGGGTTTCTTTTGCGACAGACGAAGCCAAAAGATTAAATCTTACCGTGGAAAAATCGCCAAATTCGTTAGGTGGAGAAGATTTTTCTTTCTATATGGACAAAATCAAAGGGGTCTTTATTCATATTGGAACGGGAGAATCCTATCCTGGGCATAATCCGCATTTTGCAGTGGATCCAGCAGCTTTATTTCCCGCAGCAGAATATTTTACAGTTTTAGCACAACAAGCTTTGGAACGGGTTTGAGCAGGAGTTGGTAAAATGATTGATTTTATGGATGTCAGTAAAGAATTTGTGATAAAAAAACAAAGAGTAAATGCACTTGAGCATGTATCACTAAAAATTGCAGATGGGGATATATTTGGCGTGATTGGTTTTAGTGGTGCGGGAAAATCTACTTTGCTGCGCATGGTCAATGCTTTGGAACGTCCGAGTTCGGGGCGGGTTGAAGTCAACGGACTGGATATCAATCAGCTCTCTTTTTCCAAGCTTCGACAAGTTCGCAAGCAAATCGGTATGGTTTTTCAACAGTTTAATTTGCTCAATTCCAAGAGTGTATATGATAATATAGCAATTCCGTTACGGCTAAATCGAATGGCGGAGAAAAAAATAGAAGAACGGGTCAGCGAACTCCTTGCGTTTGTTGAATTGACAGATAAAAAGAACGTTTACCCAACGCAGTTATCTGGCGGGCAAAAACAGAGAGTCGGTATCGCAAGAGCATTGGCGACAAATCCATCGATTCTTCTTTGTGATGAGGCAACCAGTGCGCTAGATCCGGAAACAACGGATTCGATTTTACGCCTGCTAGAAAAAATCAATCGAGAAATGAACATTACAATTCTTATTGTTACGCATGAAATCCATGTGATTCAGCGTATCTGTAATAAAGTAGCGGTCATGGAGCAGGGAAAGCTGGTTGAACACGGGTCGGTGCTAGACGTTTTTTGTAATCCCCGGCAGGAAATGACGAAGAAATTTGTCAAAACAGTTATTGCCGATGAGATTCCAGAAAGTGTCATTGCCGTACTGAAACAAGATCAAAGAAATCATAAGATTTTTTCTTTGCGCTTTTTAGGTGAGGATGTACATAAAAATATTTTATGTCGCATCAATAAAACGTTTGCGGTGGAGACCAACATCGTATTTGCCTCGGTCAATGAGCTACAGCATACGGTGCTGGGAATTTTCATTGTTCAATTCATTGGTGACGAACAGCAGATACAAGCCGCAATTGACTATGTTTTGAAATATTCGATCGAATGCCGGGAGGTGAGCTTATGATGGATTTAGGCGTACCGAATGCCCAAATTTTGCTAGCGGCTGAGCAGACGATCTATATGGTATTCGTTTCATTAGCTCTTGGCACATTACTGGGAATGATTATGGCCGTAGTTTTGGTTTTAACCAATGAAAATGGTATTTTGAAAAATAAATACATTTATTTTGTTTTAAATACGATCGTCAACATCATACGAAGTGTGCCATTTATTATTTTGATGGTGTTTATTTTGCCTTTAACTAAGGAAATCGTAGGCACCCGGGTTGGAACAACCGCAGCTTTAGTCCCTTTGGTCATTTTTATTGCACCCTATTTGACGAGGCTTTTTGAAAATTCACTTTTAGAGGTGGATTATGGAATCGTGGAAGCCGCTCAGGCTATGGGGGCATCTCATTTTGAGGTCGTTTGGCATTTTTTGCTACCAGAAGCCAAAGGCTCTTTGATCTTATCGATTACAACGGGAACGATAGGCTTGCTTGGTGCAACGGCAATGGCAGGCGTCATCGGTGCTGGCGGGGTCGGTG
>CBDTTM010000076.1:0-11134 GCA_965363355.1 uncultured Selenomonadaceae bacterium | reverse complement strand
ACATATTGCCTGTATATTTCAGTGCTGAATCATCCACGCCTATATTTACCATATGTTCCATCAATATTCGATCACCTATATGATTTAAAAAAGAAGCATATACCGCATAAGCGATAAATATACAAGCAGTTCCCAGACTAATATATTTATATTGTTTTTTACATGAAAAAAAGCCAAAATATTTTTTCACACGAGCCCAAATTTTCTTCCAATGCAAGCCATAATGTATGCCCGCCAAAATGAAGCTTCCATACCCTGCACTTTGATGAATCTCATGGACCCAAATAGACACAATGCCGCGAAGATGCACGGACGGAAAAAGGCTTGTGGAAATCAACGCACCTGAAACCATCGTTATCAATAAAACAAAGAAAAACAGCATATGCAAAAAATCTTTAACGTAACTGCCCAAGGCATTTTGAAAAAAAACACGTCTTCTCCATGTTTTCGTATATAGAAGATGCAGGATTAGAATAACGCCAAAGAACAATGCCAGATATTCATGAATTTGCGGCCCCGTCAAGGAACGATTCATCAAAAACAGAAACACCACGGTTAAAAATAAGCTCCCAATAATCCGCATAAACTTATTCTCCTACTTGAAATAAAATCATTTTTATTTAATGAACCCAAGCTGTGTCAGCCATTTTTGCACCTCTGGCCGCACGCTATCAGGGTTTTGCTGGGCTCGTTTCCCTTCAATACCAAGCCCTTGAAGAACTTTTGCACCTTTTGCATATTGTGGGATCGTGCTTTCTTTGCCTGTTAAAACGTCGCCGGCTGAGGTCGCAAACGGAATGATTGTCTTCCCATTAAAATCATAGCTTTCCATAAAGGTATATATCGGCATAGGCATGTCACTCCACCAAATGGGATACCCAAGGAAAATGACGTCGTAATCTTTCATATTCTCAACTTTGCCAGCAAGCTGCGGCCGAGCATTGTCCGCAAGTTCTTTCTTTGCTACTTCTGTGCATTCTTTATAGCTCTGTGGATAGGGGTTGACCGTCTTGATTTCAAAAGTATCCGCCCCAGTCATTTCTGCGATCATGTCGGCAACAATATGCGTATTGCCTTTCGCAATATTACCAACGGCATAATTTTCTCCCGTCCGGGAAAAATACACAACCAGAGCCTTCTTTCCGCTTGTCTGCTGTGGTAAAGCTGCCTTTGCAGTCGTATTTTCTAGATTTTCTGACTTCGCTGCCGATGTTTTTGCTGCACTCGAGCTATTATCTTGCGCCGCATTGCCACAAGCAGTAAACAAAACTACAATAAGCAGTGCGATTGCACTTACCATTGCCTTTTTCATAAAACCCCTTCTTTCCCCTCCACTCTATCACTTATAGTGTTCTATAAGTCAATACTGTTTCTTTATTTTTCAAACACCTTATTTTAATGCCCACCAAAAACCAATACATCCATTTTGTCTAAGGCCGCATTGATTTTATCGATTTCATCAGCAGATATTTCGATGGAGGCGGCTTTTTTATTTTCTTCTAAACGGGCGATTTTTCGGCTGCCCGGAATCGGCACGATCCATGGTTTTTGGCAAAGCATCCAGGCTAAAGAAATCTGTGCTGGTGTAGCATTTTTTTCTTTTGCCAAAGTTTCCAAAAGCGTAAGCACATCTTTTCCTTTTTTCATTCCTTCTTCGGTATACTGCGGCATAAAAGTCCTGTAATCAGAATCGCCGTCAAAGTGCGAATTTTGATCATATTTTGCCGTCAAAAAGCCATTTGCCATCGGCGAAAAGGCGACAAAGCCAATGTTGAGCTCTTCTACTACAGGAAAAAGACTTTGATGCCAGCGAGCCATCATTGAATATCTATTTTGAACCGCAGTTACCGGACAAACAGCGTGTGCCCGCCGCAAATATTCTTCCGTCGTTTCGGAAATTCCCCAATGCAGGATTTTCCCTTCTTTTATAAGGTCTTTCATTGTCGCTGCGACTTCCTCGGGAGTTGTCTTAGGATCGATTCGATGCTGATAGTAAAGATCAATATGATCCGTTTTTAGTTTTTTCAAGCTTTCCTCTACTGAGCTTCGAATCGTCTCAGAACGGCTATCGAGCTGTAACGACTTATCCTTTGCGGTACGCACGCCAAATTTACTCGAAATGACTACCTTATCGCGCACACGCTGAAGTGCCTCTCCGACAATTTCCTCGTTATAAGAAATGCTGCCATCTTCAAAATATTCCCGTATAACATTCCGCGGTATCAAATAACGTATAGCCCATTTCATAGGCCTCTTTTAAAACAGCAATTGCCTGCGATTTTTCCATGGCAGCACCATATGCATGGCTAAGTCCCATACAACCAAATCCCATAGATGAAACCTCTAGGTTCCCTAATTTTCTTTTTTCCATCGTTTTATTATCCTTCCTTTTGGGGCTCATTTTTTAACAACAATTCAACGTACAAGTCCGGTCAACAACTCGACCGTTTCCGGATCGTAATGAGAAAAAAATGCACTTTCTTTTTCATCCAATGACCGGATTTTCTCCATATCATCTGCCGAAAGGGCAAAATCAAACACGTTGAAATTTTCAAGCATACGCTCTTTATGCGTTGATTTTGGAATAACGACCACATCACTTTGCAGCAAAAAGCGCAAAGCAATCTGCCCCACTGATTTATGATGCGCAGCACCAATTTCTTTTAAGACCGCATTTTGAAAAAAGTCTTTACGCCCTTCGGCAAATGGGCCCCACGACTCATGTTGGACACCATATTTTTTCATGATTGCATGAGCTGTTTCTTGTTGCTGAAATGCATGCGTTTCGATTTGATTGACCGCTGGCATGATTTCAACGAAGTGGCATAAATCAATCAACCGATCTGGATAAAAATTAGATACACCAATCGCCCGGACAATTCCGTCTCGATACGCTTCTTCCATTGCACGATAGCTCCCATAATAATCATTAAATGGCTGATGGATGAGCAGCAAATCTATATATTCCGTTTTCAGCTTGTGCAAGGACTCTTGTATTGAAGCTTTCGCCGTTTCATAGCCGCCATTCGATATCCAGATTTTTGTCGTAATAAAAAGCTCTTCTCGTGGCACTCCGCATTTTTGCAAAGCATTGCCTACGCTTTCTTCATTCCCATAGGCTTGTGCCGTATCGATTGAACGATAGCCAATGCCAATTGCATCGAGGACACAACGCTCACATTCCTCGTTAGTGACTTGATACACACCATATCCCAAAGCCGGCATTTTCACACCATTATTTAAAATTTTATATTCCACAAAAACTCACTCCTCTCATCTGTCTTTATTATAAAAAAAACAAGACCCCGAAAGAAGTCTCGTTTTTTCTTCAAGTTAATACCTAAAGGTACTAACTCCTATAAAGTTTTTACGGCGTATTCTAATGCCGCTAAAAAATGCTGTATTTTAGCCGATGGCTGCTTGGCATGCAAAATACCAAATGGCATTTTATAGTCCCATTCGACTGGAATGATCTTCAGCAAAGGGTGGACATTGCCCCACATCTGCATTGCCATGAGGGCATGGTTGCCATTTTCGCATTGATTGAAAACCTCTACGTTATAAAGATCAAAATCAACGATTTGTATTTTTGAATGATTCTTTCGTATGTCTGCACGAAGCTGATCTGCAGATTGCATTTGTCCTTGGCGAAGCAGCATGAATTTTTCTCCATAAAGATCCTCCACCAACAGCCGTTTTTTGTCCGCCAAACGATGATGCACCGAAACTGCACAGCAAATTGGTTCCTCTGAGATCTTCATTGCCGCACACTGGCGATAATCCAGCAAACCTTCATCAAAAATCCCTGCAACTACATCGATATCTCGCTGCAAATTCTGCAAAATTCCACTCGCATTTTTTTCATTGTTTTCAAAGGGAATCAAACGAAATTTCACCGTATCCCAAAATGCATGCAATTTCGGCCATAAATCAATCAAAAACTGCGCTGGTGTCAATGGCGATATCCCGATTCGGATGATATCCTTCCCACTATAGGCAGCATCTTTTGCCCGCTGGATAGAAGCTTCACTGTATTCAACAATATAGCTCGCATCTGCCTGCAACGATTCGCCCGCTGCCGTCAACTTAAGACCTCGGTGTGACCTTTCAAAAAGCTGCAACCCCAAATCATTTTCCAGCAGATTTATTTGCTTGATGACTGCCGACGGCGTAATATGATTTTGCTCAGCCGCCTTATTAAAGCTCCCCGCTAATGCAACACGAAGAAAGGTTTCTAATTGTAGATTATAAATCGGCATAATAGCACCCTCTTTGTCAAAAAATAGAGATATCTCGTATATATGAGCTTTGACTCCGCCTTCTCTGTTTATATTTACAAATCCACTATAGATAATTACAATAGAATTATCAAATTGAACTTCATCATGATTGCTTTATTTTCCTATTAGCGTAGAACTTTATATTAAACATATTCCATTCCCATTATAAAAGAATATTTTTCTACTTAAAATGGCCGCTATTGGAAAAATCCATAGCAGCCGTTTTGCTTCTCTTCAAGCCAAAAATCCCCCTGAAAAACTTTGCCTTTACCCTAGCATCATTCAATGTTTATGATTCGTTCCGGGCTTTTGCTTAAACATTGAGGCCCGTCCGCTGTCATAAGAAAGCTATTTTCGGTACCTATTGCCCCATCTTCAAAGACAAGCTTGGGTTCTAGCGCAAAAACCATCCCAGGCACAATCTTCGTCTTTATGCCTTTTGCAAAAATAGGCCACTCATCGAGTTCAATGCCAATTCCATGCCCTAGAAATTTAACCTGGTCACTTTTATAGCCCATAAAATAATCTTTATAGCCCATTTTCTCGGCTAATTTCAGCGCGAGCAAATAAATATATTCAGCCAAAACGCCTGGCTTTATATTACGAAGCACTTCTTTTTGAAGAATGAGTATATCATCAAATGCTTTTTGCATTTTTTCCGGTAAATCGCCTATACAAAAGATGCGCGTCTGGTCTCCCGTATAACCTCGGATGATACTGGTATAGTCCATATAGACTGGTTCATTTCTTTCGATTTTTTTCCAGCCCGCTCCTTGTGGATTAGCCGGAGATGTCCCCATGCCGCCCACAGGTCCATCAAAAAAGCTCGAGTATTTGGCACTGCTGCCACTGCACACATTCCCATAGAAAAGTTCCTGATTAAATGCGCGCATTCGACAAGAACCCGCATAGCCGCCTTTTCGTAACTCCGCTTCAAATAAAGCCGCGAGCTCTATTTCTGTCATGCCTTCCTGTAGGAGCGATGGCACCTTAGAAAAGGCCTCATCCATAACTTCAATGGCATTCTTCAAGATATCGATTTCGTAGGAAGACTTAACCGAACGGACTTCTTTTACCAAAGGCGATACATCTTCAAACTCTACAGTAGAAAAGAGTTTGCTATACACCTTATAAAGATTGACCGGCAAAACATCCAGTTCCAGGCCCAGACGATTGATATTTTTGTAATCAAATCGCTCTAAGACAGCTGGTATTTCTTTTGGTGACTTCACTGCAACGATATGCTGCAATTGACACTCTGCCTGCACTCGTTCAAGCCCGCGTTTTACCATCAATATCGACTCGCCAGCCGCAGGAATGAACAAATACGCATTCTGTACCGTACCCGTAAAATAAAACAAATCTGCATTTAGCAAAAGGATTGCGCCGTCTAAATTTTGTCTTACCAGTGCGTGCTGTAATTTTTTCGTCCTTGCTTCTATTTCAGTTTTTGGTGTGATTTCTATCATCTTTTATGCTGCCCCTTTGCAAAATCATTCAGCGAAACGACCTTCGCCTCCACCAGTTTAACATTCTAGCCAAACTTTGTCTGTGCTCTTTGAATATTTTTCAACCAAAATACAAAAATAGTAAAAGAACAATGATCCTGCCTTTATTTATCGAGCCAATCCACCACGCTTTTTTCAGCGGACCGCACTTGACTGCCACGAATCGCCAGCCCTCTTTTTACGATTGCTGCCGGGCAAAGCTTTTTAACATCACTTTCACTGCGGCCAAGACCGCTTCCCTCATGTGTACAAAATGGCAAAATGATTTTCCCCGAAAAGTCATAACTCTCTAAAAAAGTCCATACCGCCATCGGCATCGTGCCCCACCAGTTTGGATACCCTAAAAAAACAACCTCATATTGCCCTATGTTGGCAAGTTTTTCCGTCAGCTCGGGTCTAGCGCCTGTATCGAGTTCATCTTGTGCAACCTGCGTCGCCGCTTGATACTCCAATGGGTATTTCTTTACCGTATCGATCTCAAACAAATCTCCATCCGTCAGTTCTTGCAACCGCTCTGCCACGACTTGCGTGTTCCCCATCGCTAAATTGACAATACTTCCACTCACATAGTTTTTCCCGCGGCGCGAAAAATACGCTACCAAACACTTTTTACCTGTATAATCCATCTTACCTCAAACCCCTCTCAATTCACCTTAAAATTCATATACAAACAGTTGAAACAACAGCCTTTACTCGAGCCGCAATTTCAGCCAATTGCTTGATATTTGGTCCAGCTGCCCTTTATATAGCGAATGCAAAAAATCAGTGCCTTGACGGCCCAGTCAAAAAACATGGCAACCCATGTGCCAAACATTCCCATGCCAAAATGCAAGGCAAATACATACGAGAGCAAAATCCGGCAAAAGATCATCGAGGCAGTCCCAATGACCATAGGAAACCGTGCATCACCTGCAGCACGAAATGTTACAGGAAGCGTATAGGCTAGTGGCCAAATGATAATTTCCACAATGGCATGTGCCCAAACCAGTTTATAAGTCAAATCAGCGGCCTCTGCCGAAAGTCCATATATCGACAAAATTGATGGCAGAAGCAAGAGCACTAGTGTACACATGATAATTTGCGCTACATAGACGATTTTAAGGACTTTCCTCGTGTAATATTTTGCCTGCTCATAATCCTTAGCTCCTATGCAGCGAGCTGCAACGACCGTAAGCCCAAAGCCGATTGCCATTCCTGGCAAAGCCTCGAACATGACGAGTGTCCCACCAACTGCATTGGCGGCAATTGCCGAGGTTCCAAAAAGAGAAACCAAACTCAATACAACAATCCGCCCCAAATAAAAAAGTCCGTTTTCTAGTCCATAGGGTATGCCAATCCCTAAAATTTGATGAATGATTTTTGCATCAAACTGCGGTTTCCAATTGCATTCAAGATATAAAGCTTGTTTTTTATCCATCACAAGGAACAGCACAATGATCGCCGCCGCAACACGCGCAATAAGTGTCGGTATGGCAACGCCTTCGACGCCAAAATGAAAGCCATAGATGAGCACTGCATTCCCCGCTGCATGAGCTATATTCATCGCCAGCATGATCATCATAGGCAGGCGCGCATTGCCCATCGTGCGAAAAATTGCTGCACCAGCATTATACAATGCTAAAAAAGGAATCGATGCTGCGGTGATCATTAAATAGCGGTCCGCATAACCATACACTTCAGGCGTAATTGCCCCAAAAACTCCATGAAGGATGAATGGTTTCAAAACATACACCAAAACCATGATCAATACTGCACTCAATCCAGCAAACCAGACCAACTGATTTGCCGTATTTCTTGCTTTTTCTTGTTGCTTTCGCCCCAAATATTGCCCGGCGACAACCGCACCACCAGTAGATAATGCAGCAAATAAGCTAATCAAAAGAGCCATGACAAAATCCACCAAAGAAACTCCAGATACTGCAGCTTCCCCCACCGACGCTGCCATGATAGAATCCGCCAGCCCCACCAGATATTCTAAGAATTGTTCAATGATAATCGGTAAAAATAAGTTGAACAACGCTCTATTACTAAAAAAACGCTTCTTTTCCAAAATATATAAGCCACACTCTCTGTTATTTTTCTTAATGTATCCTATCAGTTGGAGTGCACTACAAGTCAAGTATAATTTTATTTCCCCGAAAAAAAACTGGCATACTATATTTGTATACCAGCTTTTTGTCTGCTCTTTTTCATCATCTTCTCTTGCCCTTGCGAGAAGGCTATACAACAGCCGTTCTCAAAAAAACAAAATCACTTACCTCATGTCTTCCCACCAGGCAGAAAAGGCCCTGTCCTGCCTGCCAATATCGGCAAGCTCACCGATTTGAGGGGTGATGAGCTCATAATTTTTCTCTTGGCTCGCCTCTTTAAATGCCCGATATGGTTCATCCCACGCATGGCGGGCTAGCGCAAATTTTCCATTATGGGCGGACAAAACAACCTTGGCGCCAACTTCTTGTGCAGCCTTAGCACTCTCTTCTGGTAAGAGGTGTACGCGATGCCAGGCCTCGTTATACTGCCCATTTTCGATGATTGCCAAATCAAAACCGCCAAAGATTTTTCCGATTGCCTTAAAATGCTCACCATAGCCACCATCACCGCTATAATAAACGCGCTTAGTATTGCTTATAAAAGCAAAGCCACCCCATTGCGTAGCATTCGGTGTCAAAAAGCGGCCAGAAAAATGCTGCGAAGGCAGCACATGGACGCTAAAGTCATCCGCTAGCTTGATTTCCTTGAACCAATCCTCTTCGTGGATTTGCGCTGGAGAAAATCCCCATTGTTCAAAATATTCACCAACGCCTAAAGGACATACGATCTTACCAATTTTATTTTTCATTGACATAATCGTTGGATAATCAAGATGATCCCAATGATCATGCGAAAGCGCGAGAATGTCGATATCCGGCAAATCGTCTGCACGATAAACATTGCTCCCCGCAAAAGCTTTATTGATAAAAAACAACGGCGATGCAAAGTCGCTGAATACAGGATCGATTAAAATCCGCCGCCCGCCAAGCTGCATATAAAAAGATGAATGCCCCATCCAGACAATACAATCTTTCGAAGCAGGAAGCGCTTTTAAATCTGTTTTCGCCGAAAGCATCGACGTTTCAGGAAACAACCGTTCTTTCTTTTTATCTTCAAATAGAAATTTTCCTAAGACAACAAAGCGGTTTTCATCGCCTTCCATTATATTTTCAATGGGCTCTAAGCATTGGAACTGGCCATTTTTATAATGCGGTGATGATTCTATCCGCTTTAGCCTAGCCCCATTTGGCTGCCGACCAAACTCCGGCCGATGAATAAACAAATCTGCCCCAACCGCTGAAAGGCCAAGCAAAGCGGCCGCCCCAGCAATAAAATTCCGTCTATTTATAACTTCCACCACATTCCATTTAATTACTTAAAAATTTTGTACAGAAACCCTACTGTAAGTTTACCACTTAGAGTCCACTCCAAGGCAATAGGTTCACAAAAACAAAATGATATTTTAAAGAAGAAAAACGGGCAGCAAAATAAGCCTTCTATGTTATATTTCATAGAAGGCTTATCCATATGGCTATCTCACTTCTGCATAAAACAAAGCTACCGTTCCGCCCAGATTAAATGTACATACAACTCAATCGGAAACCGTAAATCTTGCTTGCCGGATAGTAGGTTTTTCAATTTCATCGAGAATGGCCACGGCCATTGTTCCACTGGTCGTATGGGATTTTCCGTCAGCTGCACATAAAAGTGAATCTTTCCCCAAAACCGGAACATGTTTTTCTCCGGCTTTGAACTCCGCCGATGGAGATACCCCGACCCAGTTTACATTGTCAACATGCTTCAAAAATTCTAGCTCTTTGAACTGATTTTCAGGAATGCTCACCCAAGCTTCTGCTCCCGGCATCGTCCGAATCGTTTCTAAGAAAATTTCTCCATTTGAAGCAAGCAAGCTGCCTGCACCTAAAATAAAAAACAGTCGTGGCGTTTCAGTTTCTCTAAAGAACGCTACTAATTTTGCTGCGAGGTCGACATGCTGATACGCCATGTTCGGAGCGGTCGCAAATGCATTGACTACCACTTCAAAATGCGTCAAATCCTCTTTCTGCAAAGAAAATACATCTTTCACCAAAAGCTTCGCTTGATCGCCAAGAATTTCTTTCGCCTTTGCTTCGTTTCTTACAACTCCGGTCACTTCATGCCCACGGGCTATCGCTTCTTTGTAAATCGCCTGCCCAGCCATCCCTGCCGCACCAATGATTGCAATCTTCATTATTTCTCCAGCCTCCCCGATATAGTTTTTCCAGCATTAAGCCCTTACTAAAAATCATCTGTACTTCTTCGCTATAGGTAATTCACATACCTTTGTAAAAATAAACAAATATCAAATTTTTTCAAGCAATCGTCACTTAATTATAGACCGATCTGGTAATTCCGTTAATTTTTCCATTTTATCCAGCTGCTCAGGTTTTGCTTTTAAATACCCAATATACTCCATTCCCCATATTTCAAGTGCATCCAAGACTGGCTTGAATTTCCCACCGATTTCACTTAGGCAATATTCGACTTTCGGTGGAATCTGTCGATATTCCTTTCTTATGATCAGGCCCTCTTCTTCTAATATTTTAAGCTGCCTCGATAATGTAGCATGTGTCATTTCTTCTGGTAAGCGCCGCAATAGTTCATTGAATCGTACCGGTTCATCTTGCAGCAAATACAGGATATAAGTTGCCCATTTACCATTCAATATCTTTTGCGAAGTCACATAAGGACATCGCCCAAATAATTCCTTTTTCATTAGCCCTCCGGTATCATTTATAATACTGGTATCATAAATAATCGTACTTGTTTTTATAGCATTAGTTTGTATAATAATACTTGTAATACAAATGACTATATCATATGTAGAAAAAAGGAGCAATACAACATGAACGATGTTTTTACGTATTTAAAAGAATGCGGCACATTTTACTTGGCAACGGTTGAAGGAGATCAACCAAAAGTAAGACCATTTGGCGCGGTTGCCGAATTTGAAGGAAAGCTTTATATCGTAACCAATAATCAAAAAGACGTATATAAACAAATGCTAAAAAATCCAAAAATCTCAATTTCTGCTATGCACAAAGGAACATGGATCCGCATCGACGCACAAGCCGTTCATGATGACAGACGTGAAGCTCGCGTAAAAATGATGGATGACAACAACGGTATCCTCAGTAAAATGTACAATGTTGATGATAACTTAATGGAAGTACTGTATCTCAAAAATGCGACAGCAACCATTTATTCCTTTACTGGTGAGCCTAAAGTCATTACGTTTTAAACTCAATTTCACACAAAAAATAAGAGGCTGTCGCA
>CBDTTM010000075.1:0-11353 GCA_965363355.1 uncultured Selenomonadaceae bacterium | reverse complement strand
GCTATTGACGCGTATTTTCCCTTCCTTTTCAGCCGTCTCGATCATGTTCTTGGCAATCCGGTCTTTGATGCTTTGATTTGGATTGAAGTACTCTAGTTTTGCAACGATTTCTGCCTCTAATCCATGCTGCTGCTCATAGTTCGTCAGCTCTAATAAAGGGGTATGTCCCACCAATTCAGCAATCGAACGATGGATTTTCGCCATAAAAATCTCTCCTCAGTTAAATCTAGTCCGCACGACAGAATATATATCCTCTAAAAGCCGGAGTCCGCCATCATAACCGACATAAAAGCCATTCATGACAAGCCTTTCATTGACCGGCCAGGAAACATTGAGAAAATGGGCATCGGTCGCCTCTACCAGTTCTTTTTCCCAATAACTGCCCAGTATAAGCGGATAGCCATGATAATCTGTCTTCTTTATATCCTCATGGATCTTATAGCCATCGACCTCAAAATCAATTTCAGCCTCAATTCCATAATTAAGCTCCTTAAAATACCCACGAATTGCCTCTTGATATTCACTTGGCGTATCATCGACAATATATTGTTTGGCAGGAAATCTTCCAAGGTCATTGACCAAAAACTTCGTGAGGCCTAACGCATACTGCGCATCGGCTACAATCGAGAATTTTTTGGACATCGATCTTGTTTCCAGGAAAATATCGGCATATCGTTCAATATAATAGTAATAATAAGCCTCTTTCTCCGTAATGATCGCATCGACCTTGGCTTCATCTATACCAGCAAACTTTGCTACGGCTTTTAAAAACCGGCTTGTTTCAAAGGCCCCGATAGGAAGCGTAGGCCAGTGCAAATACGGTGTCCCAAATTTATCCTGCATATGCTTCACATTCGAAAGCCCCACCCAAGGTGAAACCAACAAATTAAATGCCGCTTTAGGAATTTTCTTTATGTTTTCGATTCCCCGACCAAAGCCAAAAATCGTATTCGGCTTCAAACCAATCGAGGCGATGAGGCTTTCGATCGCTCGCAGATTGCCCAGCCAAAACTCATCTTGATACGGAACATCCGCCCAAATATTTACAAGCCCTGCTTCTTTTTTCTCTTCAGGAACTGCTTCTAGCAGCTGATCGACAATCGCATCGACAACCCATTCATGCCCTTTATACGTATTGCCTTTAAAACCTGGGGTCGGTGCAAAAATCACTGGTTTTTTTGCCGTTTGGAAATCACTTACTATCTCCTCTACATCATCGCCAACAATCTCTGGTGTGCATCCCGTCAATACGACGAATAAGTCAGCATCGACGATTTCAAGCGCCGCCTCGATGGTTGAGTGCAATTTTTTTTCACCGCCAAAAACTACATCCTGCTCGTTGATGCTCGTGCAAGGAAAAATATTCGGCGAAAAAAAGCCACTGCTGCCAGCTGAATTCGAAAGCTTTTGCGCACAGCCCGGGCCTGAATGCAATATAGGAATCGCTCGTTCAATTGCCTGTACTGTCGACATCGCGCTCATCGCGCATTTATATCTTTGTTTATCAAGTATTTTGGTCATCCTATGTGCCTCCAATTATATGCTTTGCAAGAATTTGTCCACGGGCTGCTTATACCACCAATCGGTATAAGGAAGTTTCACCCGCTTAGCAAGATTTTGTTCAAAACTGCGATTTTTGATGGTGTCAAGCACGGTATGAGCGAAATCAAGCGTTCCTTTATAACCAAAGATCATGTATTCATCCGCGACAAAAAGTGCCGGGAAACCTTGCTTGATTGCCCATACCGTTGACCCCGGATGACGAGAAAGGTACAGATCTGGTTTATGCGTGTTCAAGATATTGAGGATTTCAAAATTCTGTTGGTCAGCGACGCTCACCTTAAAATTCGGATTGTTTTTCAATAAATAATCCATCGCTGGCGGAATTTTTCCATCTTCATATTGCTTGTCATAATGCCAAGCAGCCGCCCAAGCGACTTCCATGCCAAGCTCCTGCAATACGCGGGAAACCTCAAACGTATAGCCAGGACCCATGCCGAGCACGCAGCGAAGCCCTTTGAGTTCTTTTTTCACCGCTTCGATTTGCGGCAAATAAACGGCTCTTTCTCTTTCAATATATCCTTCAACCTCCGCTGATTTTCCGATAGCTTGGCCTATGGCTCGCAGCCAAGTCTCAAAACCGGCAATGCCCAGCGGATTGATTGTACGGATATAAGGAACCCCGTATTCCTGTTCAAGACCATTGCCCAGGTAATTGCCAAGGGTGCCGCAAATGCAGACCGTCGCCATCGCTTCCGATAAATGGGACAACTCTTCAACCGTTGCATTGGCATATAAAAATACTGGCTCTACACCAAATTCACTAAAAATCTTAATGATTTCCGGTCTGGCGGATTCATAGAAATTCTTAAAATTAATCGTGTTTCGTTTTTTCTCCGGTTTTTTAACAATGCTAGTCAATACCGCGTGATCCGAAAGATCAAATCCGGATGCCCAAATTCTTGACTTAAAGCCCTCGCAGTGTACAGCCGCAATTGGCACATCGATTTCTTCTCTAAGGTCATCGACAATGCTGTCGATGTCTTCTCCAATGACCCCAGAAGCGCAAGAACTTGAAACAAAAATTGCCTTAGGCTGATACCGCCGATACGTCTCGCGGACGATATCGGCAAGCTTGTCACCGGCACCAAAGATCGTATCGTTTTCATCCATATCGGTTCCTATGTATACCGAATGATTCACTATGCCGCGTTTAGCCGCAACCTGTTTAGTTACTCGATAGGTCTGCGTTCCCGTTGTCGAGCAGCCAGACGGACCATGATGGATCACCGCTATATCACGAATTCCCGCAAGCTGCCCTAACGCGCAGCCAGAAAGACAGCTGCTCGACTGCGAAAAGCAACGGGCACAACCACGCAGCGTCCCGCAAGCACTCTGCTCAGAAAGCTCCTTTAGATCACCTATATACCCAGTAATAGAGCCCAATCTTGATTCACGCGTCCCTATATCTGAAAGATTCAACTGTACTGCCATATTTATTCCCTCTTCCCTTCAAATAAAATACATATTTTCAGCAGCAATGATACGCGCCAGAAATTTTTTCGTACGTTCCTCTTTTGGCTGCCGAAAAATTTCCTGTGGCGTTCCTGCCTCAACGACCACGCCGTCATCCATAAAAACGACTTTTTTCGCTACTTCCTGGGCAAAGCCCATTTCATGGGTTACGACCAGCATCGTTATGCCTTTTTTTGCTACCTTGCGAATGATTTCCAAGGTCTCACCCACAAGTTCCGGGTCGAGCGCCGACGTCGGTTCATCGAAGAGAATGACCTCCGGATCAAGAGCTACTGCTCTGGCGATGCCGACGCGCTGCTGCTGCCCGCCCGATAATTGACAAGGATATGCGTTCTCTTTATCCAAAAGGCCTACCCAATCAAGTACCTCCAATGCTTTTTTTCTTGCGGCAGCTTTCGGTATCGATTGCGCAATTACCAGGCCCTCCATGATATTTTCTAACGCTGTTTTATTTTGGAACAGATTATAGTCTTGAAAAACAAATGCCGTTTTTCTTCTGACCTCCAATATCTCCCGTTTACTCGCTTTAGCCAACTCAATGGTCTTTCCAGCAATCGTGAGCTCGCCGCCATCTGCCTGCTCAAGAAAATTGATACAGCGCAGAAAAGTTGTCTTGCCGCTGCCGCTTGGGCCTAAAATTACGACGACATCACCATCATCGACTTGCAAAGAAACATCTTTTAGTACAGGACGCCCCGCAAACTCTTTTTTGACGTTCTTCAATTCAATCATGTCAGCTGCCTCCTATACTTATGCCCGCGCCTTTCCATCCGTTGCAGTATATATTCTGCGAGTGCCGTAAGTGCCCAATAAATAAATGCTGCTGCGATATAGCTTTCCAGGAAACTATAAGTTTTGGATGCCGGTATACTAGCCCCGCCCAAAACCTCCGTAATCCCGATTGCCACGACAATCGACGAATTTTTAATAAGTCCCACGATGTTGTTCGTAAGCGCCGGCAACGCTACTGGCAGCATCTGCGGCAAAATGATTCGCCGAAGAGTCTGACAGGTAGTCAGACCAACCGAAGCAGCCGCTTCATACTGGCCCCGATCGACAGCATAAAAAGCACCGCGAAATACTTCGCTCATATTGGCTGATCCCTGTAAGGACAAGACAATGATGCCGATCCAAATCGTATCCACATTGCTCGCAGTAAGCCCTAAGTGCAAAAACTGGCTGACTTCATTAAACTTGACCATAAACAAGAGATTGAATAAAAGCAAGGCAACAACTGTAGGAAGCCCTTGATAAACCATTACAAAAACAGCCCCGAGCTTCCCGAGGAAAGGAATTTTGTAGACTCTGCTCACCGCTATAAATAACCCCAAAACAATGCCAAGCAAAATAGGAATCCCCGTAAGCTCCAAGGTCCTTGGCAAATATGCGGCTGCACTTGCCAAACTGTCAAAAAAATTCTGTGGATTAAAACCCATTCCGCCAGCACCTCCTCAGCGATGCGATAATTTTCTATCCAAAAGATGAAATCCACCACGTAACAAAGCGCTTAGCAAAATAAAAACCAACGCTACAAAAATATAAGCTTCTAAAGCATGTTTGCTGCTAACGCCAATCGTCTTCGCCCGCCCCATGATATCGACGACCCCGATCATGAAAGCCAAGGATGTTCCATGAAACAGACCGACAAAATTAGAACCAAAACTCGGCAAACCTATTTTGGCAGCCTGCGGCAAAACAATGCGCCGATAAGCTTGCCATCTTGTCATGCCCACAGACAAGGCCGCCTCGGTCTGCCCTGCTGGTACGGCAAGGATTGCACTGCGAAAGATCTCCGATAAAAACGCTGCTTCATTTAAAGCAAAGGCAACATAAAGAAACCATATCTTATCCCAGCGACTTGCCTCGATTCCCAAAAGGTGCAAGAAAAGCGGTAACCCGAAAAACACGATGAGAATCTGTACCAGCATCGGTGTTCCTCGCATAAAAGAGATGTACAGCCGGAAAACAGGTTCGAGAAAGCTTTGTCTTTTGCTGCGCAAAATCGCTATGACAAGCCCCAAACTGCCGCCTGCCAGTGTCGCATATACTACAATGCGAAATGTTACGGCAAGATATGGCAAAAGCCTTGGAATATTTTCAAAAAACCTGTCCCAGCTGAAAAAACCCTCCATTTTACCTCACTCACTTTCCGTGTAATCATCACCTAGAACCTTCTTTGAAATCTCTGCCAGCTTCCCTGATTCCTTGAGCTTTTTAAGGGCTCCATCGACTGCTTCCTGCAGTTCTGGATTGTCTTTTCTGTATACCCAGTACGTATACGATGTCGCTATCGGATCGCCAACCTGTTTTAATACCTGCGTACCATTGCCAAAGGCGCGATTCCTTTTGGCGGCATCTCGTTTGGTCATGACCGTTGCATCCCAAACATGATTTTTTATTCCCACGACAGTTTCTTCATCGGTACTGTGATCTACATACACGAGCTCGATTGGATGATCTGCATGCTCTGCGTTGTATTTTTCCAGTAAATACGTCGTATTGCTTCCCGTTGAAGTCATCACTTTTTTTCCCTGCAAATCAGCGAGCGAATGGATGGTATCATTGTCTGCTGCGACCGTAATGTATGTGGTATAGGTCGTATAGCTTTCTTTACCAAAAAGATATTTTTTCTGTCGTTCCTCATTGATCTCATATTGATGAGCCCCGATGTCGATTTTTCCGGCATCCAACGACAAAAGCACATTGGCAAAATCATATGTTTGATACTCAAATTTATACTGCGGCAAAAGCTCGTTGACCGCCTTTAAGACTTCATACTCATATCCAGCGAGATTGCCATCGTTATCAAGATAGCAATACGGCTCATACCCATTGCCCGTTCCAACAATTACGGTCTTAGCATCTGTCGTACCAGTTTTTGCCCCGGCATCCCCCTGGCTGCCACAACCAGCAAGCAGCCCTATGCTCAAAACCGTAATCGTGACTACACTCAAAATCCGAAGTACTCTTTGTCCGCCTTTGACTCTGAAAAAAAGTCGAATCCATCTCTTTGCCATTTTCTCTACCCCTTTTCTGCGAAAAAAAGCCTGCTGCACATCGGCCGTCATAGCCAAAAATGCAGCAGGCTTCAGTTTTCTGATGACCCGCAGTTCATTAATTTGTTTTCATATATGTTTACTTTTAATATATTATATACTAGCCACATCAACGGCTTTTGTCAAGCAATTTGTTTTGAAAAAAGCTCGCCATCTGACAATTCCAGCCTTTTATCCGAATGGATTGCAAGTTTTTCATCATGCGTAACCACAAGGATTCCCGATCCGGCAGCTTTGGCCTCCATGAATACCTGCCAAACAGACGCCGCATTTTGGGCATCAAGGTCATTGCTTGGCTCATCTGCCAATATTAGCGGTGGCTGCAACAAAGCTGCCCGGGCCACAGCAGCGCGCCGCAGCTGTCCCAAACTCAATTGATACGGATAAAGATCTTTTACCGCAGAAATCGCAAGCAGCTCCATCAAATACAATGCCCTTTTCTGATAAAACTTTACTTGTCCACAAAGCACAGCTGGCAATAAAATATTCTCCTTTACCGTAAGTGAAGAAACCACTCGCGTCCGTTGAAACACCATACCGATTTTTTGCCGTAAACAACTCCGCTTCTGTATTGACAATGACGAGACCGCCTTACCATCAATTTCAATTTCACCATCATCTGGCAACTGCAAGAGCCCTAAAATAGAAAGCAATGTACTCTTGCCGCTTCCAGACTCCCCCATAATTGAAACACAAGTACCTGATTCGACAGCCAGCGTTGCCTTTTTCAAAACCAGCTTTCCGTCATAATGCTTTACTATATTTTCTGCTTTAAACAACATAGTTTTGCTCCCTACTCAAAATCACTTTGACAAAATGTATCCACTGCTGACAAATAACTGCAGCGAAGTGCCGGATAAAGTGCCGACAGACCGCCAAGAACCAGCATTGCCCCCCAGATCACAAAGGCCCACAAAACTTCATTTTCTGCCGCTAACGGCAAGAAAGGGAAGGATTGATAATTTCCGATAAATGCCCATATTCCTTGATAACCAGCAAAGCCTAGAATCAAGCCCATTGCGCCTCCCAAAGCACAAACCAGCAAAGACTCACCTACGATCAAGCCAGCCAATCTTAAAGGCGTAAGCCCTAAAGCGATATAAGGCCCCCACTCGCCGCGTCTGCTTTGCACCTGTTCATAGGCTCTTGTCAACAATTGGGAAAGTGCGGCAAAAATCACCATAGCACTCATAAAGAAAAAGAGCCGCATGAGCATCGTCAATTCTTGTTCCATCTGTTTTTTGCCTTCCACTGCAGAAAAAACCTGCACACCGGGAATTGCCTGCAATTGAGCCTGCACTTCTTTAGCCGAAGCTTCCGGTTTTAGCTCCACGAGTACCGCTGAAACCAAATCTTCTTTTGCCGCCAGCCCTGAAAACAAAGGCTTTAGACTTGGCGTCTCTGACGCCAATTTACGTGCTGTATCCATATCGAGAAAAATAGAGCGATCGATGCCGGTCCCACTCGGCGCTAAAACCCCGGCTACGCGGAACATTTTCCCCAGCAAAAAAAACTGTTTGGATTGCCCCGCCGCGACCTGACTACCAAGCAGTACCTCATCTGCTGCCAGTGTTCGCCCGCCTTTTTCCTGCCGCCATGAGGCAGTGATCCAATCAGAATCTCCCTCTATGCCAACCAGGCGTAAAACCTCGCCGACATCGCAGCAATCTTCCGCCAGCGTCTGCGTAAAAAACTGTGCCGTTGAACGCTTGATTCCCGGAACTTGCCCGATGCTTTCAGCTACAGACTGCGGCATATAAATATTTTGCGGAGCACCTCCATAAAATATTTCCCCCGGCGCCACTTGTGCTCCCGCCGGGATGACCAAAAGATCAGCTCCCAGGCGATCTTTTGCTTGTTCACTGCCATTTTTCATTCCTTGATTCAAAAGAGTGACCGCAAAAATGGCGGCCACAGCCAGAGAGACCAAGAAAATAATACCACTAGTCTGCCAAGACCTATATCTCAATGCCTTTAAAATCAGTATTACCATTTCAACGACGCTCGCTTTTCCCGCCGCGGTTGAACCAAATACTGACCATGCTGCTCAGTGCCAAAAGTGCACTGACGAGACGGACCCAAAAAGTCGTCACATGGCAAGGACTGTCACCATGAGCGCAGATTCCAAGGACAAAGGAATATGGCAAGAACCATAAAATAATGGCAGTGAACAACAATAAAATGCTGATGGCCTTCTTTGTCTCTTGCTGCTGTGCCCAAAATAGCAGCAAGGATTGTACAATTGCCAAAAGTGCAAACAAGAATTCAGCTCGATACGTGAAAAAGCAACGCATTGGCTTCCCCATTACGGGACATATCGGAAAAACATACGGCAAAAAAAGTAAAGCCATACTACTTAAAAGCAAGATCCAACGGCTCAATCGTTCACCTCGCATAACACATTCCTCCATCTGATTTAGCGAATTCCTTCTTTTTCGTCAAAAAGTAAAAAGCTATTTTTTTGCAGGCTTTCCACATCGACTTTATCATCCAGCATACCAACTTGCTGCAACTGTTTGGCTGTGATGCTAAAGGCATCATATGCCCCTTTAGCCGACGGGATATAATTATACGTCTTCAATATCGCTGCATTGAAAACCGGATCGCCCGGCACCCATTTTTTCTCCACCTGGATTTTTGCCGTTTCGTCTTGATGTTCTGCAATCCAGGCACTAGCAGCTTGCATGGCTCGCGTGTACTTAGCAGCAATTTCTGGATGCTCCGCTGCAATATTATCGCGCACGTAAGCGGTGCAGCAATACTGCGTATTATAAGGAGGCGTTACCGCTGAATCGGCTAACGTCACCAAATTGTTTTCCTTCATTGCAACTGATGCAGTAGGATCATTCATCGCCAAGGCATCTACAGCCCCTCGTTGCAGCGCTAAAGCTAGCTCAGATGGACCAAATACGACAAACTCCACCTCTGGATTTTTTTCAGTGACATTGATTCCCGCATCAGCAAGTGCCCGCTTAGCAAAAATAATCGGGCTGCTATTCATGCTCGGAACACCGATTCTTTTGCCCTTTAAGTCCCCAAGTGTTTTTATTGCACTATCTTTAGGCGCTAACACTTTATCACAGCCCGTATGAAGGCCTGATGTGATTTTGATTGGCAAACCATTCGACAACGGCTGAATGAGGCTTGACAAAAGCCCAAAACCAGCATCGACTTGTCCTGCCGTAACTGCCTCAAATGCAGTTCCCGGGGCCAATTTGATCAAATCCACTTTCAAGCCTTCCTTTTCAAAGAATCCCTTTTCTAAAGCAATATGCACAGGAGCTTCGCATAAACTTCCACTGTACCCAATCTTCAAAACAGTATCATCTGCTTTTTCCGCTTGCGGCTGCCCACATGCCGCAGTAAGAAATATCCCCACTATTCCTAAGACCATCCATATATATTTCTTTTTCATTTTTGCCTGCACTCTCCTATAAATAATATTCCGGTTCTTGTCCCCGGCCAGCAAAGTCGAGAATTTTCAATATTTCGGAACGCAATTTTAAAAAATCACCGTCGCCGCGATCTCTAGGCCGTGGAATGTTGACCTCAATGCACCGTTTCACTTTGGCTGGACGAGGCGTCATCACGACAATGCGATCCGAAAGATAAATCGCCTCATCTACATCATGCGTAACCATGATCATTGTCGTCTTGCGTTCGTGCCAAATCCGCAGCAATTCATCTTGCATCTGCATGCGTGTAAATGCATCGAGCGCGCCCAACGGCTCATCGAGCAATAAAACTTTAGGATGATTGACGAGTGCTCTCGCCAGTGAAGCCCTTTGCGCCATGCCGCCAGAGAGTTGATGCGGATACGAATGATGGAAATCATCAAGTCCGACCAAGGATAAGAAACGCTGCACATCTGCTTTTTTCTCCTTGTAAATACCTCTCGCCTTAAGACCAAAAGCTACATTATGATAAATATCCAGCCAAGGGAAAAGCATCGGATTTTGAAATACCAGCCCGCGCTCATACGATGGGGCACTGATCTCCTCTTCATCAATGTATAGCTTGCCAGCATCCGCTTGATTCAGTCCGGCAATCAAACGCAAAAGCGTCGATTTACCGCAACCAGAAGCCCCGATAAAAGATACAAATTCACCTGCTTCGATTTTCAGATCAATTCCCGACAAGGCAATGACCTCGTCTCCGCTTTGCTGTAAAAAACGTTTTTCCACGCCCTCGATACGAATTTCCCCTACCACTTAATGACCCCCTTTTGCCAAACAAGCAAATGATCCCTCAATTTAAATAGCAACGTAATGATGATAAAAAAGGTCACAGCAATAATGATGAGTCCGGCATATACATTGGCATAAGCCATCATATCCTTCTGCCAATTGATGTACCAGCCGATTCCATTTTTTACCCCTAACATTTCCGCGGTCATCAAAGTGATGAACGAAGCACAAGCTCCATTGAAAAGTCCGATGAATACATGCGGCATCGCCGCCGGAATCCCCACCTTGAAAATTTGGTAAAACCGTCCGGCACCCAAAGTGCTCGAAACTTCGAAATAGGCATTCTCTACATTTAGTATGCCGCTGCTCGTCATAACTGCGGTAGGAAACCACACCGCCAAAGCAATGAGAAAACAGCTCGCAGAAAAGGTCGTCGGGAAACTCACCAAAACAATGGGAATCCAAGCTGTAGCCGGAATCGGCCCCAAGATTCGCACCAAAGGATTGACCCAGTACGCCGCCTGCCGGCTAAAGCCAACAGCAATTCCCGTAAGAAAACCCACAACGGCACCAAAGACAAAACCTGTGAACAAGAGCTTCGCCGAAGAAAATACACAGACAGCTAAAAAACTCCAATCCTCAAATAAAACACCAAAAATCTTATCCGGAGCCGGAAAAAATATCACTGGCAAAAGAGCCAGTTTCTTGGTTACAATATTGAACACATTCAAAAACAAAAGCACTGCTCCGGCAAACTGCCCAATATGCTGTGTCCAAAGCCTCACCGAATTTTTAAAAATAGACAAAATCATCGCAATCGCAAAAAAAATGGTTACCGCCAGCAAAACATATAAAAAATACGGCTGCTTTAAGGCTGCATAACGAAATGAGTTCGGTAAACAAAGATCCAGCACCATTGCCAGCAAGCCCGAGATTACGGGAAGCCAAATGTTTATTTTTTTCATTTTTCCACCTCTTTCTAATAAAAAAAGCCTGCCAAATATGTATTCGCACATATCCGGCAGGCTTTAGTTGTCTAATGACCTCCAACCTTTACGTTCTATATGATTTAAA
>CBDTTM010000074.1:0-11403 GCA_965363355.1 uncultured Selenomonadaceae bacterium | reverse complement strand
TATAGGGGAGGCTGGCGGACGTCTGCATACGGCCCGCAGTCGCAACGATCAAGTTGCGCTAGATACGCATCTTTATGTGCGTCGTGAAGTCGTCAATGTGTCAAAACTCCTTGTTGATTTACAGCAGGCACTGGTCGATGTCGCAGAAAAGTACAGCGATGTCATCATGCCGGGATATACACATTTGCAAAGGGCGCAGCCGATTCTTTTCTCACATCATATGATGGCGTATTTTTCGATGATCAGTCGGGATTTTAGCCGTTTAAAAGGTGTTTATGAACGCGCTGACATCATGCCGCTCGGGGCGGGTGCACTAGCCGGGACTACGTTCCCTATCGACCGTGAATTTGTTGCAGCCCAGCTTAACTTCAAGCAGGTATACACCAACAGCCTGGATGCGGTCAGCGATCGCGATTACATCCTTGAATTTTTATCAGCAGCTTCAATCTTGATGATTCATTTGAGCCGTTTGAGTGAAGAAATTATTCTTTGGTGCTCAAGGGAATATTCTTTCATAGAGCTCGATGATGCCCATTGTACGGGTTCTAGTATGATGCCGCAGAAGAAAAACCCGGATGTTTCTGAATTGGTTCGCGGAAAGACGGGGCGCGTCATCGGACATATGATGGCGATGATGACCACGGTCAAAGGTTTGCCGCTTGCTTATAATAAAGATTTGCAAGAAGATAAGGAAGGTCTGTTTGACACAATCGACACGGTCAAGTTCAGTTTGGCTGTGTATGCACAGCTCTTGCGTGGAATGAAGGTCAATAAAGAAACGATGTTCAAGGCGGTCAGTGAAGATTTTTCAAATGCAACGGATTTAGCCGATTATTTGGTGAAAAAAGGTTTGCCGTTCCGTCAGGCTCACGAAGTCTCTGGTAAGGCAGTACACCTTTGCATTGAAAAAAATCAATGGCTTGAAGATATGACACTTGAGCAGTTTAAAGAATTGTCTCCTCTTTTTGAAGCAGACATCCATGAGGCAATCAAGCCGGAAACATGTGTAGCAAACAGAAATTCCTTAGGCGGAACGTCTAATACACAGGTTGCCAAGCAGATGCAGTTTGCCAAAGATTTGATTGATGTAGAGCATAAGCTTATGGATAAGTTTGAGAAAAAACAGATATGAAAAAGACAGCACTCATTTTGGGTGCTGTCTTTTAACTTTTTCTTTAGTTAAAAAAATAAATGCTTTTCAGCAAATATGCAGGAAAAAGTGGTATGCTGTTCAAAAATAAAGAACGGATCAAAAAGAGAGTCTCTTTCATCCGTTCTTTACATATGTTTTAAACCGTAATTTTCTTGAGCTTTTGCAATCGATTAACAGCGGCGTGCAGAGTTTCGTATTTTTTACAGAAACAAAAACGCACGTATTTTTTGCCGTCTGGCACGTCATGGCGATAAAAAGTAGAACCAGGAACTACCGCGACGCCAATTTTTTCGGCGAGATAGAAGGCGAATTTTACATCATCGTCCCAGCCGAAAGCAGAGATGTCTGCCATAATGTAATAGGCTCCGTGTGGTATAATGCAGCGAAAACCAATGTCCTCAAGTTCATTTAAAAGAAAATCGCGGCGTTCATGGTAAAAAGCAGCTAAGGATTCATAATAGGGAAGTTCAAAGCGAAATGCACTGGCGACGGCAGCTTGAAGTGGTGCGGCAGCTCCGACGGTCAGAAAATCGTGGACTTTGCGGATAGATCCCGTAAGCTTTTCTGAAGCGATCACAAAGCCGATGCGCCAGCCCGTGACACTGTAGGTCTTGGACACACTGTTTATCGCAACGGTTCGCTCACGCATGCCAGGCAAAGTCCAAATCGGGATATGCGTATGGTCATCATAGACGAGGTGTTCATAAATTTCATCACTGAAAACAAGGGCATCATGTTTTTGGCAAAGCGCAGCAATGAACTCCAGTTCTTGTCGGCTAAATACTTTGCCTGTTGGATTATTTGGTGTATTTAAGATGATGCCGCGTGTCTTGTCGTTGAAAAGAGCGGCGAGTTCATCTTGATCAAAATGGTAGTCCGGTTCTTTTAATGTGATATAGCGTGGTGTCGCTCCACATAAAATGACGTCGGCACCATAGTTTTCATAAAACGGTTCGAAAACGATGACTTCATCGCCGGGGTTTATCGTAGCGAGCAGGGCGGCAATCATGCCTTCTGTAGCCCCGCAGCAGACGGTGACTTCTTTTTCAGGGTCGAAGCTGACCTTATAATCGCGAAGCGTCTTTTCAGTGATGGCGTCGCGGAGGTCTTTGGTACCCCAGGTTACGGCATATTGATTCTCGTTGTTGAAGATAGCCTGGGCGGCCGCGATCTTTAGTGCATCTGGCGCAGGGTAGTCAGGAAAGCCTTGGGCCAGGTTGACTGCGTTATGGGAATTGGCTACGCGGCTCATTTCGCGGATTACTGACTCAGTGAACTGGGCCGCTTTGTTTGAAATAAAATCATGCATCAAATCACTCATTTCCTATAAGGTTTATATCAAAGATAGTATATAACCATAATAACATATATGAATTATCAAATCAATGAAGATCAAAGTGGTAAACGTATGAATTATCACGCTTTGATTCAAAGGAGAAACTTATGAAGAAAATGAAATTTTTGGTGATGGCTATTTTGGCGGTGGTTCTCATCGGAGCCTTTGTCCAATCCACAAATGAGAAAGCAAGAGAAAGCCAGGCAAGTGAAAAACCACTGACGGCGCAGGCTGTAAATGCACTTACAGAAACGGCAAGAGCTGAATACAAAGCAGATTTTTGGCGACTCGATGCCAAAGACAAAGATTCTTTGCCAATTAATTTTCGAACGAGCGCTGATCCAGTTAAAGCGGATGGCAAAAGAAATCCTGACTTGACGGGTTTACCTGAGTTAGCTGTTTCCGGCAGTGGGCAAATGTCTAAACAGCAAATGGCAGCCCTTGTCGGACGATTGAAGCAAAATGCAGAGGGGCCAATCTATATTGTTGATTTGCGCCAGGAAAGCCATGGCTTTTTGAATGGTGAAGCGGCAAGTCTTTATGGAAAAAGAAACTGGGCAATATAGGCAAGTCTACCGATGATATTTTATCAGAAGAAAAAGAAGCATTGAAAAATGTTAAAAATGAAAATGCAGATGTTTATGAACTTACAAAAGATAAAAAACAAAATAAGGAGACGAATTTGAGTCTGCTCGTCAAATCCGCACAAACCGAACAAGAAGTTGCCAATGATGCCGGAGCTCGCTATTTTCGGATAACCTCTACCGATCATATATGGACGGATGCGAAAAATGTGGACCGTTTCCTTGCTTTTTATAAGACTTTGCCGCAAAATGCATGGCTGCATTTTCATTGTGAGGCAGGTAAAGGCAGAACGACGACGTATATGATTCTTTATGATATCCTCCGCAATGGAGCAGGTGTATCGTTAGAGGATATCGCTGATCGTCAGTATCTTATGGGCGGAGAAGATGTTCTAGCCGAGCACAAGGAGAAGGACAGTGAGAAAAAAAAGGAAGACTGGAAGCAGAACTTTGAAATAGAACGAGCTGCAATGATTCGCTTATTTTATCAGTATGTGGCAGAAAATCCACAGCTTGATGTTACCTGGTCAGAATGGCTGCAAAAACATGAGGCTGCGAAATAAATGTGTCTTGTTAAAAGACGAACGTTTAAATAAAAACAGAATAAGAGTTACAAATTTACAATTCAACCTTGACTCTTGTGTACAAGAAAGCATATAATGTATACATTATATTTCGCTAAAGGAATATATCAGATCTTGTAAATAGCATAAGGGGATGTAATCATGGCTGAAATTAAATTTGAAAAAACTGCACAATTAAAGGAAAAACCGGATGTATCCAAAATAGCTTTTGGCACACACTTTACAGATTATATGTTTGAAATGGACTATAATCCAGAAAAAGGATGGCATGACCCAAAGATTGTTCCATACCGTGATATTGCAGTGAGTCCGGCCAATACGACCCTGCATTATGGCCAGGCAATTTTTGAAGGCATGAAGGCCTTCCGACAGGACAATGACGTTGTTGTTTTCAGAGCACTGGATCATTTGAACCGCTTGAATAATTCAGCTAGACTCTTAGATATTCCTCAAGTCGATGTAGAAACCGTTCACCAAGGACTTCGCCAATTGATTTCCTTAGAAAAAGCATGGGTTCCGGCAAAACAAGGACAGAGCCTCTATATTCGTCCTTTTATTTTTGCAACGGATCCGTTCCTTGGCGTAAGTGTCAGTGAAACCTATAAATTGTTGATCATTCTTTCTCCGGTAGCGGCTTATTATGCAAATGGCTTTGCTCCGGTAAAGATTATGGTGGAAGATACATATGTGCGCGCTGTGCGCGGCGGACTTGGCGAAGCGAAGACTCCAGCCAATTATGCGGCGAGCCTTCATGCAGGCTTGGTCGCACATCAAAAAGGTTACGATCAGACACTTTGGCTCGATGGGGTAGAACGCAAATACATTGAAGAAGTCGGATCGATGAACATTCTCTTTAAGATAAAGGGCGAAATCGTGACACCGGCACTCGATGGCAGTATCTTAAGCGGGATCACGCGCCGGACTGTCTTGGCTGTAGCGAAGGAATGGGGCGTACCTGTTTCTGAGCGTTTGATTTCCATCGATGAAATCAAAGAAGCCTATGACAATGGCGATCTTGAAGAAGTTTTTGGTTCTGGAACGGCGGCGGTCATTTCACCAGTTGGCGTACTCGGCTATAAAGGCAAGGATATGGTCATCAACGATGGCAAAATCGGAGCATTTTCACAGAAAATGTTCGACCATATCACAGGGCTGCAAAGTGGTTCAGTAAAAGATACGCAGGGCTTCATTGAAGTGGTTGCACAAGTATAAGTTTGCTGGGACATTGCGTAGAGACGGTTTTTCATTTAAGGAAGTCAGTATTCCTTGGTGAAAAACCGTTTTTTTTAATAAAATTTTCTGGATAAACAGGATTTACCCGGAATCGAAGAGAATGTTATTAATAATGATAAATTGAGGGGTTTTTTTTATGCCGATACAGTTAAAAGGATTATTGTCAACCATAAGCTTCCTTGATTTAGTCGATATTCTATTAGTAGCACTTATTTTATATAAATTATATGAGATGCTTCAAGATACGCGGGCCATAACGATTGTCAAAGGATTGATTGTTCTGTTGGCACTTACTATGGTCAGCAATTGGCTAGGTCTGCATGTGATCTATTGGTTGTTGCAAAAAACAGTAACATTGCTATTTGTGGCGTTGCCGATTGTTTTTCAACCGGAACTGCGACGAACGCTCGAGCATCTTGGGCAGGGCCGATTTTTTGGCCGATCTGTTTTTTTGAACGATGAAGAAGCAAGATCTTTGGTAAATGAACTTGATAAAGCCGTAAAGACACTAGCAAAAAATAAAATAGGGGCTTTATTAGTTATGGAACGGGAAATGGGTCTTAATGATATTTGTGCAACGGGCATACAGATCGATGGATTGGTCACGTCAGAATTCTTGCTCAACGTGTTTATTCCAAATACCCCGTTGCATGATGGTGCAGCAGTCCTTCGCGGTAAGCGAATGGTAGCTGCCGGTTGCCTTTTGCCGCTCACCGATGATCGTTCCTTGAGCACGGAGCTTGGGACAAGGCACCGTGCAGCGATTGGTTTATCTGAGCAATGCGATGCAATTGTTGTCGTTGTCAGCGAAGAAACAGGAACGGTCTCCATCGCACAAAATGGGAAAATATATCGTCATTTGGATTCAGAAAAATTAAAGGAAAAATTACAGCCTCTGTTTGCACCTAAAACGATGAAAATCAAGGATGTTGTTGCGAATTGGAGGAATGGAAAATGATGAATCTGATTCAGAGGAATTTGCCGGCGAAGATCATTGCCGTAATTGCGGCGATTGTTTTATGGTTTTTTGTCATGAATGAACAAAATCCAATGATCGATGGCAGTTTCAGCGTTCCTTTGACCATTGTCAATGCACCAGATGGCTATAAGATCACAAGCAGTGTCGATGTCGTCAAAATAAAAGTACGTGGTCCAAGGGCCATGTTTGTGACTGCTACAGCAGCCGATTTCAAGGCCTATGTTGATTTGCAGGGAATAGAAGAAGGTAAGCAGCTGGTGAAAATACAGTCTGTTTTACCACAAGGCTTTGAATTTATTGAAACCAATCCAACGACAGCAACATTTGTAATAGACAAGATTATCCAGAAACAAATGCCGGCAGAAATAACCCTCGGGGGTACTCCGGCTGCGGGGATGACGGTCGATGCAATCAGTCAGTCGGTAAAACAGGTCAAGATCGAAGGCCCGAGTGAAGCGGTCAATGCAGTCGCCAAAGTAAGCGGCTATATAGCTTTATCGGGTAATTCAGCTGATTTTAGTGCGTCGGTTCCTCTTATGGCGCTCAATGCGGATGGAAAAGAAGTACCGGAAGTAAAGATTCTACCGCAGACAGTCGATGTTTCGGTTTTGTTAGCTCGGTCGCCTGTTAAAAAAGTAGTACCGATAAAAGCTATTGTGGCGTCAGACTTACCGGTAGGCTATGTGTTGGTTGGAACTAAGCTGGATGTGCTCAAAGTGGAGATTACTGGCGATGAGAAATTGCTCGATGGAATCAATGGACTTGAAACACAACCGATTTCATTAGCGGATATCAATGCGCTTGGCACGACAAAAAAAGCTGTAAAACTCAAGTTACCAGCGGGAATTACCGTGACAAATGAAAATATCCATGTTAATATTGAGATTGCAGAAAAAAAGTAATGGAATGAGGAGGGTACAGGTTGTTACGGATTTCTAATTTTAATGTACCTTTTGATGATGAAACTCCATTGGCTGAACTTACGGCAAAACGCTTAAAGTTACCACCCCAAGCTGTGCTTGAGGTGGCAATTGTTCGTAAGGCGGTTGATGCGAGACGGTATAAAAATGCGCCTATTTATTTTGTTTATGTCCTAGAGGTGGTCGTAAGCGGCAATGAAGATAAGGTTCTTGCGCGTTTGCACAAGGATAGGCAAATAGAAAAAGTTATTGCAGAAAAAATAGAGACAAAGCCTATAACTGCCAAAAAACAAGAACAAAGGCCAATCGTCGTCGGCTTTGGTCCGGCAGGCATGTTTGCAGCGCTTACTTTAGCTAGGCAAGGGCAAAATCCCTTGGTCTTGGAACGAGGCTGGGATGTCGATCGCAGGCACCGTGCTATTGAAGAGTTTTGGCAAACGGGAGAGCTTGAAACGAAAACCAATGTTCAGTTTGGTGAGGGCGGTGCAGGTACGTTCTCCGATGGGAAATTGACGACACGTATCAGTGATACTAAGATGCAGCGGATTTTAGAAGATTTTATTACAGCTGGAGCACCGGCAGAAATCAAGTATTTACATAAGCCGCATATTGGTACGGATTTATTGCGAATGGTTGTTAAAAACATTCGCAAAGAAATTGTTCGCCTTGGTGGAGAAATACGATTTGAAGCGCAAGTCACGGACGTCGACGTTATTGATGGCAAAGTAACCGCAATTGTAGTCAACGATGATCAAAGAATCGATTGTCAGGCAGTCTTCCTTGGTATAGGGCACAGTGCGCGTGATACCTATGAAATGCTGGCGGCGCATAAGATTTCAATGGAAGCAAAAGCATTTGCCATTGGTGTCAGAATTGAGCATCCACAAGAATATATCGATATATCGCAATATGGGCAGGATGCGAAGAACCCCCGCTTGCCAACCGCTGATTATGCTTTGACGTTTCAAGATCGAGAACGCGGCAGAGGGGCCTATTCTTTTTGCATGTGTCCTGGGGGACAAGTTGTTGCCGCCGCATCAGAAATAGGCGGCGTTGTGACCAATGGTATGAGTAATTATCGCCGAAGCTCCGGCATCGCCAATAGTGCTCTTTTGGTTACGGTTGGTCCAGAAGATTTTGGGCAGGGCGTGCTAGATGGTATTGCTTTTCAGCGTAAATACGAACAACTTGCATTTTCTTGTGCAGGCAAAAATTATAGTGCACCGGTTCAATCCGTTGGTGATTTTTTGGACGGAAAACAAGGTTCGACAGATTTTTTGACGGTGCCAACCTATAAACCAGGTGTTACCCCAGTTGATCTAAGGGAATGCTTGCCGGCTTTTGTCACCGATACGCTGGCGTTAGCATTACCGCATTTTGGCCGTAAAATCAAAGGATTTGATGATCCACGGGCAGCGATGACAGGTGTAGAAACACGTTCGTCAGCTCCTTGCCGAATTCGGCGAGATAGAGTAACGTTCGTATCAGAAAATACAGTAGGGCTTTATCCGATGGGGGAAGGTGCCGGCTATGCCGGAGGCATCATGAGTGCAGCAGTTGACGGCGTCAATGCGGCTGAGGCTTTTATGAAATCCTCTATATAAAATAGAAATAAGAGTGCAACGATTGAAGGGAGAACGATTCATGGCTAGACTTTTTGGGACAGATGGAGTTCGCGGGGAGGCAAATCTTGAGCTTACACCAGAACTTGCGTATCGTTTAGGACGCGCAGCAACTTTATTTTTTGGAGAAAATGCAGACAATCCGATGATTTTGATCGGCAGAGATACTCGTATTTCCGGGCAGATGTTTGAAGCTGCATTGGCAGCGGGAATCAGTTCAGCTGGTGGTAAAGTCATTTTAGCTGGTGTGATTCCGACACCAGCGATTGCTTATTTGGCAAAGAAAATGGGTGCGCAGGCAGGAATCGTGATTTCGGCATCGCATAATCCTTTTCATGATAATGGGATTAAATTCTTTGGCGGCAATGGTTATAAATTACCAGATGAGGTAGAAAATCAACTCGAAATGCTCGTTCATTCGCTTGAAGCTGAAGATAAATTATATCGTGCCACAGCACAGCAAATTGGAACAATTGAATATCGCCATGATTTGGTGAAAGAATATATTGATTTTGTCAGTGCGACGACGGATCAGCGATTTGAAGGCATGAAGGTTGTTCTTGACTGTGCAAATGGAGCTGCTTATGAAGCTATGCCGACGATTTTACGCCGTCTTGGCGCAGAAGTCATCCTCATCAGTGCAAAGCCAAATGGTATCAATATCAATGCCGGTTGCGGTTCGACGCATTTGGATGTTTTGCAAAAAACAGTCCTTGAAAACAAGGCCGATTTTGGCATAGCTCACGATGGTGATGCAGATCGCTGTCTTTGCGTAGATGAAAAAGGCAATATCATAGATGGTGACCGCATTTTGGTTATGTGTGCACTTGAAATGATGCAGCGCGGTGCGTTGAAAGCCAACACAGTAGTATCAACGGTCATGGCTAACATTGGTTTCCACCAAGCCATCAAAGCTGCTGGTGGACGAGTTGAAGTCACTGGCGTCGGCGATCGCTATGTGCTGGAAAATATGCTCGAACATGGCTATAAGCTTGGCGGCGAACAATCCGGGCACATCATTTTCACGGATTTCAGTACAACCGGTGATGGCCTTATCACAGGGCTTCAAGTACTTAGCTCTGTAAAACGCAGTGGCAAGAAAGCATCGGCCTTGTCTGAACTCATGACAAGCTACCCACAGCTTTTGGTCAACATACGCGTGGCCAGCAAAGATGGCTGGGAAGAAAATGCAGCAATAAAAGAAGCTATCGCTAAAGGTGATGCAGAGCTTGGCGAAACCGGCAGGATCCTCGTGAGAGCTTCTGGGACGGAACCTTTGATCCGTGTCATGGCAGAAGGCCCGGACCAGGCACAGCTTGATGAAATATGTCATCGAATTGCAGCAGTCGTAAAGGCTGAACAAAAATAAACACAGCGGCAAATGGACACTTCGCAGGAGGTGTCCATTTCTCTATTCATAAAAAATGACGCATGCTTGGCTTAAAAAGCCAGACATGCGTCATCTTTTGTTTTTATTTAGAAGTTCACGTTACGTTTCGCGGGTGACTTTTATCGGAACAGCTTTTTTCGCATCGCGGATGAAAAGTGCGGCAACTACGCCGGCACCTGCAATCCAGGCGGTGGCTAAAAAGACGTCTTGATAAGATAGTTCTGCTGCCTTTTTTAAGATGAGACTGTGGAATTTAGCCAGAGCAAGTCCTTTTGAGGAGACTTCATTGAAGCCACTGGCTTGGTATAAGTAATAAAATAGGAGATACCCGTGGTCGGTGGCAGGAAATGAAAAATTGATATAATCCTTTAAAATGTCTTTATGAAGGATTTCCCTTTGGTCAAGCAGTGCGCCCATAACGGCTACGCCGACACTGCCACCGACATTTTTAAATAGATTGAAGATGCCAGAGCCTACGCCGACTTTATCGGGTGGCAGCGAGCCCATGACGCCGTTTGACAGCGGTGACATGGTAAAAGCGAGACCGGTGCCCATCAAAATGAGTCGCCAGGTGATGTTGAAACCATCGTTCATAGCGGTCATTCGGCTAAACGAGTAGAGTGCTGCGGTAATCAGCATCATCCCTAGGGTCGCCGGAATACGAGATCCTAAATGGTCGCCGAGTTTTCCGCCAAAAGGCGCCAATAATACCATGCTGACCGTCATCGGGAGCATGACGATTCCTGCTTTTATCGCTGTATAGCCAAGAACGTTGCGAAGGAAAAACGGCATCATGAACAAGGCACCATAAAGGGTTAAGAAAGAGAGGAACCCGACGAGATTCGACATCGTGAAGGTTGGATTCTTAAACAAGGAAATATCGACCAACGGATGTTTGATATATAGTTCCACCGCAATGAACAAGATCATGCCGACGGCGAATAGTGCCAGACAATTTACAATGAGCGGGGAAGACCAGCCTTCTTTTGTACCTTTGTTGAGAGCCAATAAAAGAGCACTCAAACTGCCAATGAGGAGAAAGGCACCCAGAAAGTCTATGTTGGTTTTTTTGCCCGTATTTTTTGATTCGGGCAAAAGCAGCGCTCCCAAAAAAAGAGCCAAAAGAGATACCGGCAAAATTGAATAGAAAATCAATCGCCAGTTGAGATATTCGACGATATAGCCGCCGACGGTTGGCCCAAAAGCGCTGCCGCCAGCTGCTAGTGCACCCCATATGCCAAGGGCTTGGCCACGTTCATGTGCTGGAAACGTTACCGTGACGATAGCCATAGCGTTAGGAAAGAGCAAGCCTGCACCCGTCCCTTGCAAAATGCGAAAAATGATCAATACGGTATCATTCCAGGCTAGTCCCACCAAAAGAGTAGATACAGTAAATATTGCCATGCCGAGCAAATACATCCGCTTGCGTCCAAATAAATCACCGAGCTTTCCCATCAAAGGGAGCGTTGCTCCATAGGGAATCATGTAAGCTAAAGATACCCAGACAACAGAGTCGATGGTAAAGCCAAACACTTGCATGATATTCGGTAAGGCCAAGTTAATAGAACTGCTGACATAGGTTGACATAAGCGTTCCAAGTGA
>CBDTTM010000073.1:0-11499 GCA_965363355.1 uncultured Selenomonadaceae bacterium | reverse complement strand
TCCTGTACCTCAAGTGTCAGTCTTGTCTTGCCCTCAGCCAAGCCCATGACGTCGACAAAGGTCTTGAAAATGTCCGTTTCTGTGATGACCCCAACAACGCTGCCGACACTGCTGATTACCGGCAGACCGCCGATTTTATGATTGCACATGAGCAGCGCCGCTTCTTCAATCGTTGCATCGACCTGTACAGAAATGACCTCTTTTGCCATGATGTCAGCAATGCGCATCTTCGCCAAAAGTGAATTGATCTCATATTTTGCCAAAGTCGTCGCCGGCGATGGCGCCGCCTTTATAATGTCTTTGTCACTCAAAAAGCCTACGAGCTTTCCATCAGTGACTACCGGCAAACGGCGAAAATGGTGTTTCTTCATCAAAGCCGCAGCTTCATCAACCTTAGTATCAGGGCTTACGGTAATTGGATTTTTGGTCATTCGATTTGCTACAAACATAGGATGTTCCCCTCCCTTATCTTTGCCTCAGAACGATGTCGAGACTTTTCTAAAGTGAAGCCTGTCCTTGCCAAAACACAAAACAAAATGTCATCGTCAGGAAAGGCCCTCTTTTTCCAAGCTCTCCTATCCTTAACATTCGTGCCAGACAACCTAAGTCCTTTATTCAAAAGGCCTTTTCTTCGTTAAAACATGCATCAACCGCCCAAGTACGCCTTGCGCACCGCTTCACTGGCAGCGAGTTCTTTCGCCGACCCTTGGAGAGTAATGCGTCCCGTTTCAAGTACATAGGCGCGCGTAGCTATAGATAATGCCATGTTGGCATTTTGCTCAACGAGAAGAACGGTCGTCCCTGTTTTATTGATATCCTGAATGATTGAAAAAATCTCTTTGATCAATAGCGGTGCAAGGCCCATCGAAGGTTCATCCAAAAGCAGCAGCCTAGGCCGGCTCATCAAAGCCCTTCCCATTGCGAGCATCTGCTGCTCGCCACCAGACAATGTTCCCGCATCTTGCGTTTTGCGTTCTTCGAGCCGAGGAAATCGATCAAAAACCATCTTCAAATCACTGGTAATTCCTGCTTTGTCACTGCGAGTGAACGCCCCGAGTTCAAGATTTTCCATGACCGTCATATTAGCAAAAATCCGTCGGCCTTCCGGAACTTGAGAAATCCCCGTTTTTACGATATTTTGTGCAGCTTTCCCCGCAATATCTGATCCTTCAAAAAGGATCTTACCTGTTTTGGGCTTCAACAAGCCTGAAACCGTCCGCAGCGTTGTCGATTTTCCGGCGCCATTGGCGCCGATCAGCGTGACGATTTCACCTTCGTTGACTTCCATGCTGATTCCTTTGATGGCATGGATGGCGCCATAATATACATTGATATCTTCTATTTTCAACATGCAGCCCATCAGTTGATCGCCTCCCCGCCAAGATATGCCCGGATGACTTCCGGATCGTTTTTGATTTGCTCCGGCGTGCCTTTGGCAATGATTGTCCCGTATTCAAGAACGTAGATGCGCTCACAGATCCCCATGACAAGACTCATATCGTGTTCGATCAACAAAACAGTCAAACCGAACTCCTTGCGAATCCAGCTGATCATGCTCATAAGCTCCTGCGTTTCTTGTGGATTCATCCCGGCTGCCGGTTCATCAAGCAGCAACAGCTGTGGTTTTGCCGCCAAAGCTCTAGCGATTTCCAAACGGCGTTGCGCTCCATATGGAAGGTTTTTGGCAATTTCATCTTTTTTATCATCAAGCTTGAATATTTTCAGCAATTCGATTGCTTTTGCTTCGATTTCTGCTTCTTCGCCAAAATAACGGCCAAGGCGCAGCACCGATTCTAATACACTGTATTTGACATGCGAATGATAAGCGATTTTTACGTTATCAAGCACGCTGAGTTCTGAGAACAAACGAATATTCTGGAATGTCCGAGCAATGCCTCGTTGCGTGATCTGATAAGGCTTGAGCCCAAGAATGCTCTTGCCATCGAAATCAATCGATCCCGTAGAAGCCTGGTACACTCCGGTCAGCAGATTAAATGCCGTAGTCTTGCCAGCCCCATTTGGTCCAATGAGACCGACGAGCTCTCCTTTATTGATATACACATCAAAATCGGCGACAGCCTTAAGCCCGCCAAAAAGTTTCGACACGCCTTGCGCTTTGAGAAGTTCCATTATTTCCTACCTCCTTTGAGGCGTTTAAACCATTTGGTACCTGCTAATTCAACATTGCCGAAAAGCCCTTGCGGACGATAGAACATCAGTAATATCAAAATCAGCGAATAGATGATCATGCGAAACTCCGGCCAATCCGCTAGTGCCGCGGATATCCCCGTCAGCACGACAGCTCCGGCAATAGAGCCTGTAATCGAACCGAGCCCGCCCAAAACGACCATGATCAGATAATTGAACGATGCCATGAACGTAAATGAGCTTGGATTGATGATATAAAAACAATGGGCAAAAAGCCCGCCAGCAACTCCGGCAAACCCGGCGCCAATCGTAAATGCCATGACCTTGTATTTCGTCGTATTGATGCCCATGGCCTCTGCGGCGATTTCGTTTTCCCGGATGGCAATGCAGGCCCGTCCATGCGAAGAGTTAACGAAATTCTTGATGAAGAACAAACTGAACAGCATGACAAAAAACACCCAAGTAAACGTCGTATTATGCGGGATTCCCATAAAGCCAGCTGCGCCGCCGACGTATTGTATATTCATGATCGTTATGCGGATGATCTCGCCTAGCCCCAAAGTAGCAATGGCTAGATAATCTCCGCTGAGACGAAGCGTTGGCAAACCGATCAAAAAGCCCAAAAAAGCTGCGGCCAATCCACCTGCAATCAACGCCAGTAAAAATGGCACCTGAAAATTCGTCGTCAAAACAGCACTCGCATAAGCTCCGATTGCCATAAAGCCCGCATGGCCTAAAGAAAATTGTCCGGTATAGCCATTGATTAGATTGAGGCTCACCGACAAAATAATATAGATTCCCACGAGAATCAAATTAAACTGCCAAAAGGCGCCAATTACGCCCGCTTCCAAAAGCCCATCGACAATGGCAAAACCGATGAGGCTTGCTGCTAATATCTTTAAATCTTGTTTTCGCAATAAATTCATCGCTGCCACCTACACTTTCTCACGGGTATTTTTGCCAAATATTCCAGCCGGCCTAAAGAGCAGCACTAGAATCAAAATGGCAAACGCCGCCGCATCGCGAAAGGTCGACGAGATAAATCCACTGACAAGAGCCTCAACGACACCCAAAATGATTCCGCCCGTCATGGCTCCCGGCAAACTGCCGATTCCGCCTAAAACAGCAGCGACAAAGGCCTTGAGTCCCGGCATGATGCCCATCAAAGGATCAATAGAATTATAATACACGCCGACCAATACGCCGCCGGCAGCCGCTAGAGCTGAACCAATACCAAAGGTCACTGAAATGACGCGATTCGCATCGATGCCCATAAGCTGTGCCGTTTCGGTATCAAAAGAGACCGCACGCATCGCTTTGCCGATTTTTGTATACTGTACAATGTACGTTAAAAGCAACATCAAAATCACGGTAATGGCGAAAATGAGCAGCTGTTGTCCATTGATGATGAACGCCCCTACATGATAAGCCGTCGATTCCATGACCGCCGGAAACGTCCTAGGCTGCGGCGACACAAAATACATGCTTGTATATTCCAAGAAAAAAGATACCCCAATTGCCGTGATCAAAACAGAAATACGCGGCGCATGACGAAGCGGCTTATAAGCCAATCGTTCTACGAGCATTCCTAAAAAACCGGTAACGACCATCGATATGATAAGTGCCGGCACAATGGAGAAATGCCCGACTGAGATAGCAAAAAAACCTATATATGCACCGACCATATAGATGTCCCCATGAGCGAAATTGATCAGTTTTATGATCCCGTAAACCATCGTATAGCCAAGTGCAATCAACGCGTATATGCTGCCAAGAGATATCCCGTTTATTAGCTGCTGCACGAACTGTTCTGTAAATTCCATCTAAGCTTCCTCCTTCTATATAGTCATGTTCCATCAGCAAAGACAAGAAAAAACCCTCAGCTTACAGCCAAAGGTCTTGCTTGCTCATGCTCATACCCATACAGTTCTGCTGTATTTAAGAAAAGGGAGCCGCTTTGCAGCTCCCTTTTTTCCTCATTAACCTTGCGGCGTAATTTTTTCTTTCATTGTCTTAGCGCCGTCTTTCATTTCAATGATTACAGCACTCTTGATTGGGTTATGGTTCGGATCCATCGTGATCAAACCGGTACCGACTTGCAAGTTCTTCGTTTCTTCCAATGCCTGACGGATTTTTTCCGGATCATCGCTGCCAGCGCGTTTGATCGCATCGACCAGCATCTTGCCAGCATCATAGCCTAAAGCGGCAAATACGTTCGGAGCTTTATTGTATTCTGTCTTGAAAGCGTCGATGAAGCTTTGTACATCTTTATCCTGATCGGAATAATGTGTGCTGAAGAAGGTGTTATTGAGTGCTCCCGCACCAGCAATGTCAACTACCTTATCATCATCCCAGCCATCTGTCCCGATGATCGCATTTGTAATGCCAAGCTCACGAGCCTGTTTTACGATTTTGCCGACTTCTTCATAATAAGCCGGAACAAAGATGACATCTGCATTCGCTGCTTTGATTTTGGTCAAAGTCGCCTTGAAATCCTGATCTTTTTGCAAGAAAGCTTCTTCTACAAGAACCTTACCGCCAGCGGCTTCAAATTTTTCTTTGAAGACCTGTGCGAGGCTCTTGGAATAATCAGAGCTAGAATCCACATAGATAGCTGCTGTCTTAGCTTTCAACGTCTTTGTCGCAAATGTAGCCATTACATCGCCTTGCAATGGGTCAATAAAGCAGCTGCGGAATACAAATGGTTTTACCTTGCCATTGTCCACGGTTATTTTAGGGCTTGTCGCCATCGGCGCAATCAATGGAATCTTGCTATCGCCGGCAATTTGTGTCGTCGCCAAGACATTAGCTGTCGTAGCTGGCCCGACGAGTACTTTTACTTTATCTGTTGAAATCAGCTTCGTCGCCGCATTGGCAGCTTCTGAAGCTTCTGATTTATCATCGGCGATGACCAAATTGATTTTTTTGCCATTGACACCGCCAGCGTCATTGGCTTGTTTGATGGCCAATTTAAGTCCATCCAATCCCATGCTGCCATAGTTAGCAACATTTCCGGTGAGTTCAAAATTCGCACCGATCTTTATTTCATCGCTCTTTGCCTGATCACCGCATCCGGCAACCATCGTACCAAGCAGCGCAACGCCAAGCATAGCTGCCAAACATTTCTTTTTTAACATCATACGAAATCCCCCCATATATTTGGTCAGTATACAAGAAAGCACATTTTCCGATTCTCTTCCTCATATCCTAATGGACACTATTATAGTTTACACTTTTACAATAGTCAATGATTTTTTATTTGCACACAGAGATTATTCATGCATTTTGTTCAGTACCAACAAACAAAATGTCTTTTTCTGTAAATGCTCCCATGTACACACGTCTGTTATTAAGAAATGATTTTCCCTTTTCTTTCATTTGGTTATTAAAGTTCAAAATCCAGCACCTGTTGGATTGCACGAGACTTAGCTTCAGGCAGCAAATGCTCGACTGCACAAAAATCTGCCGTATAGGCCCCAAGCACTTTGTATAGTTTCCCCTCCTTCGGCAAAAAAGCATCTAGATTGTCTACATGTACCTGCACCGTTTCTAAATCACCACGGCTGATTGGCCCCGTAAGCGCTTTTTTCGTCCCCTGTTCGAGAATATTTTGCAGAGTCCCCTCCAAGATCGGTCGCAGTGCCGCCAGGGCATCTTTTTCCTCGATACCGCATTTCCCAAGAACTTGCGTCGCGCCACGCAGCAGAGCCACCATATAGTTTGACGCCATGCAGGCGGACGCATGATAAAGTGCTCTTTGCTGTGGAGAAATCATCAACGCATGTCCGCCAACGGCTTCGATCAAAGCTTTTGCAGCAGTCATCGCAGCCTCGTCCCCATCAATGGCAAAATAACTATCCGCAACCTTTGCTGCACTTATTTTGGTGTTTTCGGTAAATGATTGCAAAGGATGCATCGAGCCAACAGCCACCCCTTTATCCTGCAGCGCCTTCAATACAAAAGCATCTTTTGAGCCGCAGATATGCAAAACCACTACACCTTCTGGCAGATGTTCTCGGGCCAACGACTCTGAAACAATTGCTATTTCTCTATCTGGCACTGCTAGCAAAACAATTTGAGCCAATTGTACAGCATCCACTGCCTGTGAGCAAAACTTCGCACCGATTGATTCGGCAAAATCCCTAGCTTGAGAACTATGTCCACCGGCAACGGCAACGATTTCAATATGTCTGTTTTTCAATGCGCTTCCCAGCGCACGTCCTGCACGCCCCGCCCCAATGATTGCTATTTTCATATCATACGATTCCTCCTTCGTTTTTATCGAGTTCTTTTTCAAACTGCTCTGCCGGAACAGGTCTTGCATAGAGATACCCTTGGGCCTTATGACAATCAAGACGCAGCAGCAAATCAGCTTGCTCCTGCGACTCTACGCCTTCACAAATCACATCGATGTCCAGTTCGCTTGCCATCTCGATTATTTTCCCCAAAATTGTTTGTGTCCGACGCGAATTGCTCGATGAAGTGAGCAGCGAGCGGTCGATTTTGAGCGTATCCCACGGCAAAACATTCAACAGCATGAACGACGAGTAACCACTGCCAAAATCATCGATCGAGGTTTGAAAGCCTAAGGCCCGCATATCTGCAAACAATTTTTGAGTTTTCCCCTCGGCACCGCTGCCAAGTTCTGCGAATGCTGTTTCTGTGATTTCAAGTTCTATCGAGCCTGCTGGTATTTTATATTTATCGATGAGCCTTTGCAATTTCTCGAGATATTCCGGTTCTGACAGATGCAGCCTGGATTGATTCACCGAGACGGGTACCACCGATGCACCTGCATCGAGCCGCTTTCGCAGCATGACGCAAACCGCTTCTAACATATAAAAATCAAGTGGTATGATAAAGCCATTTTGCTCGAACAAATCGATGAAATTTCCCGGGTTCAAAAAGCCGAGCTCGGGCATGTGCCAACGGACCAAGGCTTCTGCCCCGCAAATATTTCCTGTGGCTATATCGTATTTCCCTTGATAATATACCTGAAATTCTCCTTTTTCAAGGCTATCTTCCATATGAGACTCAATGAGCTGTTCAAGATGGAGCTGTTCTTGCAACTGTTCATCATACAGGTTGATTTTTCCTGTCATATTATGGACCTTACTGCAAGCAATTGCCGCAAAATTAATGGCCTTCCGCATGCTCACCAACGGATCGTCATACAAATAAATCCCTGCACTCAAAGGAATGCTGACCCGGATATTATCACGCTCTGCCATGCCATAAAGCTGCAACAAGCGTTCAATCAAAGCACTAAATTCCTTGATATCTTCGTAATCACAAAAGCAAAGAAACTTCCCAGCTCCTGATTCAACGGCAAAATCTTCCACGAAGCTATAGCAGCTGAGCCCGGTCGCTATAGCACGAACCGTCTTATAAACAAAAGCCTCGCCATATTGATCGATGAGGAGGTCCATCCTATTTACCTCAATCAGAACCATAGCGTAGTTTTTATTTCCGGCCACTGGTCGTCTGACAAATTCCTCGAGCCAATTCCGATTATAAAAACCTGTATTCTCATCTTTATAGGCGATTTCATTAACGTGATTCAAGTGTTCCCGCCGCTCTTTATTCACACGCAAAAGCAGAATAACAATCAATGAACCAATTAAAAGTATTCCGCTGACAACCGGCCCCGGATAACGATAAATAAATTCAAAAGCACTGTTGTTGGGCTCAGCCAAGGCCGTATTTGCATTTACGATGTGATTCATCTCATCTGAGCTGAAATGATTGAGCTCCTTATTCAATATATGAAGCAGCAAGGGGTCTTGCGTGATATCGACCGCCATACTGCTCTGGTGCAAAAGCCGCTCATCCGGAATCGCCTGTAAATTACGATACTTCCCTCTTTGCAAAACCGCTTGGACCGAATACCGATTGACGAATGTCACATCGGCCTGCCCACTTGCTACCGCATCTTCGCACTCTTCCATTGTATTGAAATATACGATTTCGCCTTCGGGATAAATCTTGGCAGCATAAGACTTCGCATAAAAATAATCCTTTACGCAAGCGACTTTAGGGCTCTGTGGCAGCGCGCCTTTACGCGTCAATAAAACATAACGCGACCGCAGATACGGCTGGGTAATGCGGACCTTGTTCCCCTCAGCCCAACTATAATCACCAAAGAAATTCGCCAGGACATCCGCCTTTCCATTATGCAATAAGCTCAAAGCTTCCGCATAGCTTTTAGGCTCAATTACACGAATGCGGATGCCTAGGTCTCTCCCCATTTTCTCTACAAGATCACCGACAATTCCCGCAATTTTTCCATCAGAAAAATAAGAATAAGGTTTTTGGTCTGGAGATGCAACAATGACCAATTCTTTTTTCTTCTGTAAATAGGCTTTTTCCTCCGGAGTCAGTACCAAAGGGACCGCCATCGTATTGACATAATATTTCTGATAAAGCCGATTGAGCAGATGCGGATCTTCTTGCTGCATATCGGCAACTGCCGCATTGAGCTCATTCAATAATTCTGGATTGTCTTTGCGCACTGCCATATAGATCAGCTGTGGCTCAAAATCGGTGACAACCGGCCCCATCACATTGAAGAACTGCCGATCTGCCATGATCGCATCAATTTCCCCGGTCCTCGCCGCCTGCTCCAGCAGTTTAGCCGATGAATAAAGATACGAAGTATAAGAAAAATTTTGCTGTTGGCTGTATTTTTCTAAGACATCGCCTCCATAAGCTCCAAACAAAGATCCGATTCGTTGAATCTTTTGTTGGGGATCGATACCTGGAGCTCTCGACAACGTCAAATGCATGCTTCCCATTGCACCGACCAAGGCAAGATCCGGACTCGTTCCCAGACTCGCAGGAACCCCGGTGAGCAAATCTATTTCGCCGCGATGCAGCTTATTCATCAAATCCGGCCAAGCCCCATCGACATATTCAAATTGCCAATTGGCATACTGGGCCACTTCCTGCAAACATTCATAGCCATAGCCGCTGCGATGCCCCTGTTCATCAACCTCCATATAGTAGGGAAGATTGACGAAACCAACGCGGACCATCTGCCGCAATTGTGCCTGAACAGGCAGTACCATATTAAAAAAGAGGAGTAATGCTGCCACTAAGCCAGCTAACCATCGGCTCGCCATTCTCCTCCCCAAACTTTTCTGCGCTGCCATCCTTCGCATAAAGATCTTCCTCTCCGCATCCTGCTTCATCCTACCATATCCATCACGACAATCCTTTGACTTTTCTGATAAATACATGTAGTAAGTTCTTGACGGCCAAATAAAAATCCTGCCTTATTAAATTTCTCTACTTAAATTTCCAAAAGACTAGACTATTTTCCCGCCTTCCTATATAATGAGTTTCAGGCCGATTTTGCGGTCTACTCAAAAGCACTTATTTTTTATTATGTTTTGCTTTTTGCCAGGCCTTATGGTCTGGCTTTTTTTCTGCCAAATACCCCGTTATTTGATACAAATCCAGGTCGAAAGACATAAATAATCATGGCATCTATTCTGATTTTCGTGTAAAATAAAAATGTTATGCTTATGTTATTTGTTTCATACAAAAATCAGAGCGTTTCCCCGTTTGTCAAAATAGCTTGCTGATTTCTCTTTTTACACGCCTATGGCTTTTAAAATAGCGCGAAAAACAAATCTGCTATAAGTTTTCGACAACCAAACATATAAATCACAGACAAAAGAAATGGAGTGGATTCGGTGAGTATCAACGAAGAAGAACTTTCCCTTTCAAGGGAAAATGAACCTTTGACAGAAGGCGAGCTTAAGCGCAGCCTGAAGACAAGGCATATGAATATGATTGCCATCGGCGGTGCCTTAGGGACAGGCCTGTTTTTGGCCAGTGGGGCATCAATCAGCACCGCGGGGCCTGGCGGTGCTTTGGCGGCATATGCTGTCATCGGTATTATGGTTTACTTTATCATGACAAGTTTGGGCGAGATGGCTACCTATCTGCCAGTGCCAGGATCCTTTGGCACCTACGCTTCCCGATTTGTCGACCCAGCCCTCGGTTTTGCTATCGGCTGGAATTATTGGCTCAATTGGGCAATTACCTTAGCCGTCGAAATCGTCGCCGGCGCACTCGTCATGAAATTTTGGTTTCCGGACACTCCGGCCATCATCTGGAGTGCTGTTTTTCTAATCGTTTTATTTATCCTCAATTATTTGTCAACTAGAGCCTACGGTGAAAGTGAATACTGGTTTGCCAGTATAAAAGTCGCCATGGTTTTGATATTCCTGACAATTGGCGTTCTCTTGATTTTTGGTGTAATCGGCACCCAATCCCCTGGTTTTTCTAACTGGACAAACGGCGAAGCGCCTTTTGTCGGCGGAGCAGGCTCCATCGTCGGCATCTTTATGATTGCTGCTTTTTCGTTCCAGGGAACTGAGCTTGTCGGCATCGCTGCTGGGGAAAGTGAAGACCCAGAAAAAAATGTACCAAAAGCCATCAACAATGTCTTTTGGCGTATTTTGCTCTTTTACATCGGAACCATGATCGTCATCGGTTTCTTGCTGCCTTACACGGACCCGAACCTGCTTAAGACCGATGTTGAAAGCGTCGCTGTCAGCCCGTTCACGTTGGTTCTCGACCGTGCTGGTTTCAATGCAGCGGCTTCCTTGATGAACTTTGTTATCTTAACTGCCGTATTATCGTGCGGCAACTCGGGGCTCTATGCTTCGACACGTATGCTTTATGCTATGGCAAAAGAAGGCAAAGCACCGATAGCCTTTGCCAAAGTCAACAAACGCGGCGTTCCGACGAATGCATTGTTTTTGACGGCAGGCTTCGGACTCTTAGCCTTCTTGACTTCGCTGATTGGTGAAGGAACGGCTTATACCTGGCTGTTGAACCTATCCGGCATGACAGGATTTGTCGTCTGGGTCGGCATCGCGATTTGCCATTACCGATTCCGCCGAGCTTTTGTCGCTCAAGGCAAAGATCTTGCTTCACTTAAATATCGGGCAAAGCTCTTTCCATTTGGTTCCTTCTTTGCACTGGCTTTATGCTTGCTTGTAATGCTTGGACAAAATTACGGAGCCTTCATGGGTAATACAATCGATTGGAATGGTGCCATCGCGACCTACATTGGCATCCCGATCATCTTGATTTTCTATTTTTGGTATAAAATCAAACACAAAACAAAGCTTATTCCATTGAAAGAAATCGATCTGCGTACGGATAACCTATCAGATCATTAAAAAAAATGGGCGAGGACAAATCCAATCGATTTGCCCGCGCCCATTTTTCATCTATATTTTCCAACAAAAAAACATCGCCTGCGCGATGCTCTAAAATACAATGGCTGGGGTAGCTGGACTCGAACCAACGAATGCGGGATTCAGAATCCCGTGC
>CBDTTM010000072.1:0-11638 GCA_965363355.1 uncultured Selenomonadaceae bacterium | reverse complement strand
GCTTGATGGCATATGTTATTATGCTTTTACTTGTTTTGAAATTATTGGATGCAACAATGACATTGCCGGGAATTGCCGGTATCATTTTGTCCATTGGTATGGCCGTCGATGCCAATGTTTTGATTTTTGAACATTTTAAAGAAGAGGTGCGTTTAGGCAAGACGTTGAGGCTTTCTATGGAAGCTGGCTATAGACGTGCATTTACGACCATATTGGATTCACATGTCACAACGATTCTAGCTTCGATTGTTCTCTTTTGTATGGGTTCAGGTACCGTTAGAGGATTCGCTATTACGTTGGGTGTAGGTACGGCATTGAGTTTGTTTACCGCAACGACATTCACGCAGTATATGCTTCGTCTGTTGTTTGGTGCAAGCTACTTCAAGAATCCGCATATTTATGGTGCATCGGTTCAGTCAGCGGAGGTGGATAAAAATGCGAAAGTTTGATATTGCAGGTAGAAGAAAGATATGGTATACGATTTCTCTTCTGATTATTATTCCAGGAATCATTTGTATGCTCACTAGAGGTTTTAATTTGGGCATTGATTTTACTGGTGGAACAATTATGGATTTGAAATTTTCTCAGCCAGTTACGATCATAGATGTTAGAGATGTTTTGAAAGAGTATAAACTCGACAACAGTACAATACAGCTTTCTGGCGATGACAGCAGTTCTACCGTGGCTACCGATGTAATGATCCGTACGGTCGATCTGGAAGAATCTGAAAGAAAAGCTGTTATGGCTTCTTTAAAAACTAAGCTCGGTGATTATACCGTTTTGCGGGAAGAAAAAGTCGGAGCGACGATGGGGTCAGAACTTTTACTGAAGGCTCTTTGGGCAACTTTGCTTTCCTGGTTAATGATTGTACTTTACATCTCTTATCGTTTCGAATTTAAGTTTGGTGTCGCAGCAGTCTTGGCTTTGGTTCATGACGTGTTAGTTGTGCTCAGCGTATTTTCGATTTTGCAAAAACAGGTGGACGTCACTTTTGTTGCGGCATTGCTTACCATCGTTGGTTATTCAGCAACGGACACAATTGTTATCTTCGACCGTGTGCGCGAGAATCTGAAACTTCATTTCAGAAAAGGCGGCGATATTGAACAGTTGGTCAATACGAGTGTTTATCAAACTTTAACGCGTTCGATTTACACGGTATGCACGGTTCTCTTTACGACTTTTGCTCTTTATTTCTTTGGTGGAGATACGACAAAAGATTTTGCGTTTGCACTGCTCATTGGTTTTGCGGTCGGGGCATATTCTTCTATCTTTATCGCAAGCCCGCTATGGGTGACGTTTAGAGAGTGGAGCGATAACAAACGTTCTAAAAAAGCTGTTACAGCTACTAAATAATGAATGCAAACAGAGCACAGGGTGTATCCTGTGCTCTGTTTTTAGATAAGCTGTAATAGGTTTCAAAGGGAAAGGAATTTTGATTTGTATGGAAAAAATATGGAGTTTTTCTGAAATAGACGAAACCGAACTCAATGCATTTGCCCGGGAATTTAAGATATCAAAAGTTGTTGCTGGGATTTTATTGCATCGGGGAATGAAAGATAAAAATGAAATAAGGCGTTTTCTTGATGTCAACGAGCAGCCTTTTTACGATCCTTTTTTACTGAAGGATATGGACAAGGCAGTAAACCGGATAAAACAAGCAATCAACCAAAATGAAAATATCGTCGTGTATGGAGATTATGATGTCGATGGGATTACGGCTACCGTTGTATTATTAAGGACGCTTCGTCAACTTGGTGCTAAGGTTGATTTTTACATACCGGATAGGCAAGAAGAGGGCTATGGTTTTAATGCAGCTGCGCTAAAAAGCCTTTCTGCGGTCAATCAAGTTTTAATTTCAGTCGATTGTGGGATCACGGCGATCGAAGAAGTAGATCAAGTGGCAGATTTATTTGATATTATTATAACCGATCATCATTTGCCAGGAGAGCAGCTGCCTAAAGCAACGGCAGTTATCAACCCACAACGCCTCGATTGTTCCTATCCAGATAAAAAACTCGCTGGTGTAGGTGTAGCTTTTAAACTGTGTCAGGCTTTGTGGAAAACTATGGAAAATAAAGTTTTTCTTGAGGATCTCGATATCGTTGCTTTAGGGACGATTGCTGATATTGTGCCGTTGCTCGGAGAAAACAGGCGTATGGTAAAATGCGGGCTAGAACAAATGAGCGATACCGATAAGATTGGATTGCAAGCTTTGTTGGCAGTATGTGATTTAAACGGCAAGAAGATAGATGCAGGCCATGTTGGCTTTATTTTAGGACCGCGCCTTAATGCGGCGGGCCGATTGATGAGTGCACGCGTGGGCGTAGAACTTTTGCTCAGTGACGATAAAGTCTTGGCTATGGACTTAGCGCAAAAGCTCAATGAGGAAAATAGCGAACGTCAGCTTATTGAAAAACAGATTCTGGCAAAAGCGGAAAACCAACTTGCCGAAGTAGATGTCGCGGCGCAAAAAGTCTTAGTGTTGGCAGGCGAGGCTTGGCATACAGGTGTCATTGGCATCGTTGCATCGCGTTTGGTGGAAAAATATTATAAACCGGTCGTCATTATTGGGATAAAGGATGGCATTGGAAAAGGATCTTGTCGCAGCATCCGAGGGTTTCAGATGCAAGAGGCTTTACAAAAGTGTCAGGATTTACTGTTGGGCTTTGGTGGGCATGCGCAGGCAGCAGGTCTTAGCATTTTGCCCAAAGACATCGATGCCTTCAGAGAGCGGCTTACCCAGGCAGCAATAGAGGTTTTGTCAGAAAAAGATTATATTCCGGTATTGAATATAGAAGCCAGAGTTTCTATGACGCAGGTAGATGACGATCTTGTAAATGAACTAACGACATTGGAACCCTATGGAATGGGAAATCCTCGTCCTGTTTTTTCGTGTGAGCACGTGCAGGTTGTTTCTGCCAGGCAAATCGGGAAAGAAGGCACTCATTTGCGCTTGAACCTAGGGCAAGATGGCAAAGAAGCCATAGCCCTTGCTTGGAACAAAGGAGATTTGGCAGGAAAAGTAGCCAGAGTTATGGTGGATGTTGCTTTTCAGCCAGAATTTAACGTTTGGCAGGGCCGGCAAAGCATTCAGTTCAAACTGCAAGATTTAAAAATTGAAGCAGAAAAAATCTCATTGAATCGAGAACTTGTTGGTAAAGTATATTTGCTGCTAAAACATGCAGGAGAAACCGATGGTCGTTTGGATATGACCTTAAGCCAACTTGCAACAGCATATCAAAACCGATATCAAAAAGAAATATCTACGTTTTTTATCGAAAACATTTTAAAGATTTTAGCTGAACTGAATTTGGTCAGAATCGAAAAGGAGTTGCTGCAGGCGCATATTTATTTGCAAGCAGCACCGAAAGAAAAGCTTGATTTGATGCAATCCCCCACATTTGCAAGAGGATTGATGGATTCGTGAAACATTTTTTCAAATGTTTACATTAAATGCAAATATAGCAGTGCTTTTTGCTAAATAATGTTATAATATAAAAAGGATTTTTGTTATTATTATTAAGATACTGTTTAATGGGGTTGAATAAAATGAAAGAAACAGCCGACAAGGCCATTACGATTGATGATATTATTCAAGCAGTTGTAAAATATCAACCAGATGCACAGGTTGATTTGATTCGCCGCGCCTATGACTTAGCGCATGGGGCCCATGCCGGTCAAAAAAGAATATCTGGGGAAGAATACATTCATCACCCGCTTAGTGTAGCTAAAATTCTTACAGATCTTCAGATCGATCCGTTAACGATTAGTGCAGCGTTGCTGCATGACGTTGTAGAAGACACGACGTATACGATAGATCAAATGCAAGAGATTTTTGGTGAGGAAGTGGCTATGCTTATTGATGGGGTTACTAAGCTGAGCCGGATGGAATATAAATCAAAAGAAGAACAACAACTGGAAAATTATCGAAAAATGTTTTTGGCAATGGCCAAAGATATAAGGGTCATTTTAATTAAATTGGCAGATCGACTGCATAATATGCGTACTTTGAAATTTATGCGTGAAGATAAGCAAAAGCGTATAGCTAAAGAGACTTTGGAGATTTATGCGCCACTGGCAAATCGCTTGGGGATATCCAATATAAAATGGGAACTTGAAGATTTGTGCCTGCGTTACTTAGAACCGGAAACATATTATGAGTTAGTTGAAAAGGTGAAACAAAAAAGGCGGGAACGCCAAGAATTCATTGAGGATTCGACAAAACAGCTCCAGCAACAGCTCGATGCCGCAGCAATTAAGACAGAGATACAGGGACGCGCGAAACACTTTTACAGCATTTATAAAAAAATGAAACGTGATCAAAAAGACATCAGTGAGATTTATGATTTATCCGCTGTTCGCGTCTTGGTTGACAGTGTAAAGGATTGTTATGGAGTTTTGGGAATCATCCATGCAATGTGGAAGCCGCTGCCGGGCAGATTCAAAGATTATATAGCCATGCCGAAATCCAATGGCTATCAATCCCTGCATACGACTGTTATTGCTACAAAAGGATACCCGCTGGAAATTCAGATTCGGACCTTTTCGATGCATCGGGTTTCTGAGTATGGTGTAGCAGCTCACTGGAAATATAAAGAATCAGGCAAGAGCGTTGGCGCTGCTAAAGAATATGATCAAAAATTATCTTGGCTTCGTCAGCTCGTTAACTTGCAACAAGATGTCTCTGATCCGCGCGAATATGTGGAAGCGTTGAAAGTAGATGTTTTTTCTGATGAAGTATTCGTTTTTACACCTAAAGGGGATGTCATTGACTTACCAAAAGGCTCAATTCCGCTTGATTTTGCCTATCGTATCCACACGGATGTCGGCCATCACTGTATTGGCGCAAAGGTAAACGGGAAAATCGTTCCGCTTGAATATAAGCTAAAAAATGGAGATATCGTGGCGGTTATCACCAATAAGCAAAATAACGGGCCAAGTCGTGATTGGCTCAATATCGTGGCATCTTCAGAAACGCGAAATAAAATTCGTCAGTGGTTTAAAAAGGCTTCACGAGAAGAAAATATTGTTCGTGGCAATGAACTGATTGAAAAAGAGGCAAAACGCCTTGGCTACGAACCAAAAGAGCTTTTAAAAGATAATCGGCTCATGGTCGTTGCGAAAAAATTAAATATTTTAAATCAAGATGATTTATTGGCTAGCCTCGGTTATGGTGGATTGACCACGACTGGAATCATCATGAAGCTCATTGAGTTACACAAAAAAGAACTTCAAAAAACGACGCCGCCAGATATTTCGCAGATGCTCGAAAAATTAAAACCGCAAGGACAAAAGAAAAAATCCAGCCATGGGATATTAGTAGAGGGCGAAGGCGGCGTGCTGGTCCGTCTAGCTCGTTGCTGCAATCCGATTCCAGGAGATCCTATCATTGGCTATATCACAAGAGGCCGAGGGGTGTCCGTCCATCGTGCCGATTGCCCGAATGTCATCAATGAAAACAGTGATTTTGAACGCGTCATTGAAGTGAATTGGGATATCGGTCTCGATAAGGTGTATACCGTCACAATTGATGTTACTTGCAATGATAAAACAGGTGTGCTTACTGGCCTTTTAGCTATTCCATCCGAATCCAAAATCAATATTAGTGCGGTTTATGCCAGGGCGAATAAAAGCAATAAGACGTCGACGATTACGATGAGCCTGGATGTTAAAAATGCACTGCAGCTCGAACAAATCATGACGAAATTTCGACGGGTAAAAGATGTATATAGTGTCACAAGAAATATAGCAGCAAATATGAAAGAGGACTGAATCATGAAAATAGAAGCGTTTATCGTAGGTGATTTAGGCGTAAATTGTTATGTGGTCAATGATGAAGACACAAAAGAAGCCGTAGTCATCGACCCAGGGGCAGATGCAGACGAGATGCTAGCTTATATAAAAAAAGAAGGTCTTCAAGTGAAATATGTGGTCAATACGCATGGACATGCCGACCACATTGGAGCAAACCAAGAGCTGCTTGCGACAACTGGGGCAACTTTGGCAATTCATGAAAAGGATTTGCCGATGTTGACGGATGCCAAAAAGAACCTATCGCTTTTTTGCGGTGCACCAGTGATTTCGCCTGAGGCAGGCCTTCTTTTAAAAGACGGGGATACACTAAAGATTGGTCAAGTTAACCTTGATATAATCTATACACCGGGGCATTCTCCTGGTGGGATTTGTCTTTATACCGGCTCAGTTTTATTTAGCGGAGATTCGCTTTTCGCTGAATCGATTGGCCGCTGTGATTTTCCGGGAGGAGATATGCAGCAGCTCGTTGAGAATATCAAGAAGAAACTGCTATGCTTGCCAGACGAAACAATTGTTTATCCGGGGCATGGACCAAGCAGTAAAATAGGACGGGAGCGCTTGCGTAATCCGTATTTAGTTTAAACGCAGCAAGCCGTTGATAAATTTTCTTTGTATTCTTTTGCCATTTTTGATAAAATGGAGTTATTTGAACCATAAGTTTAACAACTTGTTCATCTAAAGGGGCTCATTGAATTTTATAGAGGGGATCATAACATGCCAAAAAAAATTACGATGGATGATTTAAAAAAGAGACTGCAAGAACGGCAGCATAAGCTTACACCGCAGCGACAGACGGTGCTGCAAGTGTTTATTAACCGTCCTGGAGATCATCTGAGTGCTGAGGATGTACACGCTATTTTGCGCGGTGATAGCTCAGAAATCGGGTTAGCTACTGTATATCGCAGCTTAGAATTACTGGGAGACTTAAACATATTGCAAAAAATGGATTTTGGTGATGGGCGCAGTCGTTATGAACTCAATGATACCGATCCCAAACAGCATCAGCATCATCATTTGATTTGCCTAGATTGCGGCATAGTCAAAGAATTTGCCGATGATTTGTTGGAACCTTTGGAAGCAGATGTTTCTGAAAAGAGCAAATTTAAGATAGTGGATCATCAAGTGAAATTTTACGGTTATTGTCAGGAGTGCCAAAAAAAGCGTGAAGATTAGAAAGTTTTATCTCAACAGCGACAAAGAAGTCATTGTAAAAATTGTGAAAGAAATATTGACGCTGTTTAAAGTCCAAATTGCACAGTCAGAAGATGAGCTTTGTGATCATGAATGGATTAAGATTGAAAATCAAGTTGTAGAAGAAGAGCTTATCACCGTCAAAACCAAATTTATAATAAAAAGTGAAGATTTGGCGGAGATATCTTGTGAACGTTTTAGTACGGCAAAATCAGACGAAAATCAAAAAGCAGCAATGCATCGTTTGATAAAATTGAACTTATACCATATCTTTTTGGAAGAACTCTCGATGCCTCCAGCGCCGTGGGGGATTCTTCATGGCGTTCGGCCAACTAAGATTGTGCATCGTTATATTGATGCACAGATGAACTTTGAAGATATTGCGCAGAGGCTGCAAACAGATTATGAGGTCAGTTCATTAAAAGCGGAGGTAATAACAAGGCTCGCTTTTAAACAACGCCCGTTTCTGCAAACCTCAGATAACAAAACAGTCAGCATTTATGTTGGGATTCCTTTTTGTTTGTCGCGCTGTCTGTATTGTTCATTTCCTTCAAATGTCTTGCCGAAAGATTCGGAGTTGCAGCGTTTTTTGGCTGTGTTGAAAAAAGACCTTTTAGCGGCAAAAGCATCGGTAAAAAGGCATCAGCTTAAAGTGCAGACCATCTACATTGGTGGTGGTACACCGACGAGCTTGCCTGATACGTACTTCAATATGCTGCTAGACTGGGTACATGAAGCTTTTTACACCGATACGACGATTGAATTCACCGTTGAGGCTGGGCGGCCGGATAGTATTACGCCAGGAAAGATAGAGTCTATGATAGCTCATGGAGTAGACCGGGTAAGCGTGAATCCGCAGACGATGCAGGCAAAAACCCTACAAAAAATAGGACGGCAGCACACGCCAGAGGCTATTGTCGATATGTTTAAGCAGTTTCGCTCAGCGAAAATGAAACATATCAATATGGACTTGATCATTGGGCTTCCAGGAGAAACTCCAGCAGATGTTGAAGATACCATGAAAAAAGTCATTGCCCTTGGCCCGGATGATATAACTTTGCATGCTTTGGCCTTGAAAAAAGGATCGAAACTGAAAATGCATTTAGAAGATATTGATTTGCCGACAGATGAGTCTGTGCAAAAAATGTTTGATATTGCGCTCTATTATGTCAGTAAGATGGATTTGGAGCCATATTATTTGTATCGACAAGGTTATATGAGCGGGCAGCTTGAAAATGTTGGCTGCAGTCGTAGTGGTGCAGAAAGCATGTATAACATTCAAATCATGGAAGAGCATCAAAGCATCATTGGTATTGGTGGTGCAGCGACCACTAAGGTAGTCCATCCAGTGACGCAGCGTTTGCAAACATCTTTTAATGCTAAGGATTTAACTACATATCTTAATTGTGTGGATAAATATATAGAAAAACGATCCGCTTTACTAGATGAAGCGTTTGATCAATAAGGAGGAATTTTTTGATGTTGACAACCGGTCCTCGCGGTACAAAAGATATATTGCCAGATACTGTTGGACAGTGGTTATATATCGAAAAGGTTGTACGTGATATCTGTGCATTGTACGGGTACAAAGAAATTCGCACGCCGGTTTTCGAGCATACGGAGCTGTTTTTACGTGGAATAGGCGAAACTACGGATGTTGTGGAAAAAGAAATGTATACTTTCACGGATCGCGGTGAAAGAAGCCTGACCCTTCGTCCTGAAAATACGGCTGCTACAGTGCGAGCTTATTTAGAACATAAACTTTATGCCGAATCAAGTTTGAATAAATTGTTTTATATAGGTTCTATGTTCCGTTATGATCGTCCACAAGCAGGCCGCTATCGTGAATTTCATCAATTTGGCATAGAAGCTCTTGGCGGCGACAATCCAGCGGTGGATGCTGAAATCATAATGTTAGCCACTCAATTTTTAAAGACATTGGGATTAGCGGAATTAGAACTCAGTTTAAATTCTGTAGGCTGTCCTAAATGCCGTCCTGTATACCGTGAAAAATTGCAAGACTTTTTCCGCGATAAACTTGACGAGCTTTGTCCGGATTGTCGTTCACGCTATGATCGTAATCCGATGCGTATTTTGGACTGCAAAAACGATAAATGCAAAGAGTTGTCTGTTGGTGCCCCGAATATCACAGATTGCTTATGTGATGAGTGTCAGGATCATTTCACTAAGGTTCAGTCGCTTCTTACGGTTGCCGGTATAAAATTCAATTTGGACCCAAGATTGGTCCGTGGATTGGATTATTATACAAAAACAGCGTTTGAGGTCAAATATGCGCCACTGGGAGCACAGAGTGCGGTTGCCGGCGGCGGACGCTATGATGGCCTCATTGAAGAATGCGGCGGCAACGCGACGCCAGCAGTCGGTTTTGCAGTCGGTCTAGAACGAGTGCTCTTAGCACTTGAAAAACAAGGCCTCTTACCAGAAAATGAACTGACGAGCGATGCTTTTGTCATTGCCCTTGGTGATGGTGCACAAGCAGAGGCATTCAAACTCTTATGCAATCTTCGCGCAAAAGGCCTTAAGGCAAATATGGATTTTGCTGGTCGCAGCATGAAGGCTCAGATGAAGCAAGCAAACAAGGCCGCAGCACAATTTGCAGTCATTGTTGGTGAAGATGAAATTAAGGACGCTTGTGCGGTCTTAAAGAATATGCAGACAGGAGAACAAGAAAAAGTTCTCTTAGAAGAATTAGTAAATAAGCTATATGCTGAGGTGAAGGATTAAATGGAAACATTAGAAGGATTAAAAAGATCACATCATTGCGGAGAAATCCGAAAAACAGATGAAACGAAAGAAATTGTATTATGCGGGTGGGTATCAAGACGTCGTGACCATGGCGGCCTGATTTTTGTTGATTTGCGCGACCGTTCAGGCTTAGTTCAAGTTGTGTTTTCAGCAGAAAAGATGGGCGATGATGCTTTTACAAAAGCTGAATCACTTCGTTCTGAGTTCGTAATTGCTGTTCGAGGGACTGTTTGCAGCCGCTCAGCAGAAACAATCAATGGACATATGGAAACTGGCGAAATTGAAGTGTATTGCTTAGAGTTACGCATTTTAAATAAAGCGAAGACCCCTCCGTTTTATATTCAGGATAATATCGATGTAGATGAAACACTTCGCCTTAAATACCGCTATTTGGATTTACGTCGTCCGGAAATGCAGAAGAATATCATTTTGCGCCACCGTGTGACGAAGATTATGCGCGATTATTTTGACCGCAATGACTTTCTTGAAATCGAAACGCCGATGCTTACGAAAAGTACACCAGAAGGTGCTCGCGATTACTTAGTACCAAGTCGCGTAAATCCTGGCAAGTTTTATGCGTTGCCACAGTCACCGCAGATCTTTAAACAAATTTTGATGGTTGCTGGTTATGAAAAGTATTTCCAAATCGTCAGATGTTTCCGCGATGAAGATTTACGCGCTGACCGTCAGCCGGAATTCACCCAGCTCGACATTGAAATGTCCTTCATTGATCAAGAAAGCATTTTGACAATGATGGAAGGTATGGTACAAGAGTTATTTGAACGCTCCATTGGCGCTAAAGTTGAAGCTCCGTTTTATCGCATGACCTGGGATGAAGCTATGGAGAAATATGGTTCAGATAAGCCAGACTTGCGTTTTGGCATGGAATTGATGGATCTTTCTGACGTAGTTAGAGGATCTGATTTTAAAGTTTTCGAAGCTGTTTTACAAGCTGGTGGACAAGTAAAGGCAATCAAAGTCAAAGGCTATGCAGGCATTCCACGTCGTGAACTCGATGGTTTGGTTGATTATGTCAGCAATTACGGTGCTAAAGGTTTAGCTTGGATGCAATATGTCGAAGAAGGCATGAAGTCTCCAATAAAGAAATTCTTCTCCGATGAAATTTTGGCAAATATCCAAGCTGCTACAGATGCTCAAACCGATGATTTATTATTGATCATTGCGGATAAACCTGCAGTTGTCGCACAAGCTCTCGGTGCGCTTCGTTTGGAAATGGGCCGTCGCCGCAATTTGATTGACCCAGATAAGCTCGCATTCTTGTGGGTTGTTGATTTCCCTATGTTTGAATATAATGAAGAGGATAAACGCTGGACAGCAATGCATCATCCGTTTACGGCTCCTCGCGATGAGGATGTACAGTATTTACTTACGGATCCAGGCAAAGTCAAAGCAAAAGCATATGATATGGTCTTAAATGGTACGGAAATCGGCGGCGGCAGCTTGCGTATCTATAATAGCGAAATGCAAGCAAAAGTATTTCAAGCCATTGGCTTGTCAGAAGAAGAAGCTCGCTCAAAATTTGGCTTTATGCTCGATGCTTTTGAATATGGTACGCCACCTCATGGCGGCTTGGCATTTGGCTTGGATCGTTTGGTTATGATTATGGCAAAACGTGACTCGATCCGTGATGTCATTGCCTTTCCGAAAACACAAAGTGCTTCTTGCGTCATGACGCAGGCTCCATCGGAAGTCGATACAAAACAGCTGAAGGAACTGTCCATTCGAACAGCGGTTGCTTCAAAGAAAAAATAAGAGCAAAGCAAATAAAACACAAGATACAAATAAAACGTATCTTGTGTTTTATTTTGTAGTGAGATAGCCCGCCTGTCTTATATTGCCCGGTTCA
>CBDTTM010000071.1:0-11690 GCA_965363355.1 uncultured Selenomonadaceae bacterium | reverse complement strand
GCTGCGGTTTTCCGTTTTGGTGGCGATGAATTTGCTATTGTGCGGCGAGACGTTTCTAGTGAAGAGCTGAGAAATATTGCAAAAGAGATTCGAATAAAAACAGAAAAAGAACTTCAAGGCTGCACAACGAGTATCGGAGCCGCAATATCTTCTGAAAATAATATAGAAATGGAAAAGCTTTTTGATATGGCAGATAGAGCCCTATATTGCAGCAAAAAAGAACGGAATTGTATAACCTTCGCGGAAAAATAGAAGGGGAAATATTACATTTCTCAAGCCGCCCGAATGAATAGACAATATTCATTCGGGCGGCTATTTTTTAGGCAACGCCAAAGAAAAATTTTCAGCATCATTTTTTGCCATAATGTTCTGACAAACATTGTTCTTGTTGCAAAAGAAGTGAATACGTATAATACAAATAAAGAAAGAGGTGAATTTCCATCGTTAGTAATGAAAGAAGACAGAAACTGCTGAAAATTCTCAAAGGCAGTTTAAAAAACGCACCGTTTACCGTAGAAGAACTTGCGACAATACTCGAAATATCACCAAGAACTGTACGCTATGACTTGGATTTACTGACAAGGGAATGTGCTTCTGAAGGGTTAAGGATCTGCAAAAAAACAGGAAGGGGGATTTGGCTTGAACAAGTGGCGAAATCAGTTCCTTTGCTCAATTCTGCAGAATCTGTTCTTTGGGGAAGAACGGAGCGTTGTCAAGCAGTTGTCACGGAATTATTAGATAAAGATATTTGTTCTATCGATGCACTTGCAGAGCAGTTGTCGATAAGTAGAAACACGTTGCTTCGAGATCTGAAAACCGTGCAGGATATGTTGAATAAACGAAATCTTACATATCACTCAAAACGTGGACAGGGTATATGGGCTGGTGGAACAGAACAATCCATAAGAGATATGCTGATACATATTTTTTCTAGCATTTTATACAATTTTACGGATATTGAGAAATACAAAAAAAGTGTATGCGTAGAATATCTCTTTGGGCAATATACGACGAATATACCTGTGCCAGAGATTGCAAATGTGTTTTTGGGATTAATGAAAGAACAAAATTTTTTAGAAAATGATATGTCTATCAATCGCATGATTTGTTCTTTACTCATTCAATATAAACGTCTTGTCCAAAAAAAATGTATAGATAATGCACAACCGGTATATTTTATTTCAGATGAAGGGGAACGGTTGAAAGAATTATCAGCAAGATTAGCGGAAGCATTATCGCATTTACATCCGGATTTTTTATTGGAAACAGAAAAACAATATATTATGAAGGAGTTGCTGCATAGCCGGATCTACTTGTTTGCAGAGGGCGGGATAGCAAATAAAGATGAGAATCTCAATTTGGCAGCTTTGGCTCTTGCCCGGAAGTTTGTTGAATATGCGCAGGTATGGCTCGGTGATATCTATATGGAAGATGAGGAGCTTATTTATAACCTTGCCATGCATTTACAACCATCCATTGAACGTGCTCAAGCCGGGATTGAATTGACGAATTCATTATTACCTGAAATCAGGAAACAATATAGTGGTCTGTTCATGATTGCAAAAAAAGCCGCAGAAAAAATTTTTTTGCAGACAAAAATCAAATTATCGGAAGATGAAATAGGATATTTGACCATTCACCTAGGGGGTGCTGTAGAACGGCGCAAAATTCGAAAATCCAAGAAATTATCGGTCCTTCTCGTCTGTGGCAATGGAGTCGGAACAGCAAATCTTTTGGCGATTACTTTGAAAAACCGTATGCCGCACATCGATATCGTAAAAATTGTCTCTCTATATAAATTACAGGCAAATGATATAACAGATATTGATATTGTCATCAGTACGGTAGCACTTGATTTACCGGGAACTGCGGTTTTACGGGTATCACCGATTCTTACCGAAACAGAAATCAAAGTAATCGATAATCAAATGCAATATTTCTATGATAAAAAATTTGCTAGAACTTTGCTTGCTGCTGCGCAAACGGTTCCTTTGCGGCTAAAAGATGTTTTGTCAGAAGATATGATCAGTCTCAATCAAAAAGCTGTTGATTGGCAATCAAGCGTACGGTTAGCAGGGCATATCCTTGAAGCTGCAGGTGCTGCTACGGAGGGATATACAGAGCAGATGGTCGCGTGTATAGATAAGCTTGGTCCATATATTATTGTTTGCCCAGGTGTTGCCATGCCGCATGCTCGTGTCGATGATGGTGCGAGAAAAGTAGCCGTCAGTTTTCTTCGATTGAAAAAAGGGGTAACTTTTAGTGCAGAGCATAAAGCTGTTGATATGATTTTTGCTTTTTCGACAGTTGATGAAAAATCTCATTTACAAATCATGTCAGACCTTTGGGAGCTTTTCACCAACGAACAAATTATGAAATGTTTACGGCAAGCTGAAACGAAACAAGAGATTTTGCAAATAATCCAGCAAGTGTCTGGATAATGTCGAAATGGGGAATACTTTATGTTGGAGGAATATATTGAAAAAAATGGTCTGTTGCTGCAGCAATTTTGTCGAGGCTGGGAAGATGCTATAGAAAAAGGAGCAGCTCCGTTATTGGCAGCAAATAGTATAGATAGAAAATATATAGAAGCAATTAAGAAAAACCATAAGGAAATCGGGCCATATATGGTTATTGCACCAGGTATTATGCTATCGCATGCGCGTCCTGAATGTGGAGCCAAGAAACTCGGCCTTACAATCATGACGCTTTCTAAACCGATTGTTTTTGGTCATACGCTTAACGATCCGGTTGATTTGATTTTTACGTTGGCAACGCCAGATGAGAACAGTCACTTGAAAATGCTGGAAGATCTTATGGGGTTTATGATGAAAGCAGATCTCTTAGCCGAATTACAAAGTGTTAAAACGCCAGTGGAAGCACTGGCTATAATAAAAAGGAGTGAAGAAAAATGAAAATTCTAGTTTGTTGTGGGAGTGGGCTTGGCAGCAGTTTTATGATTGAAATGAATATCAAAAAAGTTTTAGTCGAGATTGGTGTCGAGGCAGAAGTTTCGCATAGTGATCTGTCCTCAGCTTCTGGTATTAAATCGGATATCTATGTAGGGACCAGAGATATCGCAACGCAGCTTACGTCTTTAGGCGGTATCGTAGTATCGTTGAATAATATGATTGATAAAAATGAACTCAAAGAAAAAATGGTGCAGGCGATAGATCAGGTAAAATAAGGAGGAAAGAGCTATTATGTTAAAATTTATACTCGATATTTTAAGTGTTCCGGCTGTATTGATCGGTATAGTTTCTATGATAGGATTGATTGCGCAGAAAAAAGGCCTATCGGATATTTTGAAGGGTTCTATAAAGACTGTCATGGGCGTTCTGATTCTGGGCGGTGGAGCTGGGATTGCAGTAGCAGCTTTATCTTCTTTTGGCATCATGTTCCAGCAAGGTTTTGGCATCAATGGTGTCGTGCCGCACAATGAAGCAATTGTTGGTATGGCTTTAAAAGAATATGGAACACAGACCGCACTTATCATGGCTTTTGGTATGGTCGTCAACGTTTTGATTGCGCGTTTCACACCGTTGAAATTCATATTTCTTACCGGACATCACACCCTTTATATGGCTTGTATGATCGGTATTATTTTAACGGTTGGCGGAATGCAGGGAACATCTTTGGTTATTGTAGGCTCGTTATTGCTAGGTTTTATTATGGCCCTGTTTCCAGCCATTGCCCATCCGACCATGAAGAAAATTACAGGCAGTGATGATGTCGCTTTTGGACATTTTGGTACAATTGGTTATGTTTTTGCTGCATGGATAGGTTCTTTGTTTGGGAATAAGGAAAAAACAACAGAGGATATTAATTTTCCACAAGGATTGACGTTTCTTAGAGATTCATCTCTGGCTATTTCTTTAGTTATGCTGGTTCTGTTCTTTATCGTGGCAATTGCCTCTGGACCTGATTTCGTGCAGGAAAAGCTCAGTGGCGGGCAAAATTTCCTCGTCTTTTCAATGATTCAAGCAATTACCTTTGCCGGTGGTGTATATGTTATTTTAGCTGGTGTTCGTTTGGTGCTTGCTGAAATCGTTCCAGCATTCACTGGGATAGCTACTACTTTGGTACCAAATGCAAAGCCAGCAATTGACTGTCCCGTTGTATATCCTTATGCACCGAATGCTGTTTTGATTGGATTTTTGTCGAGTTTTGCCGGTGGGGTTTTGGGAATGGCCATCTTGTTATTATTTGAAAAATCTATGCCAGGGCTTCCGATTATTTTGCCGGGCGTTGTTCCGCATTTCTTCTGTGGAGCCACTGCTGGTGTATTCGGTAATGCCACGGGTGGCTTGAAAGGTTGTATTTTTGGTGCATTTGCCCAAGGCCTTTTAATTACCTTCCTACCAGTTTTATTGATGCCTGTTATGGGAAATCTCGGCTTTGCCAACACAACATTCAGCGATGCTGATTTTGGTGTTGTGGGTATTATTTTGGGGAATATCATTCATTTGATTCAATAAAATAAAGCCACACCTATGAATATGCTGGATTTTGGCGAATTAAGCGTATTCATAGGGTGGCTTTTTTAGGAGGCTGCATTATGGAGTTATTAGAAATAAAGGAAGCTGCAAGAAAAATTCGCCGGGATACAATCGATATGATCTATAAAGTGAAATCAGGGCATCCTGGTGGAGCTTTATCCATTGCGGATATTTTGGCGGTATTATATTTTTCTGAAATGAGAATTGATCCAGAAAATCCCCAATGGGAAGATCGAGATCGATTTGTTCTGTCGAAAGGCCACGCTTGCACATCACTATATGCGGCGTTGTCGCAAAGAGGCTATTTTCCTCGCGAAAAATTATGGACACTTCGCCAGTATAAATCAATCCTTCAAGGTCATCCGGATATGAAAGTCACTCCAGGTATAGATATGTCATCTGGTTCGCTTGGGCAGGGCCTTTCAATCGCAAACGGGATGGCTTTGGCAGCTAGGCTACAGAATAAATCATATCGTGTTTATGTAGTTTTAGGTGATGGCGAGCTAGAAGAAGGACAGATTTGGGAAGCGGCAATGACTGCTGCACAATATAAGCTTGATAATTTAGTTGCTTTTGTTGATGCCAATGCTTTGCAAATCAACGGAACAACCGATGACGTCATGAAAGTTGAGCCTATCAAAGGAAAATTTGAAATGTTTGGTTGGCATGTGATAGAAGTTGATGGACATGACATTTTAGCTTTGCAGAAAGCCTTACAGACAGCAAAGAACATAAAAGGAAAACCCGTTATGATTGTAGCAAAAACAATTAAAGGGAAAGGTGTTTCCTTTATGGAAGGGCAAGCTAAGTGGCATAGCGGCGTTTTGACGCAAGAACAATATGAAAAAGCAGTTGCTGGTTTGGGAGGAAATTGCTGATGGGAACAACAATGCGAGAAATATTTGGTAGAACACTGCAAAAATTGGCAGAAGATCCACGTTTGGTCGTATTGGATGCGGACCTAGGATCAGCGACAAAAGCGCTCTTATTTAAAGAGGTCTGCCCAGAAAGATATGTGGATGTTGGGATAGCCGAACAAGATATGGTTGGAATGGCTGCGGGACTATCTGTTTGTGGCATGATTCCTGTCGCAGCTACTTTTTCAGTATTTATGGCAGGGCGGGCACTCGATCAGATCCGAAATACAGTTGCTTATCCCAAACTCAACGTCAAGCTGGTCGGTACACATGGCGGCGTCAGTGTCGGTTATGATGGTGGATCACATGAAGCTGTGGCGGATATTTCAATTATGAGGTCGCTTCCTAATATGACGGTACTGTGTCCATCAGATGCCCCAGAAACAGAAGCCGCGTTACGTGCAGCGTACGAATATAATGGCCCAGTATATTTGCGGATTAGCCGAATTGGTGTAACAGATTATCACAAAGAACCGTTTACGTTTAAAATTGGAAAAGGAGAACTTGTGAGAGCGGGCAATGATTGTACTGTGGCCGCTACGGGAATCATGGTCGCTGCTGCTATAGAAGCGTCAGAGCGGTTAGAAAAAGAAGGGATTTCTATAGAGGTTCTTAATATAGCATCAATCAAGCCAATTGATAAGGAACTATTGATTGAATCTGCAAAAAAAACAGGTGCATTTGTAACGGCGGAAGAACACACTGTTTTAGGCGGACTAGGTTCTGCGGTCGCCGAAGTTTTGGCTGAAAATTATCCAGTACCTATGAAATTTGTCGGAATCAAAGATGTTTTCGGCTGTTCAGGAAATCCGGATACGTTACTGCAAGAATATGGATTAACAGCAAAGGATATCGTACTAGCAGTGAAAGAAGTTGTGGGGAAGAGATAAGCGGTTATAGTACTGTTTTTTGAAGAGTGTATTCTAAAATTGAGTATTTTATTTTTATAACTTTGACGATAAAATAAAAATATTAAATATTTGTATGGCGGCTGAATAAATTCCAAGGAAATGTTCAGTCGCTTATTTATGTAAAAAATCTCCTTTGTGATAGTTAAATAGCAATAAACTAGTTTTTATATTGCAAAAAATCTTTTTCTTGTAATATTTGGATGAGAGTCTTAAAATTATAAGATAATTAAGTATTTTTGATAAATTGAAATCGATTTTATGAAATGCTATTTTTCTACATAGGAGATAATATTTCACAAAATATTAAATAGAATAATGCAGTCTAGTAACGTATATCATAATAGTAGGAGCGTGATTTGGTATGTTTAAACGTATATGGTGTTGTATGTGGATCTGCCTTTTGCTTTTGTCTGGTCTTGTGCAGGCGGAAGATTGGCATGATCTTCCTGATGGGATTTGTGCTAGATATGCCGCGCAAGAGTTTGAAAAAATAGCTCCGGCACCCGGGGTGAATTGGCTCAATGAAAATTATGATTGGGTATCACAGGCACAACAGGCAGGCTGGGTCGTAAGATGCAATGTTAGAGAGGCTATTCCAGGTGCGATTGCTGAATGGCAAGGCGTAAATCGTGATGGGGGACATGTTGCAATTGTTCGTGAAGTCTTGGCGGATCGTATCATTGTTCAAGAATATAATGTAGGAACTGTTGTTGGGACAAAGAAATATTCTTTTGGCGATAAACATTATAATTCCCCGATGACCGATGGTTGGGGCAAAGAGACTTCTCGGGCAATTAAATATGAAGAAATGCTAAAAATGGATGATCGTAAATTCATGGGCTATATTTGGCCTGTTCGTCAAAGTGATTATGATAAAGCACCAGATCAATATAAAATCAATGTGGTAGAACAAATGCAAAAAAAAGAGCCCAAATACAAAGGATTTGATAAATATTGGTCCGTGGCCTATGATTTGCAAGAGTTTGATAAAGTAGCCCCCGCTCCAGGTGTGAATTGGCATGGAAATGTAGGGCAATGGATCGTATCGGCCAACCAAAATGGCTGGGAAACAGGGCTGAATCTAAAGGAGGCAAGACAAGGGGCTATTGCCATTTGGAAAGCCGCAGAAAAGAATATGTATAGAGTAGCTATTGTTGATGAAGTTAAAACGGATTCAATACAGGTACATGGCTGGAAGAAAAATCTTCGCCCTTATACAATGGCAATCGATTTTTCGGAAAAACCGGATCCAGACGGATATGTTTTCGAAGGTTATATTTATCCAAGCAGAAAATAGTGGGTAATAAAAAATACGGAAAATCACAAAAATATAATCATGCAATACAGATTGGGAACTACAACGCAGTATTTTTCAATCTGTATTGTAGTTTTAAAAGAATAAAATTTATTGATTTTTCTATTGACAATAAAAACGACTGGTCGTATAATTTGATTAATAAAAGTAAATGAGGTGTTAGTATGAATACGACAACAAAATTGGAACCTTTATTTCAGCCGATTACTTTGGGGAATTTGCATATAAAAAACCGCGTCGTTATGGCGCCGATGACACGGGGATTTTCGCCTAATGGGGTGCCGGGAGACGATGTTGCGGCTTATTATCGTCGCCGGGCAGAAAATGAAACGGGATTGATCATCACCGAAGGAACATTGATTAATCACCCGGCTGCAGCTGAGGGGATGAATCGACCCAATTTTCATGGAGAAGCTTCTCTAGCTGGATGGAAACATGTTGTGGATGAAGTCCATAAAGTTGGTGGCAAGATTGTTCCGCAGCTTTGGCATGTTGGGATGGCAAGACAGGCTGGTGGTGAGAACCCTAATCCGGAATCTTTACCAGTCGGACCTTCTGGCATTGATGTAATGACAGGGAAACAAGTGACAGAGCCACTTGGCAAAGAAGAAATCAAATCCATTATTGCGGCGTTTGGGCAAGCGGCAGCCGAGGCAAAGCGGATTGGTTTTGATGGGATTGAAATTCATGGTGCACATGGATATCTTATCGATCAGTTCCTTTGGGCGAAGACCAATCAGCGAGAGGATGAATATGGCGGATCTGCCGTTGATCGTACTCGTTTTGCTTGCGAGGTCGTCAAAGCCTGCCGGGCGGCAGTAGGTAAGGATTTCCCCATAATTTTCCGCTATTCACAATGGAAGCTTGGGAACTACCAAGACAAACTAGCCAATACGCCGGAAGAATTGGAAGCAATTTTATTGCCAATTCGCGATGCTGGAGTCGATATATTCCATTCTTCGACACGTCGCTATTGGAATCCAGAATTTGAAGGATCCGAGTTGAATCTTGCTGGCTGGACAAAGAAAATCACAGGCAAGCCTGTAATTACAGTTGGCTCGGTAGGTTTGGATACGAATTTCATTGAGTTTTTCACTGAAGGAAAAGGTGCAAAACATACAAGCTTGGAACCGCTTATTGAGCGTCTTGAACGAAATGAATTTGATCTCGTTGCCGTTGGTCGGGCGCTGCTGGCTGATCCTGCTTGGGCAAGAAAAATTCATGAAGATAAAGCAGATACTTTGATTTTATTCGAAAAAGGATCAGAGAATACATTGTCTTGAAGCATGTGAATAATAAAATACAGGCAATATATGAAAAATGATATTGATATCAATTTTGCAGCTCATCGAGTCAGATGGGCTGCTTCTTTGTAATTTAAAATGAAATTTTTGGGATAATATGTTATTTGTAAGTTGAAATCGCAAATTGAAGACGACATTTAATATAACTATGAAATGAAAATAAATTTTCTCGAAATCTTGAAAGGATATCTTCTCTCTGTCGAAGAAATACCTTCTCATATCGATATTACACGATTGCGAAGGGGCGTTGTTTTATGCAAATTAGTTCATATCGTGGTAAGTTACAAATGCTGGGAATCATGGTCTTTGCAACGGTCATTTTAAATGCGGTCTTACTATTCTATATAATTTCTTATAACAATGAAATCAAAGAAATTGATTATCCTTCGGCAAATTTTGCCAATGAAATGAAGTATTCAGTAATACAGGTGCAACAATATCTCAGTGATATCAGCGCTACTCGGGCTATGGACGGAAAAGATGATGGGTTCCAAAATGCCGAGGAAAATGCGCAAAGTTTTCGGGAGTCTTTGCAGTCCTTTATAAAACTGCATCCAGAAAATGAAAAAAGTCTTAAAGAGTATGGTCAGTCCTTTGAAGAATACTATGTTCTTGGCAAAAAAATGGCACAAGCATATATTAATGGAGGGCCTTCTGAAGGAAATAAAATGATGGATTCCTTTGACACAAAAGCGGATGCCTTGTCGGAATTTACCGATAAGATACATGATGAAAGCGCTGAAATTCTCCAGGCGAAATTGGAAAGAATCGATCAACAAACCAAAATTGTTTTTGTTATATTGATTTTGAGTGGACTGATAAATGTTTGTACAGCGGTTTTTTTGGTTCGTTCCATTTTCCAGGCCTTTCAGGTATTGGAACAAGGTATTCAGAAAGATAATCAAGGAAAAATCACTTTGCAGGAAATACGGATGGATCGACAAGATGAATTTGGGCATTTTGCGTCTTTGCTTAATATATTGCTCGAACAAGTGCGGAAATTCATTGGACAGGTTTCAGATTCTTCGCAGCAATTAACGGCTTCGGCGCAAGAACTTACATCAACGGTCGATCAATCTTCGGGGACTTCTATGCAAGTTGTTTTTTCGACGGAGAAACTGGTACATGGCGCTGACGTGCAATTACAGAATGCCAAAAAATCACGGCAAGATGTTATACAGATGTCGGATGCGATTGTTCAAATTGCTGAAAACACGCAAAAGGTTTCAGCTGCTGCGGAAAAGACATCGGAGAATGCGGCTGCAGGAGAACAAAGTATTCGAGAAGCTATAGCGCAGATGCAAATTATCGAGACAAAGACAGACGCAAGTGTAAGTTCTATAGAATTGTTAGAAAATAAATCTGGGCAGATTGGGAAAATTGTAGAAGTTATTTCGAGCATTGCCAATCAGACCAATTTGTTGGCGCTCAATGCCGCTATTGAATCTGCTCGTGCCGGCGAAGCTGGACGTGGGTTTTCTATCGTGGCCGAAGAAGTACGAAAACTTGCTGAGCAGTCCCAAGATGCTGCAAAACAAATTAGTGAGCTGATTGCAGAGGTACAGAGCAGTACAAGCCAAGCAGCCAATTTCATGCAGGAAAGCAAAATTGAAGTTGATGCTGGTGCTAGGATTGTTGATAATGCTGGTAAGAATTTTACGGAGATTGTTCAGATGGTTTTGACGATAACGCAGCAGATCCACGAAATATCTGCTTCTATTGAAGAGTCGAATAATCATAGTCAGGAAATCGTCACATCTATGCAGGTGATGGAAAAAGAAAGCCAGGATGCAGCGGGGCAGGCGCAGACGATTTCAGCATCGACGCAGGAACAATCCGCATCACTTGAGGAAATAGCCGCATCAAGTCAGCATTTGGCTAAAATGGCAGATGATCTCCAGCAAGCAATCCATGCATTTCGTTTGTAAAAAATATCTGTGGAGACAAAGGTCTTCTTTCTAATAAAAAGTTTGAATAAAAGCAGCGGCTTAGTCTGAACATCAGATGGCTTGCTGCTTTTTTTGCGGTTGGGAAATTTGTCTAGCACACTTACAAAGGAGATTTGAAATTTGACGAGAAATGTTAATAGGAAGAGGTGAACCCATATGAAAAATGCGAAGCGGATTTGTTTTTTGGGCAAGGGCGGAATCGGTAAATCCGTGATTACGGCCAATCTGAGTACGGCGTTGGCTCGGCAAGGGTATAAGGTTCTGCAGGTTGGCAATGATATCAGTTTGAATTCGACCTTATTGTTGCGTGGAGAGCAGGATATCACGCCAGTTTTGGAAGAATATCGTAAAAAATACATAATCAATATAGAGGACTATATCATAAAATCACCGGCGGGCGTCTATTGTCTGGAACTTGGCAGTTTAGAACCAGGTGGCGGCTGCATGGCAAGAGGTATTCATATTGCCGATGAGATGCTTGAAAATCAAGAGGTAATCGAAAAGTTTGCGATTGATTACATCTTGTATGATATTGCGGGGGATATTCCTTGTACTGGTTTTATTTTGCCGATGCGCGATGGTGTCATGCAAAAATGTGTTGTGGTGACCGATGGTAGATTTCCAGCCTTTGTGACAGCCAACAGCATTCTTGCAGGGATTGTGCACGCCAGTAAGAATAAGGCGTTGCCGATTTCGTTGCTCGTCAATTATGCCGATATCTATCCAGCTAGAGCGCAGCTAACAGAGTATGCTAGGGCAATTGAGGTGACGGATATCGCATATCTTGATTATTAC
>CBDTTM010000070.1:0-11912 GCA_965363355.1 uncultured Selenomonadaceae bacterium | reverse complement strand
CAATGGCTGTAGCTCGATGACAGGTGTTGAAGCGATTTCTAATGGAGTGCCGATGTTCAAAGAACCTGCACCAAGAAATGCTTCGATTACCTCCCTGTGGATGTCCGGTATCCTCGGCGTCATGTTTTTGGGGATTTCTTTTTTGATCATGCATTTTCATATTTTGCCGCTTGAAAACAGTACGGCCTTATCGGAAATTGCTGAATTGACTTTTGGACGCAATGCTTTCTATTATTATATCCAGTTCACGACAATGCTCATTCTCTATCTGGCAGCAAATACGTCTTTCAATGGTTTGCCGCCACTCATGTCGATTCTTGCCCGTGATGGCTATATGCCTCGCTATTTAGGCGAACGCGGCGAACGCCTGAGTTTCTCTAACGGGATTGTCTTGTTGAGTATTGCCGCTGGTGCTTTGATTTTCATTTATCAAGGCGACACGGAACATTTAATTTCTCTATACGCAATCGGCGTATTTATTTCCTTTACCATTGCCCAAACCGGCATGATCCATCACTGGAAAAAAGTAAAGGGGCCTTACTGGATACTTCGCAGCACGATCAACACCGTCGGTGCCTTCGTTACCGGTATCGTCGTACTGATTATCGGCATCAGCAAATTCACGCATGGTGCTTGGGTCGTACTCATTTTCATTCCCGTGATGATCTTCGTCTTCAAAAAAGTAAAGAGCCATTATAACGATATGGCAGAACAGCTCCATTTGCCGCTTGAAGATATGAACCCTGACGTCGCTACTGAAATCGTCAGCGGCAAGAATATCGTCATCGTTCCGATCTCGAGCCCGACAAGTGTCATCGCCCATACCCTGCGTTATGCAAAATCCATAGGCGACGACGTCCAGGCTGTCCATGTCGCAATCAGTGATGAAATCGGTCAAAAAGTCGAAGAGAAATGGAATTGCTGGAACCCTGGCATTCGCCTCGTCACGATTTATTCTCCATATCGCTTAGTCATCCAACCACTGATTGACTATATCGACGAACTTTGCGAAAAGAAAGGCCCGAACGATTACATCACTATTTTGATTCCGGAATTTGAAACCAGAAAATGGTGGCATCGTTTGCTGCATAACCAAACCGGGCTTATTTTACGGACGATGCTGATTCTCAAGAAAAATGTCATCGTATCTACCGTACCATTCCATTTGAAAAAATAATATTTATACCGATAAGGTTTTCTGGAAAAAAGCACTCAAAAAGGGAGTGAGCACAATGCTCACTCCCTTTTTCTTGGCAAAAACAGGCCAATCGCGAAGGCCTTTTGCCAATATTTATGAAACATATTTTAAAGGTTGGATTTAAAATAGTTTGCACACAAGTCTCAAGAACCTTTTGTATTGATAGGTTCATTCGTCTCTTACATCAATAAAAAGAACATGCCGACAATCATTGCAAAAATCATTGGCAAACAATTTCTTTTGGCAATTTCCATCGGGTTCACACCAGCGATGCCCGCCACAATAATCGTCGCCCCGGCAATCGGTGACATCGTTCGGCCAAGGGTACCGCCCAAGGTCGCCATACTGCCCATCTGTACCTGCGACAGGCCAAAATCCTGTGCGTGGGGCGTAATCGCCTCATTAAAGGCAAAGGTAGCCGCATCGCCTGACCCCATCACCAAACCGAGAATAAACGGTCCGACAGCAGCGCAGACTTTGACGATAGCCGGATTGTTGAGCATGACATCCATAAAATATTTGACCAGACCCATAGCGGTCAAACCGGCAACGAATACGCCAGCGGAAACGATAATACCGATGATGCTGCCATATGCCTGGCCCATCCCTTCAAAAAAAGCATTGCTGAGCTTTACCGGAGCGGTTCGCGTGATGAGCAAAGAAATCGCTGCACCGATCAGCATCGCCTGCGGAACATCCATCTTGACTTTGCCAGCAAAAACCGTGGAACATAAAATCAATAAAAGAATCGGTAAAATCGGCATCAATGCATATAAGTAATTGACTTTAAAAGAGTCTTCCACTTCGAGCCCTTTTGCTTTATACCCTTTATGTTCTTTTAAATAGTAGGCCAATAACGTGATCATGATAGCCGCTGTAACTAACGAAGCTATATTCGCTTTATAATGGAAACCGATTACCTCCATGACACCTACACCGGCAATCTTTGCCACAAACGGGTTATGTGCCAAGCCAGGATTGAGCATGCTGCCATACGTGCCGCATTTAACCGCAGCAGCGGCCATTGCCGGATGCACGCCTGCCGACATCATCAAAGGCACGAATATGGCTCCCGCCGCAGCGGCAGTACCAGCAGCACTCGGCAAAGCCACATTTACTGCGTACGTTGCCAGAACCACCCCCGGAATCAGAAGCGGACGCACTCTCGACAAACCTTTTGCCATAAAATTAATCAAATGCTTATCGCATTGTGTAATCTTCATTACCATGGCAAAACCCATAACCGAACAAACGGCTTCAATCAAACCAGCATTTGTCATACTTTTGGCAAATGCATCCAAAGAACTCATCGGCACGCCGCCTATACAGGCCATAATAATACCAGATGCCAAAAGAACAAACCTTGCATCATACTGTTTCACCAAGAAATACACGGTAGCAATAACTATGATGATTCCCATAATCGTCATCACTGCACAACACTCCTATCTTTTTGATTCTCTATTTCAAACGGAAAAAATGCGTTCCCAGCGATAAAACCAGAAACGCCCCTTGCCGCAAATTAGAACCACATTGTTCTTATACTAACCTATGTTTTTTTATGACAAAAGCTCTACAGCAATCCGGCTCAAAAGCCGTGTTGCATGATCGAGCGCCGTTTCATCAAAGTCAAAATACGAGTCATGATGCCCGGCTGCCAAATCAGCCCCAATCATCATATAGGCTGCCTGCCCACCTCGCTGTTGGACACGTTCCATAAAATAAGAAAAATCTTCACTGGCACCAAAATCTGCTGTTTCAACCAAATCATCGAAGATTTCAAGTTTTTCCGCAATAGATCGTATCTTTGCCGAAAGCACTTCCGTGTTATTCGCCCCGGCAGCGCCGCCCATCTGCTTGATATCAACATCCACATCGTACATCTGAGCTGCCGCATGGATGATGCGCAGAGCCTGTTTTTCCATGTAGTGGTTTATACGACTCGATGCCCCTCTTGTTTCTAATTTGATCAGTGCCTTGTCGCCTATGACATTCCGACCGCTTCCAGCCTCGATACTGCCGACATTGATTCGCGAAGCCCCTTCGCCATGACGGGAAATCGCATGCAGATTCAGCGCTGCACAAGCCGCCGCCAACAGAGCATTTTTCCCCTGTTCCGGTGCCGCTCCTGCATGCGCTGGCACTCCGGTAAAGAACGCATCGTATTTCGTCGTCGCTAAAAATCCTGTCACATTGCACGCCAGTTGCCTCGTGTGATTCATCTTAAAACCAAAATGCGCCCCGAGCATATAATCAACATCATCAACTAAGCCTTTAGCCGCCATCGCTTTCGCGCCGCGTACACCTTCCTCCGCTGGTTGGAAAATGAGCTTGACCGTTCCCTTAAGCTCAGCTTTGAGCTCAGCTAGAATTTGCGCTACAGCAAGACCGACTGCGGTATGACCATCATGTCCGCAAGCATGCATGACATTGCTGTTTTTCGAAGAAAACCCTTCGCTTCGAGGGCGATGCTTCATATCAGCTGCTTCACTGACATCATTTGCATCCATATCAAATCGCAGGGCAACAACGGGACCTTCTTTATCGATTTCGAGCACAGCTGCGATTCCAGTTTTGCCGCCTTGCATTTTTTTTACCCATTGCTCATCCGCACCTTGCGCAATTGCTCGCTTTTCTGCTGCCAACAATGCTTCTGCCGAAGGGACGCCCATCCTTTCACAGTCATCCACAGCAGCATCGCCCACATATAATTGATACCCGAGCTCTGTCAATTTCGCAGCGACAACAGAAGCTGTCCGATATTCCGTCCAGCCACTTTCTGGATATGCATGAAAATCTCGTCTGCATTCGATTGTCTTCTGCTTCAATTCATCGGCGAGATTTTCGATTCGGTTGTAAATCTCCATAACAAAATTCCTTTCACAATCAAATATACAGATTTTATACATGCACGTTTGTCTTTATATCATCTATCAAAATAGAATTTCATCATCTTCATCTATTGAATAAAAACATCATACATATTTAAACAACATTCCCGTATGTTTTTATAAATCATGTACTCATTATATCATTCAAGCCAATTTGTTATTATATCTATTTTTTATTCTATAATAAATTTTATTTTAATTTTGATTTGTTGGGAAATTTTCCTACAAAAACCGATAGTATCTTATGCTATAATAAATATACTTACTGCTTTGGCTGCAGAGCAACGCTGCCAAAGGACTCACGATCGACCTCAGCTTATTGACTGTTGCTAAAGGAAACGGAGCATCTCTTATGGAACTAAAACAACTTGAATATTTTCTTACCGTAAGCAAACTAAAAAGTTTTACTTTAGCGGCTGAGCAGATGTATGTATCACAGCCTTGCGTGACAACCGCCATCAAGCGCTTAGAAGAAGAACTTGGCATCCAGCTTTTCATCCGCAATAAAAAGACGGCTTCCTTGACCGCTGAAGGACAGGTTTTTTCAAATCACATCGAAATCATCATGAACGATGTCTCAAAAGCCATCACGACGGTGACCGAGCTGAAGAATCTGAGCAGCGGATCGATTCGCATCGGGATTTCACCGGTAACCGGCGTCTCGGTACTGACGTTTCTCTTAGCCAAGTTTCGCGCACTCTATCCTGCTTTGGATCTAGCTCTCCACGAAGAAGGGTCTCTATCTCTCCAAAAACAACTCGAGGAAGGCCAGCTTGATCTTGCCATTATCAGCCTTTCTTCTGATATAAAACAAATCCCCGATACCCTTGATATCATTTCTTTGGGCAAACAGGAAATCCGCATTGCTCTGCCGACATATCACATGTTCAAAGACAAAAACAAATTAAAGCTTTCGGCTCTAGCCAAAGAACAGTTCATCTTATTCAAAGAAAACTGTCTATCGCAAAAAATCATCCTTGACCGGTTCCGTACCGAGAACATCGAGCCTTCAATCTCTTTATCTTCAAATTCCTTGCAGACAACCAAACGCCTCATTGTCTGCGGCGCTGGAATATCCTTGTTGCCCGCCGAAGCCTTAGAAAATGATCAGAACTTCTCGTCGATTCCGCTCGATCCACCACTTTATATTCCCTTTGCCCTAGCCAGCAAGAAAAACAGCCATCTTTCCCATGCCGCAGAAACCTTGGTCGATTTTATAAAAAACTCCTTGCTCAGCGAATAAAAAATGACTGTCTGCAGATTTCTCTGCGACAGTCATTTTTTCATATTTGATTTTCCACTTTACGTGACAGCTGTTGGCATTTTTCACTGAGAGCACTTATATTCTCTAACGTTTGGACAATTTCCATATTCGAAGAATTTTCATGGTTTCGGCATAGATTCGCACTATTTTCCTGTGTATCGACCATCGTTATATTCGGTGAAATCTGATTGGCGAACGATTTCATCACCGCATCATGCATCGTCAATATCGATTGATTGCTTTCCGTGAGCAATCGGTCGAGTTCATTTGCTACACCAGATAAATCTCCCGCACCGTTATTTTCATGATTTCGAATGACCGCTGCCCTGAGTTTATTGGTAATCAACGATACCTGCCTCGTCACGGCTTGATGAAAATACGATGCCACCCACTGGATGAGCATGCACGCCGATTGCATCGAAGCCACTCTATAAATTCCCGTGATATGGACATCCGGTTGTAAAAATTCAGCATACCGTGAAGAAAGCAGTACTTTCTCTCCGACCTGCCGAGCAATGCCAATAATATACTTAGCCTGCCTTAATGCCGCGATGGTTTGTTCTTCAGTGATTTCTTCATACCCGAGCAACTTGAAATTGACCTCTCGTATCCCGACGCGCCGGCAAGAATCCACCAGTCGTTCACCGTACCTGGAATTGGAATTGAATATATAGACATCCTGCCCTGCCGGAATGCGGGCAACTTCAACAAAGAATTGTGATGTTGGCTGCAAATCCAAAACGATCATTTTATTTGCTGGCACCCGTTTGGCCAGCTCGGCAGCTTGCGTCGTCGCACAAACAAATAAATCCGCTATCTTATCATCGATAATTTCCGTCGTAGTGAAAATTTTTGCATTCCGCACAACATTCCCCAAAATCAGCTGCATGGCATCCACCACTTCTTCAGCATTCATTCGATTGCTTCCTGCCACGGCAATATTAATCTTCAAAATCTGCAACCCCCTTTGCTTTTTCTCTATATAGCCAAATTGCTCTTCTTGCGTAAGTTTCTATGCTATCGATTATATCAAATCCCTCGGCAGAAAACACGACATTTCCTAATATTTACCTAATAGCACAAAAATCTTCCCAACCAAATTGCTCAAATCCATTTCGCCGCAATAATTCCCAGCCATACCGCGAGAAAACCCGTGCCTAAATTCGCTGCCATATTCAAAAAAGCATTGACCACATTACCTGCACGCAAAAGCTGTATGGTTTCAAAGCCAAAAGAAGAGAACGTCGTCAAACCACCTAAAAAACCAACGGTTACCAAAATCCGCAAGTTTGGCGACACAATCGTGCGCTCGGTCGTCCATATCATGAAAAAACCAATGATAAAGCACCCGACCACATTGACAAACAATGTACCAAAAGGAAAATGCGCACCATATTTATCGGCAATAAGCGTTGTCAAAACATACCTGGCCAGTGACCCGATACCGCCACCGACTAGGACAAGCAAAAACTGTTTCCATCCAAACAAATCTACACCCCGCCTTATTCATGATTGGGAAGCTTGTTCCCATATTTTATGATTTCAACATTATCAATCGTTATCATACCTTTTTGAATCAAATCATCGAGATATGGCAAAAATTTATCGATATATTCCTCACTATCGACGATTTCAATGATAATAGGTAAATCGCAAGATAACTCCACCAGACCTGTTGTTCGTATCTTGCGGTTATTCTCCCCATAGCCCATGATGCCGCGAAAAACGGTTGCACCCGCCATATCGAGCTCTTTCGCCTTTTTGACGATTTTCTCATAATGATCGGTTTCGCCTACGTAAATGCGCAAACGCTTGGCATATTTCTTGATTGTTGCCATGCTATCCCCTCCCAAAATTTATTTCGTTAAAAAAAGAAAGACTCCTACCATTAAAAAAATGGTAGGAGTCATCATTGTTCAACGAACAAAATTATGGCGAACTCCATCGCCTTCATATTACGCTATTTATCATAGCAAGGATTGAGCAATTATACAACTAAAATCTACGGTGAACGCAGATTTTTTCAATTTATCTTGGCTTTTTTTTACATAGCCGTTATAATACAAGAGAAATCATTTGTCGATCTGCTTAGCAGAAAAAGCACAAGAGGAGCATCTTGGGCCTGACACAACAGTTTTATAGCGAGGGATCCCGTGTTTCGGGCTGAGAGGAAGCTTTCGAGCTTCGACCGATCTGGCTGGCGCAAAAGCGCATTGCCGGGCATGCTATCGCCTTTATACACCAATTTCATATTTTCGCAAAACAAAGCCCAGCAGTGCAATTGCCCTGCCGGGCTTTTTATGTATTCAAACTCTAAAGAATCAGTGAGGTATCTGTATGCAACGAAATGCTCGTCTCTTAAAACTCATCATGATGTCTATGCTCATCGCGCTCGGCGTCGTCATCTCGCCACTGCTGCGAATCGAGGGCATGTGCCCGATGGCACACTTCATCAACATTGTCTGCGCCGTACTGCTCGGGCCTTGGTATGCCCTGCTCTGCGCTGCCTCCATCGGCATCTTGCGCATGGTCCTTATGGGAATTCCGCCGCTTGCCCTGACCGGAGCCGTTTTCGGAGCTGCCTTATCTGGTATTTTATACCGCTTGTCTAAGGGGAAACTGCTTTGTGCTGTGCTCGGAGAAATCATCGGTACCGGCATCATCGGCGCAATCGTATCCTATCCCGTCATGGCGCTCCTCTATGGAAAAACCGGCCTGACCTGGCTTTTTTATGTACCGCTCTTTATTTGCGGCACTTTGATTGGCGGCACCATCGCCTATTTCTTTTTAATTGCCCTGCGGAAAAATGGATTGCTGCAAAATATCCAAAAACACTTAGGAGCAAAAGTATATGACAAATAATGCACTGCTTTGCCAGGAGCTATTATTCCTGCAACAACAAATACGAGAAAAAAAGCCGTTGATCCACTGCATAACCAATCCAATTTCCATCAACGATTGTGCTAACATCATCCTGGCTGCCGGCGCCAAACCGATCATGGCCGAACACCCCGAAGAAGTTTCCCGTATAACCAGCTTATCTGCAGCTTTAGCGGTAAACCTCGGCAACATCACCGACGTCCGTCTAGCCTCAATGGAAATTGCCGGACACAGTGCTCAACATAACGATATTCCTGCCAGCATTGACCTCGTCGGCATTGCCTGCAGTGACCTGCGCCTTGGCTTTGCCAAAAAATTCATCAAAAACTGTAAACCAGCTGTCATCAAAGGCAATATCTCCGAACTCAAAGCTTTGGCTGGTGTCGAAAACGATGCCAAAGGCATCGATGCTGGCGAAAATGATGCGATAAACAGAGCCGGAATCACTGCAAACGTTGAACTCCTCAAAAAACTAGCAAAGCAAAGCGGCGCCGTCATCGTCGCCACCGGCGCTGCGGATCTCATCACGGATGGAAAACGAAGCTTTCTCGGCGAAAATGGCACGGAAATGCTCGCGAACATAACGGGTACTGGCTGCATGCTCAATGCCTTGACCGCCGCATATCTCGCCAGCGGCAAAGGCAGCTTAGCCGCCAGCCTTGCCGCCATCAGCACGATGGGAATCAGCGGTGAAATTGCGGTAAAAAAATCCTATGGCCCCGGCACATTTCGTGCAGCGCTTTTAGACGAAGTCTATAACCTGACCGAACTCGAGTTTAAAGTAAGGCTGCGTCTCAGCGAAATATAAAAGTGAGCAGCTTTACAAAATAAGCCCTACTCGATATCCACGCCCTTGCTTTTCGGAATCATGATCCATATACAGATGAATGCCACTGGATAGATCATAAAGACCAAGTTCATTGTGCCATATATTATGGGTTCATCCATTCCACCCGATAACCGCAGGACCAAAACCGGATGCACAATCTCCATTTCCATGATTATTGCAAATGTTCAGTTGCATAATGATAAAAAAAGAAATATAATCATAGCGTATTTCATTCCTAAAAGATTTTTATAGGAGGCCTCTATGATTTCAAAACAGCGTTTAGCAGAACAATTAAAAACACTCGAAAATTTCTCCAGCAGTGAATCCGGCATCACTCGCTTGGCCTTCAGCGATGAAGATTGGCAGGCCCGCAGCTTTATCATCGAGACGATGACAAAGGCTGGCCTAAGCATCCGTACCGATGCTTTCGGCAATGTCATCGGCCGCCTTGAAGGACTTGATCCAAAGCTTCCTGCTATCATGTCCGGCTCGCATGCAGACAGTGTTCCTCAAGGAGGAAACTATGATGGAATCGTCGGCATCCTCTGTGCCATCGAAGCGATCACCAGTTTAAAAGAATCTGGCTGGAAAAACGATCATGCCGTTGAAATCGTCTTGTTCATGGCAGAAGAATCCAGCCGCTTCGGCACGGCTACGCTTGGCAGCAAGGCTATGCGCGGCAAGTTGACAAGAGAGGCCCTCCAACATTTTAAAGATAAGAATTCGATTTCTCTTTATCAGGCGCTATCAATGCGCGGCCTTTCACCTGATTTAATTGATACTGCAAAATACACAGCAAAACTCAAAGCCTTTTTTGAAATCCATATCGAACAGGGAAAAGTCCTAGAGTATCACAAAAAACAAATCGGCATCGTAACGGGAATTGCCGCACCGACGCGCTTAAAAATCCATTTGCATGGTCAAGCTGATCATTCAGGTGCCACACCGATGGAGCTTAGACACGACTGTCTTTGCGGCGCAGCAGAAATAGTCCTTGCCGTCGAAAGATTTGCCGCCGCCGAAAAATCAACGCCGGCTGTCGCGACCGTCGGCATCCTTGATGCCAAGCCAGGCGTAATGAATGTAATTCCCGGCGACGTCGAATTAGGCATCGATATTCGCAGTATTTGCGCTGAGACGAAAAAGCGTGTCACTGAAGGCATATCTGCTTCTATCGCCAGCATTTGTGAGGCGCGCGGCTTGGAATTTGAAACTACATTGCTGGCTGACGAAGCCCCGGCTTCCATACAGCCGCAAATGCTAGATTTTTTCGAAGAAATCTGCCGCAAGCAGCAAGTCGATTTTCTGCGGCTGCCAAGCGGTGCCGGGCACGATGCCATGCACTGGACTGACTATACGCACACGGGGATGGTTTTCATTCCTTGCCGCGCTGGAATCAGCCACAACCCCGCCGAATATGCCAAGCTTGAAGACATCGCTGCCGCGGCTTCAATTTTGGCACAAGCTATCCAAAAAGTCTCATCCGCTGATTTTAGCTGGCCGCAAAACATATAATAATAGCCGCAAAAAGGGCCGAAGCACATCAATGCTTCGGCCCTTTTATATATTCTATTACAGATAAAATCAAACTTCCTGAATAATTGGTAAGATAATCGGTCTTCTATGCGTCTTTCCGTAAATAAATTTACTCAATGCATCACGAACAGAAGATTTGATCACAGCCCATTCAGTGACTTCTTTAGCTTCACACTTATCCAGTGCTTGCTGGATCACTTTTTTGGCTTCGTCCATCAACTTGCCAGATTCGCGGACGTAAATGAACCCACGTGACACCATATCTGGACCGGCAATGACTCTGCCTGTACTTTTTTCCATTACGATGACGACAATGAACACACCATCTTGCGACAACATTTGGCGGTCACGCAAAACGATATTGCCGACATCACCGACGCCCAAGCCATCGATAAAGACTTTGCCAGAGGTCACGACTGGACCAAGGGCACCTTTTACTTCACCATCTTCACGGCAAAATTCAAAAGTCTGTCCGTTTTCACCGATGAAAATATTTTCTTTGGCCATGCCCCACTCTTCGGCAAGCTTGCCATGGCACATGAGCATTCTATACTCTCCGTGAACTGGGATCAGATACTTCGGTCGAACCAGACTCAAAATGAGGCGAAGCTCTTCTTGTCTAGCATGACCAGAAACATGGATTCCAGCGGATCTTTCATGAATTACGTCTGCACCTAGACGCAATAATGCATCAATGGTCTTGGACACAGATTTTTCATTGCCTGGAATTGGTGAAGCCGAAAAAATAACGCGATCGCCAACCTGGATTTGGATTTTTCTATGTTCGCGGCGAGACATTCTAGATAAGCCCGCCATCGGCTCGCCCTGACTGCCCGTCGTCAAGATCAGAATCTGATTGGCAGGGTAGCGGTGAATCTCATCGATGTCAATGATTTTCCCTTCGGGAACCTTCAAATAACCAAGTTCCATCGAGATGTTGACAACATTGACCATGCTGCGGCCAACAATTGCTATCTTGCGGCCATATCGACAAGCAACATCGACTGCTTGCTGGATACGTGACACATTTGAAGCAAATGTCGCGAGCAAAATACGGCCTTGTGCACCATCAAAAGCTTTTGCCAAAGCTTCTGTAACCGTACTCTCTGATTTAGTGAATCCCGGCGATTCTGCATTGGTACTGTCAGCCATCAAAGCCAAGACACCCTCGTCGCCTAACTGGGAAAACTTATTAAAGTCCAAGGTTTTTCCGTCGACCGGGCTGTAATCAATCTTAAAATCGCCCGTATGAACAATGGTTCCAAGCGGCGTCTTAAAGTACAGAGCTACCGCATCTGGAATCGAATGGCTGGT
>CBDTTM010000069.1:0-11986 GCA_965363355.1 uncultured Selenomonadaceae bacterium | reverse complement strand
CATTGAATGATGTATCATTATTGATGAAGTAATTGTAAGGCTTGTTTGTAATCGACGGATCTTTTGCAGCGATTGAAGACGAGAGGTTCGTCATGATGCCGCTGAGCCTGTCGTTGAGCCCTTGGTCTTCGTTGACGCCGTATTTTTCTTTGAGCTGTTCAAAGTATTTATCGCGGCCATCATTGTTATAGTACTTGATTTCCTTATTCAACTGGATATACTGGGCTCCGGCACCGATTAGATTGCCCCAGGCAGCGGCGTGTACAGGCGCTGGGGGGGAAAAGATACAACTGATACCAATCAAGGCAGCACTAGCTGTGGTGAATAATTTTTTCTGGGTGATTTTAGATTGCATAATAAGCTCCTTTTACATAATGACATAAAACAAATTATTCGCTAAAAAATGAATGAATCCTGCAATATGTCCCCAATATAGGTGAATAGTCTTAGGCGAAATGGAAAACGGGCGGTATACCACAAAGGATATACCACCCGTTTATAACTGGTTAGCGACTTGAATGTTTGGGTAAAAAAACGATCAATGGCCTATAGAGCAAACAAAGTAAAAATGTATGTATAGGCAAAAGAATCAATGATTTTATGAAGCGTCCCCAAAAAAAATAGGATGCTGCTTTATGATAAAGCAGTGTAAGCCAAAGTGTGTTGAGTCCTAGATCAATGATCAAAAAAATCAATAAACAAGCCAAGAACGCGCGGGGCAGCGTTATATCTTTTTGATAAAAGAAGTAACCATAAATCATGCTGGATAAAATGGCACTGAACGTAAAACCAGGAAAGAAAAGACCTGGTGAAAAAATCATGCAGCCGATGATATCGGCACTGGCAGCCATGATCGCCGCTCGAATCGGGCCATACATCGCAGCAAATAAGGCAATGGGCAAAAAACCAAAGCTGATGCGAATAAATGGAGTTTCCACAGCAAAAATATGCGTGAAAATTATCACTAAGGCAGTAAAAATACCCGTTGAAACCAACGGTTTTGTCGTTGAATACGTCACGATAGAACACCTCCGTATGAATTTTGTGATGCGTTGCTACATATCAAGAGGTCTTCTCTTTTATGCAGCAGCGGGATGCAGTGGATGTACCGCAAGCTTTAGGAACTTTTCGTTCAGATGTCAACTCCCCGTTCATCTGACACTTAACGCACAAACACTTACTCTGCTAACCATATGTTAAGCATTAGAGATAAAAAGCAAAAATCCTGCTAAAAAGATATATTTTTAAGATATGGCAGGATATAGAAATAAAAAACAGAAAATTATAATTATAATAATATAAGCATAACGGAGGGATTATCATGACAGATATCATAAGAGCTGGCGATATTATGACAAAGGATTTGATTACCGTGGGCCCGGATGCTACTATTGGAGAGATTGCAAAACTATTGGTGGAAAATCATATTTCAGGACTGCCTGTAGTCGATGAAAATAAAAAAGTATTGGGTATCATCAGTGAAGGAGATCTTCTTCATAAAGAAGTTTTTCCCAAGACACCAGATGTGCTCAATATACTCGGAGCTTTGATATATTATAATGGGGTCAAAGCATATCGGCAGGCTTTTCGAAAAATGATGGCTTCTAGTGCAGCCGAGCTCATGACGAAAAAGGTCGTGACGGTACAAGAAAGCGCAGACCTTAGTGAAATCGGTGAATTGATGCTTGAACATCACATAAAGCGTGTTCCTGTAATCAAAGATGGCCGCCTTATCGGCATGATTGGACGGAGCGATATTGTCCGTCTATTGGTAGAATGAAGGCTTATTTTAGCTATTTGCTTATAGTTGTGGTAAAATAGTTAAAAAATAGTAGGAGGCTGTGCAATGGAAGCTATACTTGAAAAATATGCTCAGCTTGTTGTGCATACAGGAGTCAATTTACAGGAGAATCAATTGCTGGTTATAAATTCACCAATTGAATGTGCTGAGTTTGCTAGAAAAATAGCAAAGCAGGCTTATGAAGGCGGAGCACGCGATGTCATTGTGAGCTGGAATGACGAAGAATTTTCTAAAATTCGTTATACGCTGGCCAAGGAAGAGGTCTTTGCAGATTTTCCCAATTGGAGGAAAGAGCTTTATGTCGGTTATGCTAGGGAAAATGCAGCATTTATCTCGATTTTAGCGTCAGATCCGGAAATTTTTAAACAAATAGACCCGAAACGTTTGTCGATGTCGCAGCAAGCGAATGGGGAAGCCCTCAAAGAGTATCGGGAACGGATGATGTCGAATAAAAATGCGTGGTGCGTAGTTTCTGTTCCGACAAAAGCTTGGGCAAAAAAGGTGTTTCCTGAGGCAAAAGAAGAAGAGGCTGTCGATAAACTATGGCAGGCTATCGTAAAGGCAACTCGCCTAGATGATAAGAATGGTCCTGTTGATAGCTGGGAAGCACATCTAAAAGCTTTGGAAAAATCACGTGAATTCATGAACCGACAGCGGTTTCAATCGATTCACTTCAAAAATGCTCTAGGTACGGATTTGCGGGTGGAATTGCCAGAAAAACACATCTGGGCCAGTGGGGCGGAATATACGCCGGATAAATTGCGCTTTGTGGCGAACATGCCAACAGAGGAAGTATATACTTTGCCTAAGTACGATGGGGTGAATGGGACGGTAGTCAGTACGAAGCCGTTTAATTACAATGGCAGCTTGATCGAAGGTATTGAGCTTACCTTTGAAGATGGTGAAGTTACTTCTTTCAAGGCAGCGAAAGGACAAGAACAGCTTCGTCATTTATTGTCGACTGATAGCGGCTCTTGCCGCTTAGGCGAAGTTGCATTGGTGCCGGATAAATCGCCGATATCGCAGTCGGGAATACTTTTTTTCAACACATTGTTTGATGAGAATGCTTCTTGCCACTTGGCTTTTGGCAAAGCGTATCCGACTTGTTTGGAAAATGGTGAGAACATGACGCCAGAGCAGCTTGAGCTCGCTGGGGTCAATGAGTCCTTGATCCATGAAGATTTCATGATTGGCTCGCCTGATTTGAGCATCACGGGGATCACTGACGACGGCAGACAGGTTGCTATATTTAAAGATGGAAATTTTGTTGAATTTTAAACGTAAGGCAGAGTTAGGCTTAACAGCGGCTCTGCCTTTTTTATTACAAGAAAATGGTTGAAATCTTTAAATAAAACGCCTATAATGAAAAATAACTTTTAAAAATAAGGATAAATTTAAATTTTACATATATTATGAAACTTGCTGGGCGGGGGTGCTAGTATTAATCGTTTTTTTAATCAAGAGGTCATCAAGGCGGTCTGGCCGATATGGTTGGGGTATTTACCTTTGGGGTTTGCCGGTGGAGTCTTGGCTCAAAAAGTTGGTTTGACACCGGGAGAGACAGGACTCATGTCTCTTTTGGTCTTTGCCGGAAGCGGACAGTTTATCGCTTTGGCAATGATGGGCGGAGCGGCTTCAATCACTTCGATTGTCATGACTACCTTTATCGTAAATTTGCGCCATTTATTGTACAGCTCTACATTAGCATCATATCTTATGGAAGCTTCAAAAAAGTATTTAGGCACTTTTGCGCAAGGTATCACAGATGAAACATTTGCCGTGAATTTGAATAAGTTTACAGAAAAAGAAGCGGATTGGAATGCGGACAAGGCTCTTGGTGTGAATGTATTGGCACATGCTTGCTGGATTTTTAGCAATGTTTTAGGCAATATCGTCGGCAATGTCGTTTCTATCGATATGGCAGTTATCAGTTATACGCTCACGGCGATGTTCATTGGCTTGTGGTCATTTCATTTTGAACATAAGCTTTTGATTCTTGTCGGTGTGTTTTCAGGATTTTTGGCCTTGGGGTTATCTAGTGTCTTAGATCATAAGCTGCATATTGTTGTTGCGACTTTACTCGCCGCGACGGTAGGCTGCGCAGTAGAAAGCTGGTGCATGAAAAGATGAATTCTCTTGAAATTTTATATTGTACAATTGGTATGTGCATCGTATCTTATCTTCCGCGAGTTTTACCGCCGTTTGTCTTAGCAAAAGTCAAAATCTCTCCTTTTGTGGAACGGTGGCTCAGATACATACCAACGTCTGTATTCGGCGCTTTAGTTTTTTCTGAAATCTTCTTGAAAGATGGCAGGCTCAATATTGTGGCAGCAAATATCAATATATGGGCATCTTTGCTCGTTCTCGTCGTAGCGGTAAAGACCCATTCTTTAGCGAAAAGTATTATGACCGGGTTGGTTGCTTTCTGGTTCCTTGAAAAAATATTGTTTTAAGATGGACCGTTTTTTATGATGAGTTGTTGTTTTGGCGAAGCATTCGCAAGCGACAGCTCATTTTTTTGCCTGAAATAGAGGAGAACTCTAGTGGAGACTGTAAAAAAATAGCTTTTTTTGATATACTGTGGTAAGGGAAATCTAAAAGAAGTAGAGAGGTTTTACATGAGTAAAATTTGTGTGTTAGCAGAAAAACCTTCGGTTGGCCGTGACCTAGCGCGAGTGCTTGGTTGCACAAAGGGCGGCAATGGTTTTATTGAAGGAGAAAAATATGTCGTGACATGGGCATTGGGGCATCTTGTCACTTTAGCAGATCCAGAAAATTATGGAGAAGAATATAAATCTTGGCGACTCGATCAATTGCCAATTATGCCGGATTCCTTGGATTTGGTCGTAATTCGACAAACCGCTAAACAATATAGCATCGTCAAGCAGCAATTGCGGCGAAACGATGTCAATGAAGTGGTCATTGCTACAGATGCAGGGCGAGAAGGTGAGCTTGTTGCGCGCTGGATTTTGGAAAAAGCGCAGATACGAAAACCAATGAAAAGACTATGGATTTCATCGGTAACGGATAAGGCCATCAAAGAAGGATTTGCCCATCTTAAAAATGGCAAGGCTTATGAAAATCTATATGCATCGGCAGCTTCAAGAGCGGCTTCTGACTGGTATGTGGGGATCAATGCAACGCGCGCCTTGACCTGTAAGTTCAATGCACAGCTTTCTTGCGGCAGGGTACAGACGCCTACATTGGCGATTATTGCTTCCCGGGAAAAAGAAATCCGTGAATTTGTGCCACAGAATTATTTTGGGATTGCGGCAAATGTGCAGGGACTTCGTTTTATCTGGCAGGATAAAGTGAGCAAAAGTTATCACTCTTTTGATCGGCAGCGAGTGGAAGCTCTTTTACAAAAGAGCAAAGGAAAACAGATTATCCTTGCGCAGGTGGAGAAGACTTCGAAAAAGTCTTTGGCACCGCAGTTGTATAATTTGACCGAACTGCAGCGCGAAGCCAATCAGCGTTTTTCTTTTTCGGCCAAAGAAACCTTGTCGATTATGCAAAAATTGTATGAAATGCACAAGCTTTTGACCTATCCGCGAACAGATTCACGTTTTTTATCAGCCGATATTGTTCCGACATTGAAAGAACGTCTTCGTGCTTGCGGCATTGGCGCTTATAGTAAACTTGCATTCGAGGCATCCAAGCGAATCAAAGCGAGCAAGCATTTTGTGGATGATACAAAGGTTTCAGATCATCATGCGATTATTCCAACCGAACAATTTGTGAATCTTTCGGCACTGTCAGAAAAAGAACGGAAAATATATGATTTGGTAGTGCGTCGCTTCATTGCGGTGTTATATCCGCCATTTGAATATGAACAGACCGTATTTGATGCCGTAATAGGTGAGGAACATTTCATCGCTCGAGGCAAAATCATCAAAGAAGAAGGCTGGAAGGCTGTTTATCAGGGCCGTGATGAAGAAAATGGCGAAGGAGAACACATTGAGGATCAAAATTTGCCCGAACTGACCAAAGGATCTATATTAGCGGAGGCAAGCCTTATATTGACGCAAGGACAAACCAAACCACCGGCGTTATTTACAGAAGGAACTTTGTTAGGTGCTATGGAAAATCCAGTAAAATATATGGCGGGAGAAAGCAAAGAGCTCAAACAAATGATTGGTGAAAGCGGTGGCCTTGGGACAGTAGCGACCAGAGCGGATATCATAGAAAAACTATTTTCTACATTCTTACTGGAAAAACACGGCAAGGATATAACGACGACGGCCAAAGGTCGACAACTCTTGGAACTTGTGCCAAATGAACTTAAAGAACCAGCACTTACGGCTCGGTGGGAACAAAAACTAAGTGCCATTTCAAATGGAAATTTGAGCAGTGCAACTTTTATTACCGAAATCAAGACATATGCCAAAACGTTAGTCAGCCAAATAAAAGATTCTGATGCAAAATTTCGTCATGACAATATGACGCATAAAAAATGCCCGGAATGCGGGAAATTTTTACTAGAGGTCAATGGCAAACATGGGAAAATGCTCGTTTGTCAGGATCGAGAATGCGGTTACCGAAAATCTATCGCTGTGTTGACCAATGCAAGGTGCCCGAATTGCCATAAAAAAATGGAGCTTCGCGGAGAAGGCGATGCAAAGGCATTTTTCTGTAAATGCGGTTATCGGGAAAAGCTGACAACTTTTCAAAAACGACGTGAGCAAAGCGGTGGTGGAAAAGTATCTAAGAGCGAAGTCTCACGGTATATGAAAACACAGTCTTCTGAACCGGTAAATACGGCATTGGCAGATGCCTTAGCGAAATTGAATTTAAAATAAGTGAAACAAGGGAGATTTTTTATGATAAAGAAAATAATGACAGTCCTATGCTTGTGTTTGGTCTTTACGATGACAGCCTTTGCCAGTTCTAAAACGGCAGATTTTTCCTATAAAGGCCTATATCTAGGCGATTCCTACGAAAAAATGGTGCAGCTTTTGGGAACGCCGCGTTATGATATGGAACAATTGGTGCAAGGCGTGATGGTAACCTATTATATGTATCCAAAAGACACGAAGGTTGCATTGGATAATCGCAACAAAAAAGTTGTTGATATACAGACTAAAGACAAAGATTATGCCACCAACGATGGAGTAAAGATTGGCGCAACACCTTATAAAATGAAACAAGTCTACGGGAAAGCCGAGAAAAAATTCATGGAGGGAAAAGCCTATTATATCTATGAGAACCCCAATATGAAGAGTCAGCGTCTTTTGCTCCAAATAGAATCGACGGAAGGTTATTTGGAAAGTTTTCAGTTGACGAGTTTGCCGTTGGCTGATGAAGAAGCGGTAAGAGAAAGCGATGAAGACACAAGTGTAGAAACAAATGATGTGAATGCCGCTTATATAAATTCCAAAGAAATCGATATGAGCGCTATACAGGCAAAATCATAAGCGGTTGAGGAGGCTGACATGTTGCGGCGAATGATTCTGCGATATATTGTTATTTTTGTTGGCTGTATGATTGGCAGTAGTTCAATCAATCTTTTCCTTGTGCCCAATCATTTATTAAGTGGTGGGATCAGTGGCATTGCGATTATTGGCTACTATCTTTTTGATTTGCCGATAGGTCTGCAAATGCTCATAGGCAATTTACCACTTCTTTTTGCAGCCTATAAGATTTTAGGCAGAAAATATACCGGCGATGTCATATTTGGTACGGTACTTTACTCTTTATGCATTGATACGACAAGATTCCTTAATGCGCATAGTTTTGTAGCCGATCCGATGCTGGCTGCAGTCTATGGTGGACTATTCACTGGCATTGGCTGCGGTATTGTATTTCGGATGAATGCCAGCACTGGCGGACTTGATATTGTCGCAGCTATTGTGAAAAAATACTATTCATTGAATATGGGAGCGGTTATATTCAGTTTCAATTGCCTCATTATGTTGATAGCGGCAACTCTGTTTGGTCCAGTTCTAGCTATGTTTACGTTGATTTCGATGTTTGTAAGCTCTACAGTCACGGATAAAGTGATTGCTGGGTTCAATAATAAGAAAGCCGTTATGCTTATTTCGGATAAAACAGCGGACATTGCAGAAGAAATCATCAAAGAAGTTGGTCGTGGCGTAACGTTCTTAAAAGGTGAAGGTGCTTTTACGCATCAGAGTAAAGAGGTTTTGTTCGTCGTAGTCAATTTGACGCAGGTTGGCAAAATAAAATTGATTGCTAGCGCAATCGACCCGTTGGCGTTCATGATTATTTTAAGTGCCAGCGAAGTTATGGGTAGAGGTTTTACTTTACCGGGAGCGAAGCTTGAGCAAATGATGAAAAATCGTCAAAATTCAATAGAAGAAAAGGCTTGTTCGAAATATCGTTCATATAAGGAAAATGGAAGCGAGAGCGGTCGTTAAATGCGGCGGCTCTTTCTTTACCAGAGAACATTTATAATATTATGATGAGAAAATAAATATTTTTAACGGGGAAAGGAAGAAAAAATGGAAAATTTGAGTCGATTTATCAAAGTGGCCAAAGGCGAAGAAAAGGCTGAACTCGTATTAAAAAATGCGCAGGTATTTCATGCTTTTACGGGAGAGTTCATAAAAAATGACGTTGCTATTGAAGATGGGTATGTTGCAGGCATTGGTCACTATGAAGGCAAAAGAGAGCTTGATTTGAAGGGGAAATATCTTACGCCAGGTTTTATTGACAGCCATATTCATATCGAAAGCTCGATGCTCAGCCCCCTTGAATTTGCTAGAGCTGTAGTTCCACTGGGAACGACGAGCGTTGTCGCTGATCCGCATGAGATTGCCAATGTCACTGGATTAGATGGTATACGTTATCTTTTGGCGGCAACCGAAAAGTTGCCAATTAATGCTTATTTCATGCTGCCATCATGTGTTCCAGCTACGAATATGGAAAATTCAGGGGCAAATTTATTGGCAGAGGATCTAGCAGAATTGATGGATCATCCCCGCGTATTGGGGCTAGGTGAAATGATGAATTACCCTGGCGTTCTTTTGGGGGACGAAACGGTGCTTGATAAAATAAAATTAGCTAAGGGAAAAAAAATTGATGGACATGCACCGAATCTTGTTGGTAATGAACTTATGGCTTATTCGGCAGCTGGAATAGAATCCGATCATGAATGTGTAACACCGGAGCAGGCATTAGAAAAGCTTCGGGCAGGTTTATATATTATGATTCGTGAAGGCTCTGCGGCAAAAAACCTGAAACCATTACTGCCGATCATCAATGCCTATACGGCACAGTTCTGCTGTTTTGCGGCAGATGATCGCCATCCAGCAGATTTACTCACGGAAGGGCACATCAATTATATGGTGAAAACAGCAGTGCAGGAAGGTATTCCTTTACCAATGGCACTTCAAATGGCAACAATCAATGCGGCTAGATATTTTGGTCTTAAAGATATTGGCGCAATAGCACCTCGTTATAAGGCCGATATCCTCGTGTTTGATAATCTGCGTGATTGGCAGCCAGAAATTGTATTCAAAGATGGAATTATCGTGGCGAAAAACAAAAAAGCTGAATTTATGCGAGCTGCAATTGTTCCTAATAAAATCAAAGAAACGATGCATATAGCCCCTATCATCAAGGAAAAACTGCGAATCAAGGCAACTGGTGGGCGGGCAAATGTCATTGGTTTGGTACCACACCAAATTGTGACAAAGCATTTAAAAGTAGATGTACAAGTAACGGATGGTTTCGTTTGCTTGAAGGAAGACCAAGATTTGCTTAAGCTGGCTGTTTTTGAAAGACATGCCGCAACTGGTAATATCGGTGTGGGTTTAGTCGAAGGCTTTGGGTTGGAAGATGGGGCTATCGCTTCGACAATAGCGCATGATTCACACAATTTAATCGCTATTGGAAAAAATGATGAGGATATCATCAAAGCGGCAGAAGCGCTGAAAAAAATTCAAGGCGGTGTAGTCATTGTCAAACACGGTCAAGTTATCGGTGAATTGTCTTTGCCAATTGCGGGTCTTATGTCTGAACAAAGTGCTGCAGACGTTGAAGTGAAATTGGCCCAATTAAAAGAAATAGCTTATGGAATGGGCGTTTTTAAAGACTACGATCCATTTTTGACACTGGCCTTTTTGAGCTTACCCGTTATTCCGGAACTTAAATTAACCGATTTGGGATTAGTGGATGTGCCAGCATTTTCGTTTATTTCCTTGATGGAAGACGATAAAATATGATAATGCCTTATGGGCTTGTATTTTAAGTTATGTTATAATATGATGGTATAGTTTTTGTGAATAGTTAAGCTGAGAGGGCTGACCCTAAATGAAAAAAGCGGAAATTACGTATTTGTGGAACAGTGGATTTGCAGTCGAATTAGAAAAATGTGTTTTGATTTTTGATTATTATCAAGATGCGGCCAAGGCAGTTCCCGGACTGCTCAAGGGGAAAAACAAAGCTTATGTGTTTGCTTCGCATGCGCACTTTGATCATTTTTCGCCTGATATTGCCGGTTTTGCCAGCGATGTCACTCGTTATTTTTTAAGTGAAGATATTCAAGGCTTGAAGGGGACTAAAGAAATCCCCGAAGAAAAAAGGGTCTATTTATCGACCTACGACGCATATGAAGATTCCGATGTGAAGGTTACCTCCTACAGTTCTACAGACCAGGGGACATCTTTTTTAGTTGAAGTCGATGGCTGGAAAATTTTTCATGCTGGTGATTTTAACTGGTGGCACTGGAAAGAGGATACGGCCGAAAATATCTCTTTGGCGCGAAATGGGTTTCAAAAGCAAATGAAGCGCTTAGATGGTCTTGAGGCAGATATTGCGTTTTTTCCTGTAGATTTGAGGATGCAAGAGTTTGCATCGTGCGGAGCAAAAGAATTTTTTCAACGCACAAAGGTGGATTATTTAATTACCATGCATAATACAACACAAGTTCCATGGCGAATCGAACCAGATTTTTTTGCTTTAGGACAGGAAATTCCTGTTTGGATTCCGGCTTTGCCGGGAGAGATAAAAACAATACAGAAGTAGGAGAGTTCAAATGAAAAAATCTTTCATTTTTACCATGCTGGCGTTATTTTTATTGACCAGCGGCTGTGTGGGGGCAAGCTCACAAAACGAAAAAAAAGGAGATGTTGTTGTGAAAAATCGCGTAGCTGTATTTGAAACCAATAAAGGGAAATTTGAAGTTGAATTATTTGAGGATAAGGCACCACAGACGACAAAAAACTTTATTGATTTGGTAGAAAAGAAATTTTATGATGGATTGATCTTCCACAGAATCATCGCTAATTTCATGATTCAGGGCGGAGACCCAAGCGGCAATGGTACGGGTGGCCCTGGTTATACGATAAAAGATGAGTTCAGCCCGGACTTAAAGCATGATGCAGCAGGTGTTTTGTCGATGGCAAATGCTGGTCCCAATACAGGTGGTTCCCAGTTCTTTATCACATTAGAAAAGACACCTTGGCTTGATGGACATCATGCAGTTTTTGGTAAAGTGGTAAAAGGCATGGACGTTGTCAATGCAATCGGTAAATCAGAAACAGATTTTCAAGATAGACCATTAGAAGATGTTGTCATCGAAAAAATCACGATTCAAGAACAAGAATAAGAATGTCGGCTTATGTCTATATCGTGGAGTGTGCCGATGGCTCGTTTTATACTGGCTGGACAACGGATGTAGAAAAACGTGTAGCGACACATAACGCAAAAAAAGGTGCAAAGTACACTAAGGCACGGGTACCTGTAATCTTGCGTTACGTGGAATCTTTTGAAGATAAACAAGAAGCACAAAGTAGAGAATATGCGGTCAAACAAATGACCCGGGCGCAAAAGATGAATCTTCTGAAGAAAGATAAAAAATAAGTTGAATAAGCATAGAGTGCAGGGGTCGCTGAGCGACTCGTGCACTTCTTTTGCAAAGGGGGTGTCCAATATGGAAGAATTGCCAAGCATTCAGCAATTAGAAAATTTTATTGCTTATGGGAAATTGAAAAATTTTACGCTAGCAGCAAAAGATATGAATATTACACAGTCGGCCTTTAGTTTGCAGATTAAGAAACTTGAAGATTTATTAGATGTTAAATTGATTGTGCGTTCGAACCGAGGCAGCAAATTGACTGCTGAGGGAGAATTCTTTTTTGAGGAAATAGACCAATGGATGAATGGTTTACACAAGACGATCTATGATGTGAGAAATCTAAATAAACAATATGCAGGAGAATT
>CBDTTM010000068.1:0-12024 GCA_965363355.1 uncultured Selenomonadaceae bacterium | reverse complement strand
AGTAATTAAACGCAAAGGTCACGTAATGGTTATTTGTGAAAATCCGAAACATAAACAAAAACAAGGATAAGAGGAGGTGCTTGATATATGGCACGTATTGCCGGAGTAGATTTACCTCGTGATAAGAGAATCGAAATCGCTTTAACATATATCTTTGGTATAGGTCTTACGACTTCAAAACAGCTTTTGGCTACTACGGGCATCAATCCGGATACGCGTACGCGCGATTTGACGGAAGATGAAGTTGCAAAGCTTCGTGATGCTATTGATAAGCAGGTTACTGTTGAAGGTGATTTACGTCGTGAACAGTCTTTGAATATCAAACGTTTGGTTGAAATTGGCTGCTATCGTGGTAGAAGACATCGTATGGGTCTGCCAGTTCGTGGACAGAATACAAAGAACAATGCGCGTACACGCAAAGGTCCTAAAAAATCTGTCGCAGGTAAAAAGAAAGATTAAGTAAAGGGGGGTTAAACATTGGCAATTAAAAAAGCAGCTCGTCCAAAAAGAAGAGACCGCAAAAATATTGAATTTGGTATTGCACATATCCGTTCAACATTTAACAATACAATCGTAACGATTACCGATAAGAGCGGTAATGCGTTATCGTGGGCAAGTGCTGGTGGCCTTGGTTTCAGAGGCTCCAGAAAAAGCACTCCATTTGCAGCGCAAATGGCAGCTGAAGTTGCAGCTAAAGCTGCAATGGAACATGGCTTGAAACAGGTTGAAGTTTTTGTAAAAGGTCCTGGTGCTGGTCGTGAAGCAGCAATCCGTTCCTTACAGGCAACTGGTCTTGAAGTTAACATGATCAAAGATGTTACTCCAGTTCCACATAACGGATGCCGTCCGCCAAAACGTAGAAGAGTATAATAGGAGGTGCAGATATAGATGGCAATTGATAGAGTTCCAGCTCTCAAAAGATGCCGTTCGCTCGGCATTGAACCGGCTGTTGTCGGTTTAGGCAAAGAATCAAAACGTCAGCCGCGCCGTACAAACAGAAAAGTCAGCGAATACGGTACGCAGTTAAAAGAAAAGCAAAAAGCAAAATTCATCTATGGTGTTTTAGAAAAACAGTTTAGATCATATTATGATAAAGCAAAGAAAATGCAGGGTGTTACTGGTGAAAACTTGTTAGGTCTTCTTGAAAGAAGAATTGACAATGTTGTTTTCCGTTTAGGTCTTGCATCGACTCGCAGACAGGCTCGTCAGCTTGTTTCGCATGGTCATATCTTGGTAAACGGCAAACGTTTGGACATTCCATCTGCTTTAGTAAAAGTAAATGATGTTATATCCATCAAAGAAAAAAGCCGTACCAATGACTTTTTCAAAGGTCTTGCTGAATCCTATGATTCTTTGAGTACACCAGCTTGGATTACTGCTGACACTCAGAACTTGAGCGGTACAGTAACAAGATTCCCTAATCGCGAAGAAATCGACGTTCCAGTTGATGAACAAGCGATTGTCGAATTGTACTCCAGATAATATGTCTGTGTTCTACAATATAGACATAGCGTAACTATTACGCATAGAATTGAGGAGGGTATTCCAGATGATCGAAATCGAAAAACCGAAGATTGAGATAGTGGAAATCAGTGAAGATAATCATTACGGTAAATTCGTCTGTGAACCGCTCGAACGTGGTTATGGTACTACGCTCGGCAACAGTCTGCGTCGTATTTTATTATCATCTTTACAGGGTGCTGCAATAACCTCCATCAGAATCGACGGAGTTCTCCATGAGTTCTCCACGATTCCTGGTGTTCGGGATGACGTTACGAATATCATTCTAAACTTAAAATCATTATGCCTCAAAATGTATAGTGAAGAACCACGGGTAATCCGCATAGATGTTGAAGGTGAAAAGGATGTTACAGCAGCCGATATCATTACTGATGCCGATGTTGAAATCCTCAATCCGGAACTTCATATTGCCACAGTTGATCAAACTGGATCGCTTAAAATCGAAATGACGGTTGAACGCGGTCGTGGATATGTTCCAGCTGATAAGAATAAAAAACCAGATCATGTGATTGGCATTATTCCTATCGATTCTATCTTTTCCCCAATCCAGAGAGTGAATTACACAGTAACGGATACTCGTGTAGGTAACGTCACAGACTACGATAAGTTAACTCTGGAAGTATGGACTGATGCCTCGATTCGTCCGGAAGAAGCAGTCAGCAAATCAGCCAGCATTTTGATGGCTCATTTGAAACTGTTCCAGAACATGGCAGGACTTCCTGAAGAAGAGGAAGAAACAGAAGGAACATTTACAGAAGCTCCGAAAAGTGATGCTTCTAAAGTTTTAGAAATGACTATTGAAGATTTGGACTTATCGGTTCGTTCGTATAACTGCTTAAAAAGAGCTGGCATCAATACGGTGGCAGATCTTGCACAAAAGAGCGAAGATGATATGATGAAAGTGAGAAATCTTGGTCGTAAGTCTCTTGAGGAAGTCAAGAAAAAGTTGCAGGAACTTGATTTATCGCTTATCGAAACTGAAGAATAGGAGAGGGTACAATGGGCTACAGAAAATTAGGACGTAACTCTAGTGCGCGTAAAGCTTTATTTCGCCACATTTTAACTGCCTTCTTTAGACATGGACGCATTGAAACAACGGAAGCTAAAGCAAAAGAAATCAGCGGTCTTGCTGAACAACTCGTTACTTTAGCAAAGCGCGGCGATTTAAGCGCTCGTCGTATGGTTATTGCACGTCTCATTGATGAAGAAGTAGTAAGAAAATTATTTGATGAAATTGCGCCGAAATATACAGACCGTCAAGGCGGTTATACTCGTATATACAAACTTGGCAACCGTCGCGGCGATGCTGCGCCGATGGCAATTCTTGAATTAGTGTAATTACACATATAAGGCGGCCAATTGGTCGCCTTATTAGGTAAGCGGGAAGAAATGACTTTTCGTTTACCTAATAAGGCGATTGTGTTAACAATTTAAATTTCGTATGATATAATAAGGGCTGTTGAAAAGCAGTCCTTTTTTTCGTAAAAAAGATTGGAAACAGAAAGTCAGTAGGAGGTCAATGCTTTGGAGTTTATTCAAATTGAAGATATGAGCTATGTATATCATCCAGAACGAGAAGATGAATATAGAGCTTTAGATCATATAAATTTATCCATTAAAAAAGGCGAATTTGTTGCGATTCTTGGAACGAATGGGTCGGGAAAATCGACGTTAGCTAAACATTTAAACGCCCTATTGTTGCCGACCGATGGAGTATGCCGTGTCGCTGGAATGGATACCAAGCAGCAAGATGAACTTTGGAAAATTCGTCAGGAAGTAGGAATGGTATTTCAAAATCCTGACAATCAGATCATTGCAGCAGTAGTTGAAGAAGATGTAGCGTTTGGTCCGGAAAATTTAGGTGTGCCTACGGAAGAAATCCGCCAACGGGTATCGGATGCGTTGAAAGCAGTAGGTATGAGCAAATTCAGGAATTTTGCTCCACATTTACTTTCAGGAGGGCAAAAGCAACGTGTAGCCATTGCTGGAGCCTTAGCTATGCGGACAAATTGTCTTGTTTTGGATGAACCTACAGCTATGCTCGATCCTATAGGCAGACAAGAAGTTCTTTCAACTGTGAAAAAGCTGCATACTGAATTTGGTATCACCGTCTTGTATATAACGCATTTTATGGAAGAAGCGGTAGTAGCAGATCGTATTATCGTGATGGAAAAAGGCAAAATCTGCACGCAGGGAACGCCTCTTGAAATATTTACGCAGGTGGAGACAATGGAACGTCTAGGGCTAGAGGTTCCATTAGCGGTAAAAATGGCAGATTCTTTACGAAAAAAAGGGCTTTCATTACCGGCTGGAATTTTGACGAATGAAGAATTGGCGGTGGAATTATGTCGATTGAAGTAAAAAATGTGACGTATACCTATATGCCAAAAACTCCGTTTGAGAGAATCGCATTGAAAAATATTGATTTGTGCATTGAAAAAAAGGAATTTACTGCAATTGCTGGACATACGGGTTCGGGAAAATCAACATTGGTGCAACAGCTCAATGGTCTTTTGGATCCGACTGACGGGGAGGTTCTTGTCGATGACATTGCCATACACGGCAAGAACGCTCAAGCTGCGGCTGCACGGCGAAAAGTAGGAATGGTATTTCAGTATCCAGAACACCAACTTTTTGAAGAAAGTATCTTTGCTGATATTGCTTTTGGACCGCGTAATCTGGAATTAGCAGAAGCTGATATCGAGCAGCGTGTCAAAAAAGCGATGGAATTTGTGAATCTTCCATTCAAGGAATATAAAGATAGATCGCCTTTTCAGCTCAGTGGCGGCCAAATGAGAAGAGTTGCCATTGCTGGCGTAATTGCACTCCAGCCGGAATACCTTATTTTGGACGAGCCAACGGCCGGGCTCGACCCCAGGGGCCGACGCGACCTTTTAGAAAAGATAAGCCAGCTTCATCGAAAAGAAGGTATCGGGGTAGTTTTGGTCTCACATAATATGGATGATGTTGCCGAATTGGCAGACCGTGTTATTTTTATGAGTCAAGGTAAAATTACAGTCAATGCTCCGCCAATGCAAGCCTTTTCTGAAACAGAACACCTCAAAGAAGCCGGACTCGATTTACCGCAAATGGTGCAGCTTTTGCAAGTACTTAAAACACAGGGGCTTTCTGTAAAAACAGATATTTTTACAATCAAAGAAGCTGTTGCCAGTGTGCAACAGGCTCTTAAGGAGGGGAAAAAATGCTGACAGATATAACCATTGGGCAATATTTTCCCGGAAGTTCTTTTTTGCATCGACTGGATCCTAGAACTAAGATTGTTTTGCTTTGCGTCTTGATTGCAGCAATTTTTGTATTGGATACGCCATGGGCATATGGGGTATTGACGATTTTGACGGCAAGCTTGATTGTGTCTTCGAAGTTATCATGGAAAATTATGCTGCGGTCGTTAAAACCGCTTTGGTGGATTATTCTTTTTACTTTTTTAATTCATTTATGCAGCACCCCCGGAGAGCCGTTGGCAAAGGTTTGGATTTTTTCTTTGACCATGGAAGGGTTAAAACAAGGGATTTTTATTTCTATGCGCTTGGTTTTGCTTATTTTGTTATCTTCGTTGTTGACGTTTACGACGTCTCCCTTAGCTTTGACAGATGCTTTGGAAAGCTTGATGGGGCCTTTTAAGCGCTTTGGTTTGCCTGCACATGAATTAGCCATGATGATGACGATTGCTTTACGGTTTATTCCAACTTTGATTGAAGAAACCGATAAAATAATGAAAGCTCAAAAAGCGCGAGGTTCAGATTTTTCTTCAGGTAGTATTCTTCGCCGCCTTAAATGCTTGATTCCGATTTTGGTACCACTTTTTATCAGTGCTTTTCGCCGAGCAGATGAGCTTGCCATGGCAATGGAAGCCCGTTGTTACCGAGGTGGCATTGGCCGCACAAGAATGAAGGTGCTGAAAACAACTTCCATTGATTACATAGCATATGCAGCAGCCATTGTTTTATGTACAGGATTAGCAATTTTAAAAGTAAGTGGGTTGTAAAAGATGAAACCGGAACATAAAGATGTAATGAAGATGCGCAGTCGTAATATCCGATTGACCATTGCTTATGATGGGACTAAATATCATGGCTTTCAGCGCCAGTCAAATGTGATTGCCGTTCAAAACATATTGGAAAAGAATTTGGCGGTTCTTTTTGGTGATAGCATTGAAATGGCAGCTTCAGGCCGTACGGATGCGGGGGTTCATGCCTGTGGGCAAGTCGTGAATTTTTTTACGGATGGAACGATTCCTATAGAGAGAATTGTCCGAGCAGCCAATAGTCTCTTACCAGATGATATCGTCGTTATCGATGCTGCTGATGCGGATCGTGATTTTAGTGCTAGACATAGTGCCAAGAGTAAAATATATATATATAAAATTCAGCAAGGAGATACGCAAGATCCTTTTTTGCGTCACTATAGCTGGTATATACGCGCTCCGCTTGATATAGATGCAATGCAAGAAGGTCTTGACATGCTTTTAGGAGAGCATGATTTTTCGTCTTTTCAAGCGGCTGGAAGTGCACCGATGCTGCCTATTCGTACGCTATATGAAGCCTCTATTTCTACTTCAGGAAATATTATCGAATTTAAGTTTTGGGGCAATGGATTTCTTTATCATATGGTACGGAATATCATGGGAACAATTGTCAACGTTGGGCTAGGAAAAATAACTTTGGCAAAGTTTGCTGAAATCGTTGCGGCTCATGATCGAAAAAAAGCCGGAGCAACGGCTCCGGCCCAAGGATTATATCTCTTAAAAGTTAATTATTAAAGCTATTATTGGAATGCTGAACAACGTCGTTGTCGGCATTCTTTTTTTTTCGAAATTTTAAAACTGAATTTTAACTGAAAAAAGCAGGTCTTTTTACCCTTTTTAGCGAAATAGTATAATATTATTGTTTAAAATTAATCCAATAGAGATTAGTCTATACATTAACATTTGAATTTTTCAGGTGGTGAATATAATAATGCAGTCATTATTAAAAGTTGGAGTTGATATTGGTTCTACAACAATAAAAGTCGTTGTATTGAATCAAGAAAATCAATTGATTTACAAAAAGTATTTGCGACATTTTTCGGAAATAGGCACAGCTGTGCAGGAAAATGTTTCAGCATTAGGCCATATCGTCGGTAACCAAAGCTTTTCCTTTGCGGTTACTGGTTCTGCCGGTATGGGCATTGCACAAAAACTCAAATTAGCATTTGTTCAAGAAGTCATTGCTTGTGCGGCTGCTGTCAAAAAGATTATTCCGCAAACCAATACAGCAGTGGAGCTTGGCGGTGAAGATGCCAAGATTACGTATTTTGGCACAGCGCCAGAACAACGTATGAATGGTGTTTGCGCGGGCGGTACTGGCTCTTTTATCGATCATATGGCATCTTTGCTGCATACCGATGCATCTGGGCTTGACGCTTTGGCACAAAAGGGCAAGCAAATCTATACCATTGCTTCTCGCTGTGGTGTCTTTGCCAAAACCGATATCCAAGCGTTGATGAATGATGGCGCGGCAAAAGCGGATATTGCTTTATCGGTTTTTCAAGCGGTTGTCAATCAGACGATTGGCAATTTAGCACAAGGCCGTCCCATTGATGGGAACATTGCTTTTTTAGGTGGTCCATTGCATTTTTTGCCGCAGCTGAAGAAGCGTTTCATCGAAACACTGAATTTAAAAAAAGAAAATGTTGTTCCGGTTGAAGATGCCTGCTATTTTGTTGCAATTGGTGCAGCCTTAGCTGAAGAAGCTGAAATTGTAGATTTTGCCAATGTGCAAGAACGTTTGCAAAAGAAAAGTACATTGACGGATCAGGCGGAAACAGCACGATTTGTTTTATTTAAAGATGAAATGGAATATAAGAGTTTTAAAGAACGTCATGATAAAGATAAGGTCGCCAGAGGTGATTTGGCTACTTACAAAGGAAATGCTTACTTAGGCATCGATGCTGGTTCAACAACAACAAAGATCGTACTCATCGGTGAGAATAAGGAAGTTTTATATAGTTCGTATGGCAGCAATCAAGGCTCACCATTAAATACAGTAGTTCATGAATTAAAAGAACTTTATGCTGCAATGAACGATGAAACAAAAATTGCTTATACCGGAACTACCGGGTATGGAGAATATATCATAAAGGCAGCTGTTCACGCCGATTTTGGTGAGGTTGAAACGTTTGCTCATTTGCGGGCTGCACAAGAATTTTGTCCAGAGGTCACATTTGTTCTCGATATAGGCGGGCAAGATATGAAGTGCTTTTTTGTTAAAGATGGCAACATCAGTCAGATCACATTAAATGAGGCTTGTTCGGCAGGCTGTGGTTCTTTCATTGAAAATTTTGCCCAAGGGCTCAATATGACTGCCGCTGAATTTTCGGCGATGGCGATGCATTCGGACGCACCGGTCGATTTAGGCACGCGCTGCACGGTATTTATGAATTCAAAGGTTAAACAAGCACAAAAAGAAGGTGCTTCTGTAAGTGATATTTCTGCGGGTATAGCACTTTCTGTCATCAAAAATGCGTTGTTTAAGGTAATTCAGATCAAAGATGTCGATGACCTAGGGAACGCGATTGTTGTCCAAGGCGGGACTTTTTATAATGATGCAGTTCTTCGCTCAATGGAATTGCTGCTTGAACGTCCTGTAGTTCGCCCAGATATCGCTGGCCTTATGGGGGCCTATGGCATGGCGGTTCTTGCCAAAGAACGTTGCCAGGAAAGCTCTGCGATTCTTTCAGCCGAGGCGATTGATGCGTTTTCGGTACATAGCACATCACATCGTTGCAAGGGCTGTGGCAATCAATGTTTGATCACTACGCAAAATTTCCCTAATGGTGAAAAATATCATACGGGAAATCGTTGTGAGCGTGGCATAGGGCAAGTTCAAACCACGAAAAAGGTGCCTAACATTTACGCGTATAAGTATGAACGCCTATTTTCATTTTACAAACCGATTGAGAATGCTGTTCGCGGTGAAATTGGTTTGCCTCGTACCTTGAATATGTATGAAGACTATCCGTTCTGGTTCACTTTATTCACGGAACTAGGCTATAAAGTTGTTTTATCGGGAAAATCATCGGCGGCAATGTATTATAAAGGCATGGCTACAGTTCCTTCAGATTCATTGTGCTATCCAGCTAAAATTGTTCATGGGCATATCATGGATTTGATCGAGCATGGCGTCAAAAAGATTTTTTATCCTTGTATTCCCTATAACATAGCGGATGATTTCAATACATCGGATAACCATTATAATTGTCCGGTGGTTGCATCTTATGCAGAAAACATTCGGGCGAATATGGATATTTTGCGAAAAGAAAATATTACCTTCATGCAGCCATTTTTGCCGCTCAATGATAGAGATCGCTTACTCGTGCGGCTCAGTGAAGAGTTGGCTATTGAAGGCTTGAAGAAACATGAAATCGCTAAGGCTGTCGATGCTGCTTATGGAGAATTGGATCAGTATAAAAAAGATGTGCGTGCTTATGGCGAACAAATATTAGAGCTTGTGCAAAGAGAGAATTTGCCGGCTATTTTGCTAGTCGGGCGGCCATACCATATTGATCCTGAAATCAACCATGGAATCCCAGAAATGATTCAGTCTTATGGAATGCCGGTTTTATCAGAAGATGCTGTATATCATCTGCCAGTAAAGGCAGAGAATCTTCAAATCGTCAATCAATGGAGTTATCACGCAAGGCTTTATCATGCGGCAGATTATGTAAGCGAACACGAAAATCTAACATTGATTCAACTCAGTTCATTTGGCTGTGGGCTGGATGCCATTACGATCGGTCAGGTAAAAGAAATTCTAGAGCAGCATAATCGCATCTATACGATGATTAAATTGGATGAAGTCAGTAATCTTGGCGCGGCTAGGATAAGACTGCGTTCCTTGATGGCAGCGATGAAAGAAGGCAAACCTCTACAGACAGAACCTGTGGTACCAGTACCAAGGCCTAAATTTACTGCTGCGTGCAAAAAAGTCCATACGATACTGGCTCCGCAAATGGCGCCAATCCACTTTTCCTTGATAACAGCAGCTTTGAAAAAATATGGCTATAAAATGCTGATTCCTGACTTGCCAAAAACCGAAGCCATTGACTTAGGTCTTCGCTATGTAAATAACGATATGTGCTATCCGGCTATTGTCGTTATTGGACAGCTTTTGGCTGCTATAAAATCAGGCAAATGCGACCCGGATCATACATCCATCATGTTATTTCAAACTTGTGGTGCTTGCCGGGCGACGAACTACCTTAATCTTATGCGAAAAGCACTTAAAGATGCGGGGTATCCACAGGTACCGGTGTTTGCTTGCTGGGGACTTGAACAAGATGAGTTTTCATTGAATACGGCAGGCTTTGTCGATATTTTAAAAAGCACCGTCTATGCCGATGTATTGATGCAGGTCGTCAATCGCGTTCGTCCGTATGAGGCTGTTGCCGGCTCCGTGGAAACGCTCTTTAACAGCTGGATGGAACGTTGCCGGACGGAACTAGAAAATGGCAGCTATCGCCAATATAGTAAAAATCTCAAGCAAATCGTTTATGATTTCGACCATTTGCCAATCAAGGAAAATGTCTGGAAACCTAAAGTGGGTATTGTCGGTGAAATTTTGGTGAAATATCATCCGATTGCCAATAATCACATTGAAAAAATATTGGCTGACGAAGGTGCAGAAGTCGTCATGCCAGCATTGGTTGATTTTTATCTCTATATGGCATTTGATGATATTGTAAAATATCGTCTGCTTGATGGTAAATTTACCGATAAGTTGAAATCGGAGATGTTTATTCAAGTACTTGAATTTTTCCGTCGGCCGATGCGCCAGGCGCTGAAAAAAAGCGACCGCTTTTTACCACCACATACCATCAAAGAAATTGCTGATATGGCAAAAAAACATATATCGCTTGGCAACATGGCTGGCGAGGGCTGGTTCTTAACGGGGGAAATGATCAAGCTCATTAAAACGGGTACCGCAAATATCATTTGTCTACAGCCATTTGGCTGTTTGCCAAACCATATCAGTGGCAAGGGCATGATTCGTGAGCTTTTGCGTAACTATCCGGGCAGCAATATTGTTGCTGTCGATTGTGATGCAGGCGTAAGTGAAGTCAATCAGCTCAATCGAATCAAGTTGATGCTTTCTGTGGCGAAAGAAAAAGATCCTAAGCAACAAACTGCAGCCTTAAACGATCAGGAAAAAGAAGATACGCAGGCACATCACAAACCCATGCCAGCTTCTTTGTGAAGAATCGTTAATTATTTGTAGAAAAGGCTTTATTGCTATATACAAAAAGGCTAAAGACTGATATAATATTTTTTGTTGCCTTTATCCACAACTATTTTGTGGATAAAGAGATGAAAATATAACTTGCTTTTGATTCTGATTTTTGATAAAATATCTTTATGTGAAGATTTAGCCGAGATTTCCATAGCCCCGGAAGTCAGGTCCGAACCTTCGTATATTGGCTTTACGAAAGAATCGAAGTAGAGTTAATGAAACAAGGAGGGATATTGAATGAAAACAACGTTTATAGCAAATGAGTCAAACATCGAACGTAAATGGTATGTTGTAGACGCTGAAGGCCAGACTGTAGGTAGATTAGCTGCTGAAGTTGCGAAAGTTCTTCGCGGTAAACATAAACCGACCTTTACACCTCATGTTGATACAGGAGATTACGTTATCGTTGTTAATGCCGATAAAGTGGTATTTACAGGTAAGAAATTAATTAATAAAACATATTTCCGTCATTCAGGATATACTGGAGGAACTACATTTACGCCAGCTGGCCAGATGTTAGCTACTCAGCCGGAAAAAGTTGTCGAAATGGCTGTTAAGGGCATGCTTCCTAAAAACAGACTCGGCGCAAAAATATACACAAAATTAAATGTTTATGCAGGTCCTGAACATCCGCATGCTGCACAGCAGCCGGAAGTACTCGAATTAAACATCAGATAATAACTGGAAGGAGGAACAATATTTATGGCATTGGTTAGCTACTACGGCACAGGCCGCAGAAAAACTTCGGTTGCCAGAGTTCGTCTGGTTCCAGGTGAAGGCAACGTAATCATTAATGGTCGCGAGATGCAAGCTTACTTTGGTCTTAAGACTCTTGAACTCATCGTCAGACAACCACTGAACTTGACTGAAACGGTTGATAAATATGATGTAATCGCAAAAGTAGAAGGTGGCGGTGCATCTGGTCAGGCTGGAGCGATTCGTCACGGTATTTCCCGTGCGCTCTTGAAATTGGATGCAGAATTGCGTCCTGCTTTGAAAAAAGCTGGATTCTTGACTCGTGATCCACGTGAAAAAGAACGTCGCAAATACGGCTTGAAAAAAGCCCGCAAGGCTTCACAGTTCTCGAAACGTTGATATCTTCAGCTTCGGCTGGAAATTACAAACCCCGCAAACTCAATGTTTGCGGGGTTTTCGTTTAATCGGCTCTTTGTCAAATGTTGTGGTCTAGTCCGGATGAGAAAACTCATCCGGACTT
>CBDTTM010000067.1:0-12080 GCA_965363355.1 uncultured Selenomonadaceae bacterium | reverse complement strand
AAAGTCCGGATGAGTTTTCTCATCCGGACTAGACCACAACATTTGACAAAGAGCCGCTATTCTCAAGAGGAGAACAGCTCGTTGTTTTGTTATAAAATCAATTCATGGTGCTATTTTGTTTTTCTTGATTGAACCCGAGGCGTTTTAGCATGGCGACATCTTCGCGAATTGTCGTACCAGAAGTTGTCAGCATATTGCCGGTAATCGAGGCACTGGCTCCGCCGAAAAAGGCAGTTTCACCGTTTTTCGGCAAAAGCTTACGGCCAGCTGCCAGCCGGATATTCGCTGTAGGATTGATGTAGCGAAAGAAGGCGATGGTTCGCAAGATATCCTCGGCAGGGAGCTCAGGGAGATGTTCAAGTTTTGTACCTTTGATTGGCATCAGTGCATTAATTGGAATGGATTCAATGCCAAGTTCAGCTAAGCTCACCGCCATATCGATGCGATCTTCCCAGGTTTCACCCATACCGATGATTCCTCCGGAACAGACACAAAGACCTTCTTTTTGTGCGATTTTGATGGTGCGGATCTTGTCTTCATAGGTGTGTGTCGAGCAAATTTGTGGAAAGAAGCGACGAGATGTTTCTATGTTATGATGGTAGCTTGAAACTCCGGCTTCATGCAACTGATGAAATTGCTCAGCAGTTAAAAAACCATGCGATGCACAAAGATCAAAATGACACCGTTCTCTCATTTCTTGGTAGGTCTCAATTGTTTTGGCGAAAGCTTCACCGCTTAATGTTCGGCCCGCAGTGACAATCGAGAAACGATGAACGCCTTCTTTTTCGTTGTGCAGTGCATTTTCGACGATTTCTTCTTTGCTTAAGGAATCATATTCTTCTATGCCGGTGTGGTTATGGGCAGATTGGGCGCAGTATTTACAGTCTTCTGAGCAATGACCGCTACGGCCGTTGATGATGGTGCAAAGATCTACATGATCGCCGCAAAAATGGCGCCTTATGGCATCGGCACCTTGCTGGAGTTCGTCTAAGTCGGCACTGATAAAATAGGAATAATCTTCGCCGCGCTTGAGTCGTCGGCCATGGATGATTTCTTCAGCCAAATTTTTTAAAGACAGGGCATTTTTCATAATATAAGCCTCACTTTGAACAATTGTTGTAAAATACGGTCTCATTATAGTTTAATAATCACCATTCGTCAACCATTTTTAATGATGTGGTTAACTATTGCGGGGATTTTCCGTTTGACTTTTTGCTGGCTTGCTGTACAATTGTAGTAGGAATTAGAAAGCTTGACAGGCATTTTATTTGTCTGTTTTGCCGGGGAACGAGGCTTGGATGAGTGGATGTTATATTGAGCAATTTTCCAGCAGAATTGGAATTTGATGCTAAATTACCAGCAACGGTTGAACGTGCAGCTGTCAAAGTCGGAGAGCTTTATGGACTCGATTCGGCGGAGGTCAGCGTTACACTTACAGATAATGTATATATTCATGAACTGAATAAAAAGTATCGTGGTATAGATCGTCCGACAGATGTGTTATCGTTTGCTCTCAATGAGGGAGACGAACCGGAGGTATTCGATGGACCGGAAGTCAATATGCTCGGAGATATTATTATTTCCGTAGAACGAGCAGAGGAACAAGCTTCTGAATATGGACACAGCGTAGAGCGGGAAATTGCTTTTTTAACTGTGCATGGAATGCTTCATCTTTTAGGTTATGACCATATGGAAGAAGAAGACCGTAAGGAAATGCGCCAGGAAGAAGATTTTGTTATGGGGAAATTAGGGATTACGCGCGGCGAATAAGCTGCGACTAGAGGAGATTGTAGATGGAAAAAGGATATAAATCAGGTTTTGTGGCGGTTATTGGCCGTCCAAATGTAGGGAAATCGACATTGATCAACAGTTTGATCGGACAAAAAATAGCAATTATGTCAGATAAACCACAGACGACGCGCAATAAGATTCTTTGTGTCTTGACACAAGAGGATGCCCAGGTCATTTTTTTGGATACACCGGGCATTCATAAAGCAAAAGACAAATTGGGCGAATACATGGTAAAGGCGGCTGAAAACACTTTGCGGGAAGTCGATGCGATTTTATTCGTAGTTGATGTCACCGAAAAGCTCGGAGCTGGGGAACGCTATATTCTAGAGCGTTTGCAAGCGACGAAAAAGCCGGTTATATTAGTGGTGAATAAACTTGATTTAATCGATCGCACGGAGGTTTTGCCGGTTATTTCGCGATATACGACGCAATACCCTTTTGCTGGTGTTGTGCCAATTTCAGCCAAAGAGGAAATCAACTTAGACGAACTTCTCGGCGAAATCAAAAAACACTTGGAAGATGGTCCGCAGTATTATCCGGAAGATATGGTTACAGACCAGCCAGAACGTTTGATTGTGGCAGAGCTTGTTCGAGAAAAGGTCTTGCAACTCACGCGTGAAGAAATCCCTCACGCCATTGCTGTTGATGTCGACGAGATGACGACGAGAAAAAATGGCGATGTCTACATTCGCGCTACGGTTTATGTTGAACGGGAATCGCAAAAAGGGATCGTCATTGGTGCCAAGGGTGTCCTTTTAAAGAAAATAGGTGGATTGGCACGTACGGATATCGAAAATTTACTCGGATCTAAAGTTTATTTGGAACTTTGGGTCAAGGTCAAGAAAGACTGGCGCAATCGCAATAATGTATTGAAAGAGTTTGGCTTTGAATAAGGCTGAAACTATATAAAGCGGCGAGAACAAAAAGGTTCAGCCGATTTTTCGCTGTTTCCTCGCTTGGCGGCGGGGAAACATTTTTTTTAAGGAGGGAAAGTCAGATGAAAAAGACATCGCGGTGTTTCATCAACGGGCTTGTTTTGATTGTACCATTGGCCATTACGGTTTTTGTAATCTTGGAGATCTTATACTTTACAGAAGGCATATTAGGAAGGCATCTTCCGGTCTATTTCCCCGGTGAGGGAATCATCACTCTTGTGTTGTTGATTTATTTTGTCGGCTGGTTTTCATCGAATTGGTTTTTGAAGCGATTCGTTGATTATGGGGAACGAATGGTCAATAAGATTCCTATTGTAAAATTTATTTACAATAGTGTGAAGCATTTATCTACAGCAGTTTTCGAATCAAACAGCATGTTCAATCATGTCGTGTTAGTACCGTATCCGCATGAAGGCTGTAAGGCAATGGGGTTTGTGATGGCAGATGTTCCGACCGCATTGAAAGATCAGCTAGGTGAGGAATACGTCTGCGTCTTTATTCCATGGAGCCTCAATATGACTTCGGGCACCAATCTTTTTGTTGCCAGAAAAGATGTGATTTATTTAAATATCAGCAGTGAATCAGCATTGCAGTTCATATTGACAGCGGGGGCTGTAATGCCGCGCAGCAATGATGGACCAAAGGGTGCTTTTGTTGAAGAGATGCCCGTAGATGATAAACCCGAGGCAAAAGCTTAATGGCGCAGTATAGTGCCGAAGCAATTGTCCTTGCTGTACACAACTGGGGTGATGCCGATAAAATGGTCACCTTTATGACCCGGGACCAAGGCAAGATAAAGGCAGCAGCGTATGGCAGCCGTCGTCCGAAAAGCCCACTAGCCGCGGGCATGCAGATGTTCAATCATATAGAAGTCCAACTGCTTGATGGTCAGCGCTTAGCGACCGTGAAACAATATGCCTTAAAAGATTCGTTTCGTTTTATCAGTGAAGACTTAACTGCAATGGCATATGCCTCATTTATTGCGGAGCTGGCATTGGAACTTTGCCCAGAGCATCAACCCCAGCAAGACATCTTTGATAAGATACTGCAATTCTTTGCAGCTTTTGAACAGAGAAATCCTCGTTTGGTGGCCTTGGCTGCAGCTTTTCAACTGCTTGAATACACAGGGTCACAGTTGAGTTTTGCCTCGTGCGCCCTTTGTGGGACACAAGATGAAGGTGCGTTGGCCTTCTTTTCCTGGGATCAGGGGGGGGTTATCTGCGGGAAGTGCCATCAACCAGGGATGGAAGAGCTGCCGGAAAATTTGCGGGCATTTATCTTATTTTTATTGCATTTTGATTGGGGAAATCCACAGTCTTTCAAAATAACTGGAGCAGCGATGGTGAGGGCAGAACGTTTGCTGCTTGGCTATTTGCAGTATTTATTGGAAAAGCCGCTTCGGTCGTTGGCTTTTATTCAACAGATAGCGGAGATGAAATTGCCGAAAAGACCGAATTAAGAGACGGTCTATACTTTTTCAGATTGACAATGCACAATGGATTTGTTACACTAGACACAGTATTTTAGCGATGAGGAAAAAGAGTAGCTTCTTACTTAGCGAAGCAGTGGTGGTGAAAGACTGCAATTGAGGCGAAAGGCATTTCTGAGCTGTGAGAGGAAAGCGTTTGCAAGTAAAACTCACAATAGACTTAAGGTGGGCGTGAGCCAATCAGGGTGGAACCGCGGGAATTCGAATCTCGTCCCTGTAACAATTTATTTGTTGCAGAGACGGGATTTTTTGTTTTTACGGGAGCCAAAATTTGAGGAGGTAAATTCTTATGAAATTTCAGGAAATTATCCTGACTTTACAGGATTTTTGGGCCAAACAAGGCTGTATTTTAGCACAGGCCTATGATGTCGAAAAAGGGGCTGGTACCATGAACCCTTCGACATTTTTGCGTGTTTTAGGGCCAGAACCATGGAAGGTCGCTTATGTAGAACCTTCGCGCCGTCCAGCAGACGGGCGTTATGGAGAAAATCCAAATCGTCTTTTTCAGCATCATCAATTTCAGGTAATCATGAAACCTTCACCAGACAATATTCAGGAACTTTACTTGGCGAGTCTGGCAAAACTTGGTATCCATGCAGATGAGCATGATATTCGCTTTGTTGAAGACAACTGGGAATCTCCGACGCTTGGAGCCTGGGGACTTGGCTGGGAAGTTTGGCTCGATGGTATGGAAATTACACAGTTTACGTATTTTCAGCAAGTTGGCGGCGTGGATGTCAAACCGGTTTCCTCGGAAATTACGTATGGCTTGGAACGTCTTGCGATGTATATCCAAGGCAAAGAAAATGTCTATGATCTTGAATGGGCAGAAGGATATACGTATGGTGATGTCTTCCACCAAAATGAAGTAGAGCAATCCGCTTATAATTTCGAATTGGCAGATACCAGTCTGCTTTTTGATCTTTTTGATAAATATGAAAAAGAAGCAATCCGTGTCATTGAATTAGGGTATGTCCATCCTGCTTATGATTATGTCTTGAAATGTTCACATGCTTTTAATTTACTCGATGCCCGCGGCGCTATCAGTGTGTCGGAACGTACTGCTTTTATCGGCAGAGTCCGTAATTTAGCAAGACTTTGCGCAAAATGCTATTTAAAGCAGCGAGAGGATCTAGGCTATCCAATGCTAAAAGGGGGTAAAGAGGCATGAGTAAAGATTTATTGTTAGAAATAGGCACAGAAGAAGTTCCTGCTCATTTTATGCCGGGAATCTTAGCACAACTGCAGGTAAATGCAGCAAAGGCTTTTGCTGACCTTAGAATTTCCTATAATGCAATTCGCACTGTGGGAACTCCGCGTCGTACAGCACTCATTGTCGAAGGCTTGGCCTTGACACAAGCGGATATATCAACTGAAAATAAAGGTCCGTCCGTGCAGATTGCTTTTGATGCAGATGGCAAACCGACAAAAGCTGGTGCAGGTTTTGCTAGAGGGCAAAAAATCGCACCTGAGGATTTGGTAGTAAGAGACGGTTATGTATATGCAATGGTTCATGAAAAAGGCAAAGTGACAGAACAGCTCTTGCCAGAATTGTTGTCAAGTTTGATTACGGGCTTGAACTTCCCGAAAAACATGAGATGGGCAAATCTTGATTTTAAATTTGTTCGTCCACTGCGCTGGATTGTAGCTCTTTTTGATGAGCAGATCATTGATTTTTCAGTCGCCGAAGTCAAATCAGGCCGCTGTTCGCGTGGACATCGTTTCTTGAGTCAAGGCGATTTTTCAATCCACAAAGCCTCTAGTTACGAAGAGGAAGTAAAAGCACAATTTGTTATTGTCGATCAAGAAAAGCGTCGCACGATCATTCGTCAGCAAATCGAAGAACTTGCTGCGACGAAAGGCGGAACAGCAGAAATTACGGAAGATTTGCTTGAAGAAGTTGTCTACTTAGTAGAATATCCAACGGCTCTTTGCGGCAGTTTTGAAGAAAAATATCTGAAATTGCCACCGGAAACAGTGATTACGCCGATGCGAGAACATCAGCGCTATTTCCCTGTTGTCGATGCAAAGGGGAAATTGATGCCGCTTTTCATTACGGTACGCAATGGGAATGAAGAGCATCTTGAAACGGTGCAGCATGGCAATGAAAGAGTCTTGCGGGCACGCTTGGCGGATGCACAATTTTTCTTTGATGAAGATCGCAAGCAGCCACTTGCTGCCTTTTTGGAAAAATTAAAAACCGTAGTCTTCCAGGAAGGCCTCGGCACAATTTATGACAAGACTGGCCGTTTGGAAGCTTTGACTGAGATTTTAGGAAACAAATTGAAAATCTCTAGCGAACAGATTGCTCTTGCCAAACGGGCGGCAAAGTTGGCAAAGGCTGATCTTGTGACTGGAATGGTATGTGAATTCACTGAATTGCAGGGAATCATGGGCCGCGAATACGCGTTGCTTGACGGCGAAAGCGAAGAAACAGCTGTGGCCATTTATGAACATTACATGCCACGCTTTGCCGGCGATAAACTGCCAGCGACGACTGCCGGAAGATTGGTAAGCATCGCGGATAAAATCGATAATATTGTTGCAACTTTCAGCCGTGGTTTGATTCCAACGGGATCACAGGATCCATTTGCCTTAAGGCGCCAAGCTCTTGGCTTGGTCAATTCTCTCATTGAAGCCAATTATAGCCTTTCTTTAGCACAGCTTGTGGATGCTTCTATGGATCTCTTGCATATAGAAGGTGCAGAAAAGAGAGCCAAGCTGCAGCAAGATGTTGCGGATTTCGTCCGTTTACGTTTAAAGAATATCTTAGCCGATGCGCAAATTCGTTATGATATAGCGGATGCTGTCTTGACGGATGTCGATGATGCTTGCAGTGTGTTCGTTCGCGCGAAAGCTGTTGCGGCTGAAGTCGGTAAAGAATCCTTGAATAAAGCAATCCAGGCTTTTGTCCGTGCTGGCAATATTGCGCAAAAAGCGACAGATGTCGAATTTGCTGCGGATTTATTCACTTTGCCAGAGGAAAAGGCACTCTATATCGCTTATACATCTGCTGAATCGGCAGTGGAAAGTCTTATCGATGGCAAAGATTATGTAGGGGCTATTGATGCACTGAAAGATTTGGCTGACCCAATCGATGCATTTTTTGCAGGGGTAATGGTCATGGATAAAGATGAGACGATAAAAAACAATCGTTTGGCTTTACTTAAAGCGATTGCTGACTTGGTCGGAAAAGTAGCAGATTTCAGCAAGCTAGTCACCGTTTGATCTAATTATTTTTTGCTGAAACGTTTTTTCCCTTGAAAAGAATAGAAAAATCCCGGCATCCATGAAAATGGCTGCCGGGATTTTTTATAGGATTCTATTGTCACGAACATTATAGGTCAGTGCATCTGTCGAGCTTTTTTCGCCGTTGGCATTCGCGTGGACATTACCGGAAAAATCGGCATTTTTAGAAGTCCAATCATATTTTACCGAATCAGCACGAATCGATAAACCGCTGCGTTCCAAATCGACGTTGCCGCTGATTGTTGCCACTTTACTGTTCCCATCGACATAAACGCTGTCGCCGGTGAAGGTTATGTCATCTTGATTTACGCTGATATTGCCTTGGCCCCATACTTCAAGGGAGGTAATATTCACGCGAGCTTTATCTGCCGTTATCAATCGGTTGCTCGTTTCGATACGGACATTGCCCTCGAGAACGTAGCAGCCGGTATTGATATCAAGATAATTAGAATCTGCGGTTATGGATGGTTTTGCTGCTAAAACCGAGCTGCTGACCAATAATAAAAGCAGGAAAGCAAGCAGTGGAATCTTGTATAGTTTTTTTCGCATGGAAAATCCCCTTTCTAAAACAGGTGAGAGTAAAAAACATCTCTTTTTAGTATAACAGGCATGTTTTAAAAAAAAAAGTCCTGATAAATAGACATTTTTTTGCGTGCTTGGCTTAAAACACGGTATAATGAAAATAGATTAGCAAAAAAAGGCAGGTGTTTTAACATGAATATATGTGAACGTACAGAGGATCTTGAGTATAAGATACTATCTCCCTATGCAGCAAAAAGCCGTGAAAGCATGAGAGATAGAATGGAAGAAAGCTGCCCTTTTCGTACAGCTTTCCAACGAGATCGCGATAGAGTGCTGCATTCAAAGGCGTTTCGCCGGTTAAAACACAAAACGCAGGTATATATCGTCTCCGGCGATCATTATCGGACGCGAATGACACATAGCCTTGAAGTAGCGCAGGTTTCACGAACGATTGCAAGGGGGTTGCAGTTAAATGAAGATTTGACAGAGGCGATTGCCCTTGGCCATGATGTAGGCCACACGCCTTTTGGTCATGCAGGCGAAGGCGTTCTAAATCGTTTAATCGGTCATTTTTGCCATAACGAACAGAGCTTGCGTGTAGTCGAATTCCTTGAAAAAGAAGGCCGTGGGCTGAATCTGACCGCGCAGGTGAGAGATGGGATACTCAATCATTCCGGACCGAATCTGCCGATGACACTTGAAGGAAGAATTGTCCGTATTGCCGACCGCATTGCCTATCTTTGTCATGATTACGATGATAGTCTTCGCTCTGGCCTTTTGACCGGAAAAGAACTGCCAGCACTTGTCCAAAAAAATCTTGGGACCGATCCTTCGAAAATGATAACGGCGATGGTGGGGGATATGATTGTGTCGTCAGAACCAGTCCATGATATCGTCTCTTCTCCTAAAATACAAGAAACTATGCAGGTTTTTCGCAATTTCATGTTTGAGCGGATATACCATTCGCCGGTACTTGCTACGGAAAGACGACAGGCAGGATTTGTTTTGGAAGAGCTCTACGAATACTATATGAAGAACTTCGAAGAGCTTCCAAAAGAATTTTTGCAAAGGGAAGAGCATTGGGGCCGTCAGACCGTCGTAGTCGATTATATTGCAGGATTAACCGACAGTTATGCGGTGCAGCTTTTTCATGATGTGTTTTTACCACCATTAGGTACAACTGTTTTGAAATAGAAAAGCAGGGACTTTGAAAGAAAGTCCCTGCTTTCTTTTAACTAAGCAAAAATAAAAAAGATTGTCAATAGGAAAAAAGGATATTAGGACTTTATAGGGAATAGAATATCTAATAGGAAAATGAAGCAGACATAGCCTTAAATCTATTTTGGTTAAAAAATAGTCGGAAAGTCTTAAAAACTTATTTGAAAAAAGCAGGAAATTGCTAAAATGTATCGAATTTGTTGTAAGTGCTTATTTTTCTAAAATTTTTTGATACAAAAGATTTTTAGCGCGCAATGAAAGGTGAACTTAATGAAAGGCAATAGAGATTATGACGAGTTTATACAGCACGTGCGCTCAGAATCAGATATTTTAACGACAGTTTCTGGTTATGTATCGCTGAAGAAGAAGGGCAATCGTTATTGGGGGTGCTGCCCGTTTCATAATGAGAACACGCCGTCTTTTTCTGTTGTGCCGGATCAGGGATTTTTTTATTGTTTTGGCTGTCATGCCGGAGGCAATGTCTTTAAATTTATCTCACTGATAGAAAATATTTCATATTTTGAAGCAGTCAAACTGCAGGCAGAGCGCTTGAATATCTCAATGCCGCAGCGAGAAAAAACAGAGCAAGAAATGTTACACGAACAAAAAATCGCTGATTTGCGAAAAGTTCATGAAATGGCTCGTGATTTTTTCCACAGCTGCCTTATGCGGACAAAATATGGAGTAACTGCAAAAGAATATCTTCTGCAGCGGGGTATAAAAGAAGAAGTGATAGAAGAATTTCGTTTGGGATTTGCGCCGCCTGCATGGGATAAGCTTCTGACAGCTTTCAAGCAGCGAGGAATTCCCGAGTCGCTCTTGCTTGAAGCCGGGCTTATTGCCGAGCGAAGCAGTGGCGGGTTTTATGATCGTTTTCGCAATCGGGTCATTATACCGATTTGTGATGAACGAGGGCGTGTGGTCGGGTTTGGCGGCAGGGTGCTTGATGATAGCCAGCCGAAATATTTAAATTCACCGGAGACACTGCTCTTTAATAAACGAAAGCTGCTTTTTGGTTTAGAACACGCACATAAGGCAATCAAAGAACAAGGTAAGGCCATTGTTGTGGAAGGCTATATGGATGCCATTTCGGTCTATAGTCAGGGTGTAGGCAATGTGGTGGCTTCGCTTGGTACTGCTTTCACAACAGAGCAGTGCAAGAAACTTTTGCGCTATGCGCCGGCAATCTACTTTGCCTATGACAGCGATGAAGCGGGGCAGCAGGCGACGCTTCGAGCTTTATCGATTGTAAGAGAGACAGGTGCGAATGTAAAAGTCATCGCTTTGCCAGACGGCAAAGATCCGGATGAATTCATTCGAAAACATGGCGCTGTTGAATTTCGGCAAGTTGTAGAAGCTGCTTTACCGTTAGCGGAGTACCGGATAAAAATGGCTTTGAATACAGCCGATTATACAGCGCTTGAAGGCAAGGTCAAGGTGCTCACTGAAATATTGCCGGTTCTGGCAGAATTACATAATGCAGTGGAGCTAAATGCCTATGTTGCTCGAATATCGCAGGTGCTGAGCATCGACGAAGGAGTTATCCGCGGCGAGTTGCAGACTTTTGTCGGCAAGAACAATCGCTTCTCGGGTGGCTTTTCCGAAAGCCCTAGCATGCGTGTTGCAGTTAAGCGGGCTGATACCGCGATTTTACGTGCTGGCCGGTATATCATCAAAACCATTTGGCAGGATTTATCGACTTTGCCTTATGTACAGGCGAATCTTCCGGTCGGTGCGGTAGAAAACAAACTGCATGGAGAAATTTTATCATTTATCGTTGAACGTGTGGAAGAGGCGGCACCGGTAGATGATGTTGTCGCAAATCAAGTATTGACGCCAGATGCTGCGGCAGAATTGTCACATTGTTTGGTAGAGGATTTCGGGCAAGAAGATCAAATGCAGCTCTTTGATGATTGTATCCGAACAATCAGACTGGCTTATTTGAATCGATTGTATGAGGAACATCGCCTGCGGGCCGATGAATTAGAACGTAGGGGAGATGAGGGCTTTATCCGCGAGCTGGCGGAAAGCCAACGAATAAAAAATGAAATTAATGAATTGTAAAATAGAATCAAAAAATACTTTTGTAAATGTACAGAAAGGAGGCATGTAAATGGCCGACAAGAAAAAAACAACAGCAGTGGTGGCTGAAGAAGAAGTTTCATCACAGAGCTCAGAAATCGTTTTAAAACTGCTCAAAAAAGGAAAGAAAAATGGCGGTGTCCTAACTTATGGAGAAATCGTTGAGGCACTGCAAACAGAAGATATGTCACCAGATGAAATCGATGATCTGTACGAAGCTTTTAGTAAAAAAGGCATAGACATAATGGATGCCAATCGGGAAGAGCATAGTGCAGATGATGAAGATATAGATATAGATAAGAATGAGGAAGTCGATATAGACCTTAGTATTCCAGAAGGAATCAGCATCGATGATCCAGTTCGTATGTATCTAAAAGAAATTGGCCGAGTTCCTTTGCTTACAGCCGAAGAAGAAATCTTTTTGGCAAAACGAATGGAAGAGGGCGACGAAGAGGCGCAAAAACGTTTAGCAGAGGCGAATTTGCGTTTGGTTGTCAGTATCGCTAAACGTTATGTCGGGCGCGGCATGCTCTTTTTGGATTTGATACAAGAGGGGAATTTGGGCCTTATTAAAGCTGTGGAAAAGTTTGATTACAATAAAGGCTATAAATTCAGTACTTATGCAACTTGGTGGATTCGTCAGGCGATTACGCGTGCGATTGCTGACCAAGCAAGAACCATTCGTATCCCTGTGCATATGGTTGAAACCATCAATAAGCTGATCCGCGTCTCAAGGCAGCTATTACAGGAACTTGGTCGTGAACCAGCTCCAGAAGAGATTGCAAAAGAGATGG
>CBDTTM010000066.1:0-12081 GCA_965363355.1 uncultured Selenomonadaceae bacterium | reverse complement strand
TTTGTTCGCTCATCCATGAAGACATCTTGCGGCGTTCCACTGCAAACGACCTCTTTATTGAGCAAAACGACATGGTCAGCATATTTTGCCACCAGATCTAGGTCATGGGAAATCAAGATGATTGCCATATCCTCTTTCGCACGCAAATCAGCAACAATATTATAAAAGAGCTCTAAGCCATTTTGGTCGACCCCAGATACTGGTTCATCTAAAAGCAATAAATCCGGCAATGGCTGCAAAGCTAACGCCAGCAAAACCCGCTGCAATTCTCCACCAGAAAGTGCACCCAGTCGGCGATCGATCAAATGCTCCGCCTTCACTCGCTTCAAGTCTTTCAAAACAAGCTCTCGTATCTTGCCTGGACGGCAAAGCCATACGGGCCTATTCGTGAGGCATGCCATGAAAATGTCCAGCACACTTGTCGGTGAACTTGTATCAAAGCGCAAATGCTGTGGCACATACCCTATGATGGGGCTTCCTGTATGTGCTCCCTTAGCATCCACGTAATGAAGGCTGCCCGTGTGTGCGACCTCGCCTAAGATTGCCCGCAAAAGCGTACTCTTCCCCGCCCCATTTGGACCGATCACTGCCGTAAGCTGACCGCAATGAACATGTATATTTACATTTTTAAAAATTTCTGTTTGGCCAATTCGGACTGCAAAATTCTCGATTTTTGTACAACACAGCTTCGAGCAATCCGCCTCATTCAAAGCCGCATGGTGGCTCACTTTATTTTCCACAAACAACAACCTTTCCCTATGCCTTGCCTGTTTTTTGGCAATTTTGGCATATTCCATAAAACTCAAAAATATGTCCCGTAATAATAAATCCTTTTTTTGCCGCACTCACATTATATTCTTCTTTCACCGGGCATATATCGAGGCATTCTGTTTTGCCGCATTCGGTACAAACAATGTGATGATGATGTTCTCCTTGGCGAATGACTTCATAAACGTTCCCCATATGGCGATGTATTTCATGGACAATTCCCAGTTCTTCCATCAAGGATAAATTCCGATAAATTGTATCTAACGAAACATCTGGTTGGGTTTTCTTCACATTTTCCAGCACTTGTTGTGCTGTTGCGAAACGTCCACCATCTAAAAGTGCTGTTAAAACCGCTCGTCTTTGCGGCGTTATCTTATAACCTTTTTCTCGCAATCTTGAAAGCCCTTGCTCCATAGTGCCACTTCCTAAATCGTAATTTTCGTATATAGGTATATTAACATATTTATTCAGGTAAAACAAATAGAGACCGCCTTTTTAGATCGGCCTAAAAAGATACTCTCACAGGTATGTGAGCTTCCTTTTAGGCGCCATCTTTGGCTGTCTCTATTTATTTCGCCATAACATCGTATCCTGACTAAACAGCTATCGATCTGTACTATGCTTGTTTTTCACGGTAACGAGCTATAATTTCAATTTTTCTTTGCATCGCAGCGGCAAAATCCTTTGCTGCCTCTAAATCTTCATTATTTGGCCGTTCTGCACCGACAGCCCAGCGTTGTTGATTTTTTTCCGATGGACCATGCGGATCATCGGCCGGAGCATCTTGGCGACGAGCTATCAATTTGGGGTTTATTTTTCCCTGGCAAGCAAAAGTTCCCAGAATCTCACAATCGGCACCAAGCTGATACGCCGCTCTGGCAAAGGCCGTAATTGCATGTTCTGTATTTGGCATCGTCCCATGCGTTTCAAATAAAATGACTCGTTTTCCCGTAATCTGCGGCAAGATTTTCAGCGTCAGAGGGTCTGCACCGCCTCTTTTGAGCCAATAGCCAACGACAATCACATCAAAATCAGCCGATTCCAATAAAAAGTCATCGATTTCGCGACAATTTTTAGCAATCGAACCTTCTGGTGCCCCCGACAAAATTGCCTGCCCAACTTTTTCCGTATTCCCCGTAAGTGAAGAATACACAATAAACCATTTCCCCATAAAAATCTCCTTTGTTTATCTCCCGAAAGATCTTTAAAGCGCGGTCCTTCGATATAGTAGTAACCAGTAATTTTTTATGCAGCAGTAAAAGTATAGCATGTTTTCCACCGCTTTTTATACTGTATCAAGTATAACAGCTCCCCCTGATTACTGGCTGTGCTATATGTCACAAAATAAACAACGAGGATTAAAAGAGCCCACCATCACAGCCTGTGCTTTGACCAAGTTCCGTGACTTCGTGAAGTGCCTGTTTCAAAATAGACAGCATGTCCTCTATTTCTTCAACCGTACTGCAAAGAGGCGGCATGAATACGATGACATCGCCTACCGGACGAATGAACAAGCCATGTTCTCTTGCCTTCAAACAAACTTCACCGCCCATTGCTTTTTTCCAAGAATACGGTTTTTTCATTTTTTTATCTTCTACGATTTCAATGCCGATGATCAATCCGCACTGACGTGCCTCCCCAACATGTTCCATAGCAGCGATATCCGTCAATTTTTTCGCTGCGACTTTGATTTTCACTTGCATTTTTTCAAGGACTTTATCGGTTTCAAATATTTTTAAACTGGCAATTCCTGCAGCACAGCCAAGCTGATTCCCTGTATAAGAATGCCCATGATAAAACGTTCTTTTATCTGCCGCTGTACCTAAAAATGCATTGAATACTTCCATGGTCGTCAGCGTTGCCGCAAGAGGCATATAACCGCCCGTTATCCCTTTTGATATGCACATGAAATCCGGACTGACACCCTCATGCTCACAGGCGAACATTTTCCCCGTCCGCCCAAAGCCAACGGCAACTTCATCAGCAATCAATAACACATCATATTTTTTTGTCAATTCACGCACTCGCCGCAAATAGCCTTCTGGCGCCATCAACATCCCGGCGGCTGCCTGAACCAATGGCTCGATGATCATAGCGCCGATTTCATCAGCGTGTTCTTTTAAGACATTTTCTAACTCATCGAGACATTCTCTATGACAGCTCTCCTGTTTAGCCAATTTACAATGATAACAAGAAGGCGATGATACATGGTATGTCTCGAAAAGCATTGGCTGATAGACCTGATGGAAAAGATCGATCCCGCCGACGCTGACGGCACCGATGGTATCGCCATGATAAGCACTTTTGAGCGTGATGAATTTGGTTTTTTTTGATTTTCCTTTAATCTGCCAATACTGAAAAGCCATTTTCAGAGCGATCTCGACAGCAGTCGCTCCATCATCTGAATAAAATAGCTTTTCAAGCCCTTCCGGCGAAACATTTACTAGCATTTGTGCAAGTTTTGCTGCCGGAACACTGGCAAGCCCCAAGGATGTCGTGTGCGCAGCATGACTTAGCTGATTTTTTATAGCTTCATCGATTTCTTTTCTCTTATGTCCATGGATATTGACCCAAAGCGAGGATACGCCATCATAATATGAATTGCCTTCGGCATCATACAAACGTATCCCATCGGCATCGGTTATCACGGTTTGTGGCGCTGTAAGCCATTGCTGCATCTGTGTAAACGGATGCCATACATACTTTTTATCGAGCACTTCAACTGGATTTTCCATTTTCATCGAATTCCTCCCTCTATCTTCATACAATCGATTATTTTTTCAATCGCTAAATTTGCCTGTGCAATTTGTGCTAATTTTTCCGTGCAATTTTTCTCTACGCTTATCGTGTTGGTTATCGGCATCTTGCCCCAAATCGGCAATTGCGTAAACTGCTCAATATAAGCGGCATTCGTCTCGTTTAAGACTTCCTCTTCGCGATCGTCCCAGCGGTTTAAAATAATGCCCCGCAAACGAACATTATGCTCCTTTGCATAAAAAGCACTGAGTACCGTGTGATTGATAGAACCAAGACCTGCATCCGCAACCAAAAGAGCTGGCAACCCCAGTCTCTCGATGAAATCCGTCACGCAATAATCCTGCCAAAGCGGTGCAGCTAACCCGCCAACACCTTCAACTAGAACTAGATCATATTGTTTTGATCTTTCTTCTATATGCAGTGCGAGTTTTTCCATATCAATCGTCTTTCCCGTGATTTTTGCGGCAACTGCTGGCGTCATCGCTGGACCAAGGCAAACTTCATTGACTTCTCGTCTCTTTTCTTCGCCTATCTTGGCTGCCTTCATCAAAAAATTGGCATCTTCTGAGACTAATTCTCCTGCTTCATTTACTATCCCACCGGATGCAAGCGGTTTAAACACGCCAATATTTATCCCTCTTTCTTTGCAAGCTGCAGCAATAGCACCTGTGATCATTGTTTTTCCGACATTCGTATCCGTCGCTGTAATGAATAAACCTTTCAAGTTTTGTCACCCTCTATATAAAATCTTTTTAATCCAAAAACACTTTATTCCTTTTTGCCCATATTGTCAACCTAATAAACAACAATAGTTGACATTAATGTTTTAGATAACTATACTATGCTTATAATTACTATGACGAGAGGATGTTTTTCTTGCAAAACACAAAGACTAGAACTTTGGTATTGATTTCACTCTTTGCAGCACTGACTGCGGTTGGAGCCTTCATCAAGATTCCGACACCTGTTGTCCCATTTACACTGCAATTTTTCTTCTGCGCCTTTTCCGGCTTGCTTTTAGGCGCTAAGGCCGCATTTTATTCACAGATTCTTTACATCTTCATCGGTTTGGCTGGACTGCCTGTATTCACCGGAGGCGGCGGTCTTATGTATATTTTCCAGCCAACCTTTGGTTATCTGATCGGCTTTGCTTTTTGCGCATACATTATTGGACGATTTACCGATCAAGCTGAAAAATTCCATTTTTTAACTTTATTTGCTGTCATCGTCTTGGGACTTATGATCGTCTATATATTTGGTGTCTTGCATCTTTACCTCATATTGAATTACTATCTTGATAAAGACGTTTCCTTGCTGCAATCCCTATGGATCGGCTTTCTTCCCTATATAACTTTTGATGTTCTCCAAAGTGCTGTCATCGCCTATATCGCAAGACGCGTTTTGCCATTACTTCGAAAAAGCGGCTATATCCAGGAACCACGCCCTGTTACACATCATTGAAGTTACAATAAAAAATGCATCTCGGCTTTTGCGAGATGCATTTTTTTATTAACTTTTTTTCGCATGCCCTGAAGAGCAGCTTGAGCACGAAGAGCAGCTATCTGAACCGCAGCACTCCGACTCTCCACGAAAGAAATTACGATATATCTTTCTAGCCCCAATACCAAATACCACCAAAATAATCGCCGCTATGACATAGGTTACAATATCTCCACTAGTCATACCATCATCTCCTCTATACGTTTAAACGTGCCGGCATCAATAACCGAGCAAACTTCCAATCTGATAAACAAGCAAAGAGACAATCCAAGCAGCGGCAAAAGTGTATACAGCAGCAAAGGCTACCCATTTCCATTTTCCCGTTTCCTTTTTGATTGTTCCCAAAGCTGTAATGCATGGGGTATACAACTGAGAAAATACCATGAAGGATAATGCGGACAATGCCGTAAATCCAGTCATTGAGCCAGCTAATTGTGCCGCTGTTTCTGCTGCACTTTCAGCATCCGTAGAGATATCAGCCACCCCATATAAAACACCAATCGTAGCAACTACAGATTCCTTAGCCAAGATTCCAGTTATGATAGCTGCCCCATTTTCCCAGCTGGCAAAACCATGGAAAGTAAAGAGTACAGCCATAGCTGAACCAAGAGAAGCTAATATGCTTTCCCCCATATCATCGGTAGGACCGGCAAAATTATAATTGCTCAGCACCCAAATCAAAACAGACATTGCAAAAATAATAGTTCCGGCTTTTATTAAATAGCCTTTACCTTTATCCCATGTTTCGAGCAACACATTCTTCATTGCCGGGAAACGATACGGTGGAAGCTCGAGTAAAAAAGTCGCTTTTTCGTCTTTGAACGTCGTCGCATTCAATAGTTTCGCCATGCAAATCGCCATGACTACGCCGACAATGTACATGCAAAAAACTACATCAGCTGCATTGTCTGGGAAAAACAAAGCTGCAAACAAAGCCATGATTGGCAGTTTTGCTCCACAGGTCAAAAATGGTGTCACTAAAATCGATATCATTCGATCCTTTTCCGAATCTAGTGCTTTTGCGCCCATGATTGCCGGTACACCGCAGCCAAACCCCATGATCAATGGCATTACGCCTTTACCACTGAGCCCGGCTCTGCGCATGATTGGATCCATAATGAAGGCAACCCTTGCCATATACCCCGTGCCATCGAGAAAACTCAAACAGAAAAACAAGGTAAATATGAGCGGTACAAAAGTCAAGACACTGCCGACACCAGCAATGATGCCATCAACCACCAAGGATTGAAGCCAATCTGCCACACCAAGTGCAGCAAGCCCATCAGAAGCCCATGGCGTCAGTACATCGCCAATAAAATCATCGATTCCATCTGCCAGTGGCTGTCCAATCCAAGTAAATGTAATTTGGAAAACTGCATATACTAAAACAAGAAGCAACGGCAAAGCAATAAAGCTATTTGCTAATACGCGATCGATTTTTTCCGAAACTGAAGTTGTTGCAGCTGGTCGTACAACCGTACTGCTTATAATTTGATCAATAAGTTCATAACGCAAAGCAATAATTTGTTCTTCTGCTTCTTCTTTGTCTATTGTTTTTTCAAGAATATCGTTGACCTTAGAAATATGAAGTTCAATCAATTCACTGTTTTGATAATCACTCATCACCGTCGCGGTGAACACATCTAGGAGCTTCTTCGTGCTTTGTTTGCTGCGGCCCACTGTTTCAACAACAGGCATACCGAGCATTTCACCAAGTTTTTTCACATTGATTTTATAGCCTTGCTTTTGCGCTTCATCCATCATGTTCAAATCAAGAATCAGTGCTATTCTTTTTTCCAGCAACTGTATCGTCAAAAACAAATTGCGTTCCATATTAGATGCATCGACTACATCGACTACAATATCAGGCTTTTCCTGCGATAAATAATCTAAAACGATTTTCTCTTCTGGTGAGCGTGCATCTACGCTATATGTGCCAGGCAAATCCACTACCGAAATAGCGCGTTCGCGGTAATTTGTATATCCTACTTTTTTATCAACAGTAACACCCGGCCAATTACCGATTTTTTGTCTTGCCCCTGTCAATTCATTAAAAATTGTTGATTTTCCTGTATTTGGATTTCCTGTCAAGGCTACAGCCAACACTGCCATCATCTCATTCCTCCTCGGTATTAAACTACTTCAACTTTGATTTTATCTGCATCTGCTAATCGTAAAGATAGATTATAAGCCCGCAGAGAAATTGCCATAGGATCGCCCAATGGCGCCGAACGAAGAACCTTGATGACAGTTCCTTTAATAAGTCCCAGACTCATCAAACGCTGTTTTAAATCAGAATGCTCCAAGCTCACAACTTTTACCGTCATTCCCGCTTTTGCCTCTTTTAAAGTCATATATGCTCACCTCAGTTTGTTGATAACGATTCTTATTATCTTACTAAATACTAGCATAAAAGATTCCTGCATATTTGTCAAGACAATTGATAAATATTATCAACATAATAAAGCAAAGGTTAAAAAAAGCAGCAAAAAAAAAGAACAGACCCTAATAGCTGGTCCATTCTTTCTGTTTTATTTTGATAATATTTCTGTTCCGGTTTCCGTAATCAATACAGTTTTTTCCCACTGTGCCGATAAGGAGTGATCTTTAGTCGTAACCGTCCAATTATCTTTTTTATCGACGACAACTTTATATTTACCGGCATTGATCATAGGCTCTACCGTCAAGACCATTCCAGGAACCAACAACATCCCCGTGTCTTTTTTCCCAACATGTGGGACAAACGGCTCTTCATGGAAGCTCTTGCCTACCCCATGGCCGCCAAGTTCTGTGACTACCGAGTAACCATTGGCATGTGCATACGTTTCGACAGCCTCACCAATGTCGCCTAAAAATCCCCATGGTTTTATTGCTGCGATGCCTCGTTCCATGCATTCTTTAGCCACTTGAACAAGTTTTTCAGCCTCTGGAGAAACCTGCCCGATCATGAACATTCTAGAAGCATCTGCGTAGTAACCATCAAGAATTGTCGTAATATCGACATTTACGATATCACCTTCTTTTAAGATTGTCTTCGTTGACGGAATTCCATGGCAGACTACATCATTTATAGAAATGCATACACTCTTTGGATAACCTTCATAATTCAAGCAAGCGGGAATACCACCTTTTTCTATGATGAAATCATGCGCCAGCTTATTGAGAGTTTCCGTATCGATACCAGCTTTTATGTGAGCTGCTACCAAATCAAGAGCCGCATCATTGATAACACCGCTTTTTCGAATTCCTTCAATGTCTTTTTCATTATTGATGCTTTTTTTTGGCGGACGAACCTGACTTTTGAATACATCGAATTTAATATTATCCAATTTTTCATCAAAGCTCAAATGGCACTTTTTGTACTTGAGTCCACTTCCGCACCAGCATAAGTCGTTTCTTGTCATTTTCTTTACATCCTTTCAGTATCTTCTCTTATTATAGAACGCTCTATGCTAAAAATGCAAGACTATCACCTGCCTGACTATTGACAAGCATCTTCGTTTACTATATATTTTTGAGATAGGTGTCAATTTTCCTTGATGCCAAGCACAACAAAGGGGTTGCATTATTTTGTTTACATTTAGAAAAAAAGCTTTTGTAAAAGGGATAGTTATAGCCGCTATTTTACTTGTCTTAGCTGTTATAACTATCCTTTTTACGCCATCGAACAGTATTCCAGTTTTAAGTTATCACCAAATAAACGATAAAGATCTCAATCCACTTACGGTGAGTACAAGTGAATTTGACGCTCAAATGAAATATTTGTCCGAGAATGGTTATAACACGATTTCTCCAGAACAATTGATCTCGCACTTAGAAAATAATGCACCGTTACCGGATAAGCCGATTGTAATCACATTTGACGACGGATACAAAGACAACTATCAGAATGCTTTTCCGATTTTAAAAAAATACCATCAAAACGCAACGATTTTTTTGATTTCCGATTACGTCAATACCTATGAAAAATATCTTACTTGGCAGGAAATTGCTGAAATGCAGCAATACGGCATTGATTTTGAATCCCATACCTTAAGTCATATGGTACTGACGGAAGCAAAATCAGATGACGAGCTCAACGCACAGCTTGTCAAGTCAAAAGAAGCTCTTGAATGGCGTTTGGGAAAAAAGATTGAATACATCGCCTATCCTTGTGGAAATTACAACCGGCATATCATAGAATTGACCAAAGCTGCTGGCTATAAAGGTGCTTTCACCGTTAATTTCGGGCGAAGCAAAGTCGGCGATCCGGTTTATGCACTTGACCGTGTCCCTGTATTTGGCTGCAATTCTCACACTTACCTTCGTTTCCGCCTGCGACTCAAATGCACACAGATTTTCGCGCCGCTCCAATCCTTTAAAACAAATCTCATTCAAAATAACCATCCGTTCTTGGCAAAATTCATCTGGATTCCTTGATTACGATAAAAAACACAGGCCAACATTTGCTTTACAGCATACGTTGGCCTGTGTTTTTTTTATGAAAAGTCCCCGCGCCCAAAGGGGCAAGTCAATTGTCGGGGCTTTTCTCTATGCTTACACATACATGTTTTTTATTTCTATACCGCATCAGAAACAAACCCAATGCATCGCATTTACGAAGTAGACCCAGGCTCCCAGCAAAATGGTATATACCAAGCAAGGTGCAATCATTGCTTGCAGCAAATCACCTTCTTTACCAGTTTGCCCCGTAGCCGTAGCTGCAATCGCAATACTTTGCGGTGAAATCATCTTACCAGCTGTTGCTCCCGCACTATTAGACGCCGCAATCCAAGTTGGATCCGCCCCGATTTGCAGAGCCGTTTGCTTTTGCAGTCCCCCAAACAAAACGTTTGAATTCGTATCACTGCCTGTAACAAATGTCCCTAAAGCACCAATTACCGGTGCAATAAAAGGATACAGTCCGCCTGTAAGCTGCGCTAAAGCAACTGCAATATCGCCAACCATGCCAGCATATCCCATGATTCTTGCCAAAGCCACAATCGAAACGACTGTGATGGTTGTCTTTTGCAGCTGTATACAGGTTCTTTTCAAGACAGCTAAAATATCTGAGCCTGACGCTTTTTGCAAAAGTCCACCAAGGAGTGCCCCAAGCAAAATAAGTGTTCCTGGTGTCAATATCCAGGCAATATCCAAAGGATTTCCCCCCGGCCCATTATAAATGAAAACGGTGCTCTTTACCTGCGCCAAAATCTTGCTCAATGCTGGGAAAACAGCAGCATTTGTTCCTAAGATGAAGACAAACAAGAATACGTAAGGTGACCAAGCAACAAACTGTTCCTGCAGTGAAGTTTTAAATACCGCCTGCGTGCTTTTATCATTTGCATCTTCCGGAAAACGCCATGCTTCTTTTGGCGGAGAAATCTTGTTATATAAGACGATCGTAAGCATAGAAGCTACTGATCCCACAATTGCCGTAAGTTCTGGCCCCATATAAATAGCAATCACAAACTGTGGAATCGCAAATGCAAAACCTGCAGCCAGTGACATCCCAATAATACCTTTCATGGCAGCAAAACTTTTTGTCATCAAACGAATCAAAAATAATGGAATGATAATGATAAACGGAGTGAGCTGTAAAACTACAGCTAAGGTCAGATTCATCACATCGAGATTAGCTACCTTAGCCAGTGTAATGACTGGAATGCCGACAGAACCAAAAGCCACTGGTACAGTATTGGCAATCAAACATAAAATCGAAGCGAGAAAAGGATTGAATCCCAGTCCAATCAAAATAGAGGCTGGAATGGCTACCGCTGTTCCAAAGCCTGCTGCCGCTTCTAAAAAAGCACCAAATCCCCAAGCGATGAGCAAAGCCTGCACACGGCGGTCATTAGAAAAACTCGCCATCAATCCCTGAATCTTAGACATAGCTCCTGTCTGTAATGTAATATTATACGTGAATATCGCAGCAAAAATAACCCAAACAATAGGCCAAAGTGCTAAAACCGCTCCATCTAAAGCCCCTCTGGCTGCTAATTCCACCGGCATCTGCCAACCAATAATCGCTAAAAACAAACTAAGTATTAAGGCTATAAAACAACTTTTATGTGCCGCCATCTTCCATACGCCTAAACTCACTAAAAGCCATAACAACGGAAGAAAAGCAACGAGTGCCGATAAACCAATTCCAAACGGGTGCGCTATAACCTGCCACATATAATTCCCACCTTTTTTAGTTATCATCAAGCATGTTTTTTGTTTCAATTCTTAATTTTCTTAATAATTTGCAAACTATAGAAATTCCCAGTCATACAGAGCTCTGTATATCAATTATATGCCTCCTCATCATTGGTCATACCAATTCATTATTTAAATTATATTTCTTATTCAAAAATATGTCAATCAATAAAAACCAATTAAAATCCGGATAAAATAGACCGTAACTATCTTTTTATTCACAATAACTATCAAAATTGTTGAAATACATATTTTTTTAAAAATTTTCAGTTGTATTTATTTTTATTCATCCTTACAGCATTATTTCAAGCAATGATATCATATCTATTATTAATTCTAAAAATTTAATCCATAAAAAAACAGACAGATTGTTTTTCAACATCTGTCTGCAATCAAATCTTTTATATGTGTCCATTAAACCTTAAATTGCCGGATTTCAAGCTGAAGTTCTTCCGCCATTTGCGCCAATGCGCGGCTCGATGTTGCAATTTCTTCTATTGCCGCTGATTGCTCTTGTGTGGCTGCCGAAACCGTCTGTGTTTCGCCCACTGTAGTACGACTGACATTAGCAATTTTTTGCACAGATTCTACAATCTGCTTGCTGCCACCTGCCATCTGCTGAACAGCAACAGATATATCTTCGACCTGGGTGGAAACATCTGTGACGAGTTCGACGATTTTCTCAAAATTATTTCCCGCATTATTTACAATTTCCGTTCCCGCTTTCACATCTTTGACACTGTCATTCATTGCTAAGACCGCTTGATCCGTATCTGAACGGATTTCGTTGATGATTTCGGCAATCTGCTTAGCTGCCCCTTGGGACTGTTCCGCTAGTTTTCGAACCTCCTCAGCGACCACAGCGAAGCCACGTCC
>CBDTTM010000065.1:0-12115 GCA_965363355.1 uncultured Selenomonadaceae bacterium | reverse complement strand
GATCTCGTGGAGAACGAGAAGATTTAAGTGGCAAAAAGATTGCTGAAATCATTGAAGGTGCGGGCTATCGATTGCATAGTCTGACCATTTTGCCGGATGAAGTCGATCTGCTGGCGGGTAAGATGAAAGAGCTGGTGGCAGCCGATGTGGCATTGGTGCTCACCACTGGAGGCACGGGTTTTTCCCCGCGTGATTGCACACCTGAGGCAACACTTTCCGTGATTGAGCGCAATGTTCCAGGAATTCCTGAAGCCATGCGCTACAAGAGTCTGCAAATTACGGACCGGGCGATGCTGAGCCGTGCGGTTGCAGGTATTCGTGGACGGACGCTGATTGTGAACTTGCCGGGAAGTCCAAAGGCAGTGACGGAGTGTCTGGAATTTATTTTGCCTTCGCTCGAACATGGGCTGAAAATCCTGCGCGGTGAGGCAAGCGAATGCGCTAGATAAAAGAGAAATAACGAAATAACAGGCAGGAGAACGTATATGGGACAAGGAAAAGCGGAAGCAATACAACAATGTGAAGTCATTAAAGTGGAGCAAGGTGTTTTTTCAAAAGGGGAACAGTTGATTTCAGAAGAGATGCCGCTTACGGTTTATTTGAATGGGAAAGAAACGACGACGATGCTGTGTTCTCCTATCGATCAAAAGTATTTGGTCATGGGATTCTTGGTTTCGGAGGGAATGATAGCTTCTGTCGATGATATAAAAGAACTCGTGATCAACGAAGATGATGGTCTAGCCTATGTTGAGGCAGATGTAGTGGAAAAAACAGCAGCCGATGGATATTTGCGCCGCTGTTTGACAACTTGCTGCGGCAGAGGCCGTTCGGGCTTTTATTTTGCCAATGATCGTCAGACGACGATGTATAACGAGAGCCAGGCCCTATTCAGTGCCAAGGATATCATAAAGAGTACGGCGACACTGCTCCAAGAAGCATCAGCGACCCATAGCGTAACCAACGGTGTACATAGTGGTGCGGTGGTCAAAGATGGAGAAATTCTCATGTATTCAGAAGATGTCGGCCGGCATAATATTTTTGACAAGCTTTATGGCAAGTGTTTGGAAGAAAAAATGGTGATGGATGATAAATTGATTGTTTTCAGTGGTCGAGTGTCGTCGGAAATCTTGATCAAAGTCAATAAAATCGGAATACCATGTGTCGTTGCCAAGTCTGTGCCGACGACTTTAGCGTTAGGTTTGGCTGAGGATTTGGGGATTACCGTTGTCGGTCGTGTGCGGCGGGATTCATTGTGTGTCTATACCCATTCGAAACGAATTGTTGAATGAAACTTTGCTGCATTATAAAAATAAAATTTCATAATGAAAAAAGAATTGAATTGGTATGACCATTTTAGCCCGTTTAAGGCCCGAAAAAGCTACAGTTTGAGCTGTGGATTTTCGGGCCTTTTTCTATGAAAATCATTTGGAAAAAAACGGAATTCTATCGTAGAGTATAGATAAACAAGTGATATAAGAGCTTGACAGACTCATTAATGGTAAAGTAATATGCTTATAAATGTAGATGATTATTGATTGATATAGCATTATTTATATTTATCAATGCGTAAATAGAATTAATCATTATAGCAAGGTATGAACGGCTTCTTTGTGGGAGAATGCCGAGTTTTAGAATGTTTCGAATGAAAGTCTAATATTACCAAAGCGACAATCAATCAACTATATTTATGGTACGATAAGTACCTGGCAGTATTCAATTATGGAGAAAATCTCTTTTTTTTTTGCAAAATAAAAATTTTGTTGAAGGCAAAGAAATTTTCCTAAAGATTTTTTTAAGGGGGAAACAAAATGTACATGAACAGAAGGAGCTTCATCAAAGCTGCCGGTTTGTCCAGTATAGGCCTTGCGTTAGCTGATTTTGGTTTTGATCTTTCAAAGGTAAAAGCAGCGGCTAAAGAGTTTAAACTGAAGGGGGCTAAGGAATTTACATCGATATGTCATTTTTGTGCATGTGGATGTAGCGTCATTGGCCATGTTAGAGACGGAAAGTTAATAAACTTAGAAGGGGCTACAGACAGCCCAATCAATAGAGGCAGCCTTTGCAGCAAGGGCCTTGGCTATGGGCATATCCCAAATTCAGACCAGCGTCCAAAAACTCCGCTTTATCGTGCCCCGGGCAGTGATAAATGGGAAGAAATCAGCTGGGACGAAGCGATCGAACGTTCGGCTAAAGCCATGAAAAAAGCCAGAGACGAGCATTGGATCGAAAACGAAACAATCGATGGCAAAGAATATGCAGTCAACCGTACGGATGCTTTGAGTTTTATCGGTGGTTCGCAGATCAACAATGAAGAATGTTATACCTTGATAAAAATGACTCGTGCGATGGGTGTCGTATTTACCGATAATCAGACTCGTGTTTGCCATGCGACGACGCCTCCAGCACTCAATGCTGCGTTTGGTCGTGGTGCGATGACGAATCCTTGGGCAGACATGCAAAATGCGAAGCTCATCTGGATCGAAGGCAGTAACATTGCAGAATGCCATCCTATGGGCATGAAGGGCATTATGCGAGCAAAAGAACGTGGTGCGAAAATCATACATATCGATACTCGCTTTACTCGTACTTCAAAGATTGCCGATCATCATATACAGCTCCGTCCAGGAACAGATATTGCTTTTTTGGGCTCGATTATCAATTATGTTCTTGAAAACAAACGCCATGATGAAGAATACGTCAAGCTCAATACGAACGCATATTGTCTCGTGTCAAAAGACTTCTCTTTTGAAGACGGCGTATTTTCTGGCTACAATGAAAAAGAACGCAGCTATGAAGCGCATAGCTGGAGCTATCAACTCGATGCTGCTGGGAAGCCGCTTAAGGCTACAGATATCAACCACCCAGATACGGTTTACAGCAAGTTGAAAGAGCATTATAAACGCTATACCTTTGAAATGGCTTCGAGTATTACAGGGACGCCGGCAGACCAGATTGAAGCTGCGGCAGAACTGCTCGTTACGACAAAACCTTGCGTGATGCTGTATGCTCTTGGCATGACGCAGCATACGGTCGGCGTACAAAACATTCGCTGCTTTACGATCCTTCAGCTTTTGCTAGGGAATATCGGTAAACCAGGAACTGGTATTGACGCAATGCGTGGACAACCAAATGTACAGGGGTCCACAGATTTTGGGATCATGTTCCAGTATATGCCAGGATATCTTTCCTATCCGACGCAGCAGACGTATACGTTGCCGCAGTGGTCGGATACGTATGGCTCTTTTAGAGCAAAATTCTTAATCAATACACTGAAAGCTTGGTATGGCGATAAAGCAACCAAAGAAAACAGTTATGGATATAGCTATTTGCCAATCCGCAACAGCCATCATAATGATTCTCTTTATATTTCTTTTGAAAAAATGCTGGCAGGTCAGATCAAGTGTACGTACATTGATGGACAGAATCCGATGATGTCACAGGCGAATCTGAATCTGACACATAAAGGTCTGTCGAATTTGGACACATTGATCGTCCAGGATGTATTTGTCAATGAAACGGCAGCATTTTGGGAACGTCCAGGCTGCGACGCATCCAAAATCAATACCGAAGTCATTTTCATGCCAGCCTGCTCGTATCTTGAACGCGAAGGCACGATGATCAACTCCATGCGACTGATTCAGTGGCGTATGGCAGGTCCGGATAAAGTCGGCGACTCCAAAGCGGATTTGTGGATCATCGATAAATTGTTTAAAAAAGTTCGTGAACTTTACAAGGATTCAACGGCGAAAAAAGACCGTTCAATTCTGGATATGGTATGGAATTATCCAGACGAAGATATGGCAGAGGCTGTGCTTAGAGAAATCAACGGCTATAATCTGACTACTGGGAAATTATTAAATGGCATCGCTGAAATAAAAGACGATGGAACGACGAGCAGTGGGCTTTGGATCTATGCTGGTGTATTTGCTGGCGACAAAAACCAGGCAAAACGCCGTGGTCAGGCAGATAGAGGCAACATGGGAATCTTCCCGGAATATGCTTGGTGCTGGCCAGATAATATCCATATCCTTTACAATCGTGCATCTTGTGATGAAAACGGCAAACCATTCGATGAAAAAAATAAAATCGTATGGTGGGATGAAGCAAAAGGGCAGTGGGACGGCTATGATCGCCCAGATGTCACCAATCTGAAAGATGGTCCGAATACGCCAGGTGGACAGAAACCGTTCCGTATGACGGGTGAAGGCTTCGGTCGTTTGTTTGCCGCTGATTATAAAGATTTGAATCCAGATATGACAGCCAGAGATCATTCCTATATTGCCGTTGATGGTCCGATGCCGGAATTCTACGAACCGGTAGAAAGCCCGACTAAAAATTCACTGCATAATCAAACGCAGTTCAATCCTTGCGTCGTATATCCGCGTCTGCCGGATATCCAAAGAATCGGCACGAAGGATGAATTCCCGTATGTGCTTTGTACTTCAGGGCTTGCGGAACACTGGTGCTCCGGGGCGATTACCCGTAATATCCCATGGCTCAATGAGCTTACCAAAGAGCCATTTGCTGAAATTTCCGTAGAGCTATCGAATAAATTAGGCATCAAACAGGGCGACTACGTAAACGTAACTTCTGCTCGCGGTGAGGTCAAAGTAAAAGCTATGGTAACGAACCGAGCAAAACCGTTAAAGGTCAATGGTGAAGAAACGCATATGGTTTGGATGCCGTACAGCTGGGGCTTTAAAGGTTTGGCAAAAGGCCCAAGCACAAACGTGCTTACAATCGATGCGCTTGATCCAAATGTTCAGGAACAAGAATTTAAAGCTTGTCTCATCAACATCAAGAAAGCATAAATTAAGGTGGAAAAAGAATGAATAGCAATAACAAAAACCAGGAGCTTATCTCGGCATATCTTGTAAAACATCCGTTTTTACAGGAAATTGGCCAGTTGCCAGCAGCAATTGACTGCATTTTGGCAGAGGTTCACTCAGATGATTTCGTTTTACCGGAAATTACCGGTCAATTGGAGGATTTCAAAAAGGGAATCCCTGTCCTGCAGCATGCAGATATCCAAGCGGCAATCGGTAAGCCGGTAGAAATCGTATTGCGCGAATTGGTCAAAGGTCTTTTGACCGTAGAGATTCCAGACGCGTTAAAAGGCTTTTGCCGTTCCTTGGATGAATACCTGGACAAAAATGCAGCCACAGAAATGATTGGCTATGTTTTATGCCAGGAGTCGGAAAGTGTCCAAAGCTTCAGTGAAAAACAGGGGCTCAATGAAAAAACGGTGAGCTATCTTGTTTGGCATGCAGTTTCTTATGTGGTTTCGCCGCTCGTAAAACAAGTCAGTGAGTGGCAGCAAGCAGAAAACCAGGAAAATGCTTGGGAGCGCAACTACTGTCCGGTTTGTGGGTCACTGCCTTCAATGGCACAGCTCAAAAAGAAGAACCAGGGCCGGGAACGCCATCTTGTCTGTGGCAATTGCGGCTCATCCTGGCACTATAAACGCATTGGCTGCATCAATTGTGGCAATGAAGATTTGAAAAAAATGAGTATACTAGAAATCGAAGCGGAACCAGAAATGCGCCTAGATGTATGCGATGAATGCCATCATTACATCAAAACATATGTGAATGAAGGAAAAGAAGCGGTTTATCTTGCCGATTGGACAACTCTTCATTTGGATATGCAGGCACAGACGGAAGGCTTAGAAAAAAAAGGAAATAATTCCTTACTATAGTTTCAATGATAAAGGAGTGGTAAACATGGCAACAGATATGGCCATGCTGCACGATGTTTCAAGATGTACCGGCTGCAGGGCCTGTATGGTAGCTTGCAAACAATGGAAAGATCTTCCGGCTGAAATAACGCCGTTTGACGGAGCGTACCAGTCACATAAAAGCTTGAGCTCGAAAACGTATAATTTGGTAAAAATGAACGAACGCGTAGAAGATGGTAAATTCCACTGGGATATGATCAAAGTACAATGCATGCACTGTGAAAACCCTGCCTGCATGAAAGGCTGCCCAGAAGAAGCTATCAGTAAAACAGCTACGGGTGCGGTTGTCATCGATCGTGATAAATGTGTAGGCTGCGGGTATTGTGCGATCAACTGCCCGTTCGATGTTCCTAAAATAGATGGAGAAACGCATAAATCGACTAAATGCAATATGTGTGCAGACCGTATTGAAAACGGCATGACACCGTCTTGCGCACAGACCTGTACGGCTAGTGCAATCAATTTTGGGCCTAAAGATGAAATGGTTGCTTTGGCTCATGCCCGTCTTGAAGACGTCAAAAAAGATTTCCCGAATGCACAGCTTTATGGCGTTGATCCAAATGGTGTAGGTGGAACGAATATGATGTACATCTTGACCGATCGGCCAGATGTATATGGTTTGCCAGCAGAACCAAAAACTCCGGATACAGCAATCAATGTTTGGAAAGATGTTGTACGCCCACTCGGGAAGTTCGCTGGTGTCGCAGCGATTGTCGGCTGCGCTGGTGCTTATGGCCTCAGCAAGGTAATCGCCAAAAAACATCAAGAAAACAAAGCCAAAGAGAAAGGTGGCGATTCGCATGTTGATTGATAAAAAATATGTGCCACGCCATGAAAATGGATTTATTGTTTGCCACTGGATCAATGCGATTTCGTTTTTCATGTTGTTTTTGACGGCATTGCCACTTTATGCAGACACATTCCGTTTCCTCTATGACATGTTTGGTGCGCATACTTTGCAGATCATGCATCGTGTATTTGCTGTGATCTTCATTGCAAACCCTATTTTAGGTTTGTTGTTCGCTCGTAAGGGCTTTAAGACTTTGGCAAAAGAAGTTTTAAGCTTTGATAAAGACGATATGCTCTTTAACAAGAAATTCCCACCTGAATTGATTGGGATTCACCCAACGGGTATGCCAAAACAAAGTTTTTATAATGGCGGCGAAAAAATGAATATCACCATGCAGGCATTGCTTTGGCTGGTATTGGTTGTTTCTGGCCTAGTCATTTGGTTTGGCCACGGTATGTTCAGCAAAGAAATGCTGGCGTGGATGATTCCGCTCCACAGCATCGCTGCTGGTCTTGGCTTTGCCGCTGCACTCGGTCATATTTATCTGGCGGCATCTGTCAATCCAGATTCTATGCGCGGAATGCAAAAAGGCAGTATCCATGCTCATTATGCCAATGCGCATCATGCAAAATGGATAGATGAACTGGTTGCAAAAGGCGAGGTCACTCGTGCAGAAGTGGAAGCTGCCAGCAAAGAATACAAGAATAAATAAATGAATGCCAGAGGCACTTTTTCTGAAATAGAAGAAGTGCCTCTTTTTATCGATAATCTTCTCGATTTGTGCTAAGATTAGAGTTGGAAGTTATTTTTTAAGAGGTGTTTTTAATGAAGCAGATTTATTTTGACCATGCGGCAACAACGCCCACGAATCGATTGGTGGCCGCAGCTATGGTTGATTATATGACACAGGATTTTGGCAATCCGTCGAGCCCGCATTCTTTTGGCCGGAAAGTTCGCCCCGCTGTGCGCAAAGCAAGGCAGCAAATTGCCTCTTTGATTGGAGCGAAAACCGAGGAGATTTTTTTTACTAGCGGCGGCAGTGAAAGTGATAATTGGGCACTCAAAGGCATTGCCTTTGCCCAAAAAGAAAAAGGTCGACACATCATAACGACGGCAATCGAGCACCATGCTGTGCTCCATACTTGCCAATGGCTTGAAAGACAAGGCTTTGAAATCACATATCTTCCGGTTGATGAAGAGGGGATGGTGAGATTAAAGGACGTAGAGGCGGCAATTCGGCCCGAGACGATCTTGATCAGTGTGATGTTTGCTAACAATGAAGTCGGGACAATTGAACCGATTCCACAGATTGGGGCATTGGCACATGAAAAAAATATTTATTTCCATACAGATGCGGTTCAAGCAGCAGGCCATGTAAAAATTGATGTAGAAGCTATGCATATTGATATGTTATCGCTTTCCGGACATAAATTTTATGGGCCCAAGGGCATTGGTGTCCTCTACATCCGCCATGGGGTGAAGATTGAAACCATGCAGCAAGGCGGAAGCCAGGAAAAAGGGATGCGGGCAGGGACGGAGAACACACCAGCCATTGTAGGAATCGGTCTTGCGGCTGAACTTGCGGAAAAAGAATTGACCGAGCAAAGTATGCGGTTGGAAAAGATGAGAGATGATTTGATTGAAGGAATCGAAGCTTCGATTCCCGGTGTTCGCTTAAACGGAAGCCGCACGAAGCGATTGCCGGGGAATGTGCATTTTAGTTTTTCTGAAGTATCGGGGGAGGCCCTGCTCATGGCACTTGATATGAAAGGCGCAGCGGTTGCCAGTGGGTCGGCGTGCACGTCGGGCTCGCTTGACCCGTCGCATGTGTTATTGGCACTTGGCCTCGATGAAGAAATGGCGGCTGGTTCGATTCGGATTTCGATTGGGCAGTCGACTATGCCAGATGATATACGATACCTATTGGATATTTTACCGGGAATCATAGAAAGAATTCGGAATTTGAAATAAACGGCTTCTATGGAAAAGATGGATATGCCTTTTATCAACAAGGTATGAAACCAGCTTTTCCTTGACTTTTAGAACGAATGTTTTGTATAATTTAAAACAGATGAAGAAGGGGCGTGGACACAAACATGGATAAAATGCAGGCGCTAGAAAATGCATTAAAACAGATTGAAAAAGATTTTGGTAAAGGTTCCATTATGAAATTAGGCGAGTCTTCTATAAATGCCGATATAGAGGTGATTCCAACAGGGAATCTACCACTTGATATTGCTTTAGGAATCGGTGGGATGCCGCGCGGGCGTATCGTTGAAATCTATGGACCAGAATCTTCAGGGAAAACGACAGTAGCCCTGCACGTTTTGGCAGAGGCACAAAAGCTCGGTGGCATAGCGGCTTTCATTGATGCAGAACATGCACTCGATCCGTCTTATGCAAAAAATCTTGGCGTTGATATCGATAATTTATTGATTTCACAACCAGATAATGGGGAACAAGCACTTGAAATTGCCGATGCTTTAGTGAGAAGTGGTGCAATTGATATTGTGGTAGTCGATTCCGTAGCTGCATTGGTACCAAAAGCCGAAATCGAAGGCGATATGGGCGATTCCCATGTCGGTTTGCAAGCACGCTTGATGTCACAGGCAATGCGTAAGCTTACCGGTGTTATCAGCAAGTCAAAGACTACAGCGGTATTCATCAATCAGATCCGTGAGAAGGTCGGTGTAATGTTCGGCAGTCCCGAAACAACCACCGGTGGCCGTGCACTTAAATTCTATTCCACGATCCGTTTAGATGTTCGGAAAATTGATACGATCAAACAGGGCAATGATATCGTGGGAAATCGTACACGTATCAAGGTCGTCAAAAACAAGGTAGCTCCACCATTTAAGCAGGCTGAGTTTGATATTATGTATGGTGAAGGTGTCTCAAGAGAAGGCAGCATCGTTGATATCGGAACGGATCTCGATATTCTCGATAAGAGTGGTGCATGGTATTCTTATAAAGGCACACGTTTAGGGCAAGGGCGCGAGAACGTAAAAGAATTTTTAAAGCAGAATAAAGACGTCTGCGCTGAAGTCGAAGCTAAAATTCGCGAAACGGTTCTTGTGAAAGTTAAACCAGAAGAGGTAAATTCGGATGCAGCAGCGGTCGAAACGCCAGCCGAAAGTTAAGAAGACTGCCTTAGTCCAGGCAGTGGATCTTTTGGCTAGACAGGCGCATAGCAAAAAAAAACTTACCGATAAGCTCAAACAACGTGACTATGAGCCAGAAGAAGTCGAAATGGCAATTGAGCGTCTTGTGGAGCGCGGTTATTTAAATGACGAAGACCTTTGTCAACAGCAATTTGGACGTTATTATGATGAAAGTCATTACAGCGTCAAGCAAATTTGCTATAAATTGATGAACAGAGGTTTTGATGATGCTTTGGTAAGATCATGCATTCCTGAGTATACGGATGAACGGGAAGAATTGGCAGCAAAACGCAATTTACAGATTAAATACAAAAAGGCAGCAGATGCAGCGAAGATGATGCAATACCTTTATGGAAAAGGCTTTTCTTTTGGAATTGCTCGTCGGGCGGTAGAAGCATTTTGTCAGGCTGTGGAAATAGAATAAAAAAAGAGAGAATTTCATTTGGGATTCTCTCTTTTTTTATGGCAAAATCAATGGGAGTTTGTCTTTTTATCCAAGCCGCTTGTACCTGCCGCGAGAATAGATGTTTCTTAGCTTGACACCACTTTCAAAAACCAGTAAAATAAATCTGTAGAGTTATACCACAATTTCATTATTGTAATTTAATGCTTAATAGGCGCAGCAGTTAGCTGTCAAAGGGAAGCAGCTGGCTCTAGAATTCAAAATCAGGGGCGTTCGCGCCCTATTTTGTTGGTACTAACTAAATAAAGAGGGGGTGAAGATTATCGTTGAGATATTATTGGCGGTAATACTTGCAGCAATAATTGGCGGCGGCAGCGGCTATTGGATGAGAAAAAGAACAGCGGAAGCACAGCTTGGTTCAGCAGAAGAAGCAGCAAAGAAGATTGTAGAAGATGCTGAAAAAAATGGGGAAACCAAGAAAAAAGAAGCTTTGCTTGAAGCTAAGGAAGATATCCATAGATTGCGTCAAGAGCTCGAAAGAGAGACCAGAGAAAGACGCAACGAGTTACAAAGACAAGAACGCAGATTAGTACAAAAGGAAGAAAATCTTGACCGCAAGACCGATTCCCTTGAAAAGAAAGAAGAAATGATGAGTGCCAAAGAGGCTAAGCTCGACAAAAGCCAGACGGCAATCGATGAGCTTCACCAACAAGAACTGGTAGAATTAGAACGTATATCAGGTCTTACAGCAGAAGATGCGCGGACGATGCTTCTTGCAACAGCAGAAGCTGAAATCAAGCATGATAAAGCACTTATGATCAAGGAATACGAACAACAGGCAAAAGATGAATCCGATAAAAAGGCAAGAGATATCATTTCGCTGGCTATTCAACGTTGTGCAGCCGATCATGTGGCAGAGACGACTGTATCAGTCGTAGCATTGCCGAACGATGAAATGAAAGGCCGTATTATTGGACGTGAAGGCCGTAATATTAGAACACTGGAGACGCTCACTGGCATCGATCTCATCATCGATGATACACCAGAGGCAGTCATTTTGTCCGGTTTTGATCCGGTCCGTAGAGAAATTGCCCGTATCGCTTTGGAAAAACTGATTACAGATGGCCGAATTCATCCAGCGCGTATTGAAGAAATGGTTGAAAAGGCGAAAAAAGAAGTCGATCAACGTATTAAAGAAGCTGGGGAAGCGGCAGCTTTTGAAACTGGCGTGCATGGTTTGCATCCAGAAGTCATTCGCCTCTTGGGCCGTTTGAAATATCGTACGAGCTATGGACAAAATGTACTCAACCATTCTATTGAAGTTGCTCATTTGGCTGGAGTCATGGCAGCTGAGCTTGGCGTTGATGTCATGCTCGCGAAACGCGGTGGACTTTTGCATGATATTGGGAAAGCTGTTGACCATGAGGTTGAAGGACCACATGTTACAATTGGTGCAGATCTTGCCAAAAAATATCATGAATCTCCAGAAATCATCAATGCAATCGGCGCTCATCATGGCGATGAAGAAGCTAAGACTGTACAAGCTGTTTTGGTTGCGGCTGCAGATGCTGTGTCGGCTGCTCGCCCAGGCGCTCGTCGTGAAAGTTTGGAAGCTTATTTGAAACGCTTGACTCGTTTGGAAGAGATTGCTGAATCATTTGAAGGCGTAGAACGTTCTTTTGCCATTCAAGCAGGTCGTGAAATTCGCATTATGGTCAAACCAGATAAAATCGATGATGTTACTTCGATTGGATTGGCCCATGACATCGTAAAGAAAATAGAAGGCGAGCTCGAGTATCCTGGACAGATCAAGGTTACGATTATTCGTGAGACTCGTGTCGTTGATTACGCAAAATAAAAAATGCAGGCGGCCCTTGTGCATACAGGGCCGTTTTTTCACCATTAATACGGCAAAAATAGGCCGATATGATGGATTTGGAGGCAGTCAAAGCAGCAGTGTTTTGACTGGAGGTGAAGAGTATGAAAAATTTTAAACAGTCAAAAAAACCAAATTTAGATGCAAT
>CBDTTM010000064.1:0-12164 GCA_965363355.1 uncultured Selenomonadaceae bacterium | reverse complement strand
CCGATAATCTCCCACCGCATCTTGTTTGCGACCGAGCTTGTCGTATAATTCAGCTCTGCTCAAATAGCATTGCGCATTCTGCGGAGCAAGCTCTATAGCTTTGTTGAAATCAGCTAAAGCTGCATCATAGGCCTCTCTTTTCATGTAAACAAGCCCGCGATTATTATAGGCGTTCATATTCATCGGCGCGATAGCTATGGCTTTATCATAGGATTGACGTGCTTTTTCATATTTTCCCAGTTCAAAATAAGCAACGCCTCGATTATTATAGGCATCCGCATCTTTCCCATTGAGATGTATCGCCTGGTCATATGATTTGATGGCCTTATCATAGGTGCCGAGCTTTGCTTCGACATTGCCTTGATTGTAATAGGCCGCCGATACCTGTGGCGTCAGCGAAATCACCTTTTGATAATCCGTCAAGGCTTCTTCGTAGCGCTGCAAATACTCGTAAACCAAGCCTCTGTTTTGATAGGCATCCGAAAACGTCGGTTTCAAAACAATTGCACTTGTATAATCAGCAATTGCAGCTTCATATTGTTCTTGACTTGCTTCGACGATCGCCCGGTTATAATATGCCTTCAAATGCTGCGGATTCAAATTTATCGCTTTCGTGTAATCCGCGGCGGCCTTTTCGTATTCGCCAAAAGATTTATAGACATTGCCTCGATTGTTATATGCATCTGCATAAGACGGATTGAGCACAATCGCGGTGTTATAATCGCGCATAGCTGAACTATACTGGCCCAAATGATAATAAGCGTTGCCTCGCTGCTTATAAAGCTCCACGTCTCCAGGCGCCTGCTTTATTGCCTCACTGTATTGATGAACCGCTTCCCAGTAATCACCGTGCAGCATCGCAGCTTCAGCCATTTGATTCGGCTCTGTGGCCACGCTAGGCTCATCTGCCGCCATAACCAATGAACAACTTGTCAAAAATAACAACATCACAAAAACAAACACCATTTTTTTCAGTTTCATAGAATATCGCCTCCCTTAAGCTCAAAATGAAACGACTTCACAACATCAAGATTTCTAAAAAAGCTCCAAAAAATCTTACAGCATACTGAAAATAATTTCGCCTTTGCCTTCCAAGCTATATTCACCCATTCCCGCAGGAATAAAAACGGTATCGCCTTGCCCGATTCCAACTGTCCCGGTTGCCGACTGTAAGCAAAGACTGCCTGATAATGCCGTAATTGCCTGAAAAGATTCTTTACCCGCTTTAAAGTGACATATCCCATCGATCTCCGCATGATATACCGTGAAATATCCACACTTCGACAAAAGCTGCAGTTTGCACCCAGCCATGAAGTCCATTGACAAAATATCTGTGCCTGCAGTTCGCGGTGGTTCCAAATTCGTGACTTCAACAGCTTTATCCACATGAAGGTCTCGCGGCTTCCCCTCTTTATCGCGTCGATCATAGTCATATATCCGATAGGTCGTATTCGAATTTTGCTGGATTTCCGCAATCAGGATTCCCTTGCCGATTGCATGGAGCGTACCTGATTCAATAAAGAAAACATCGCCTTTTTTGACCGGAACTTTATTGCAGACCTCTAGCAGTGTATTATCTGCTATACGGCGACGAAATTCTTCTTTTTCAAGTTTTTGGGTGAACCCATAAAGAAGACTTGCCCCCGGTTCACAATCGACAATATACCACATTTCTGTTTTCCCGTATTCACCTTCGACGCGCAGCGCATATTCATCACCCGGATGGACTTGCACGGATAAATTGTCCTTCGCGTCGATAAGCTTGATCAGAAGCGGAAAATATGGGAATTTTGCTGCCTTTTCACCAAGGATTTCATTTCCGGCTGTTTTTATGTAAGCCGCCAAGGTCTGCCCTGCAGCCGCCCCATTGACGATTTCACTTGCTCCGTCCTTATGGCAGGAAAGTTCCCAGCTTTCAGCAACTTTTTCTAAGTCTGTCGTCTTATTGTAAAAATCTTTCAACTTTGTACCGCCCCAAAGATAATCTTTCAGCGGTGCTTTCAGCTTCATTGGATATAACATATTATCTGCCCCCTTAACATATCATTTTATCATAGATTCCCTGTTTTCGGCAGGTTACTTTTGCCTGCGTCCAACAATAAAAAATAGACCATATACCTATATTAACAAGGAATTTACCTTTTGATAACATTCCTTCCATTAAAAAAGATTATCATGGACTTATGACCTGTATCGGCTTAAAAGTCAGCAAGGAAGCCGACTAAATCATTCACAAAAAGGAGTTGCTTGCTTTGGCGTCATTGGAGCAATGTGAATTATTCAAGATTCTCGATGAAGAACTCATCACCCCTGTCTACCAACCAATCGTCAACTTGAAAGACGGCAGTATCTTAGGGTATGAAGCTTTAAGCCGCGGCCCCAAAAACAGCTTGCTCGCCAACCCCGATTTATTATTTAAGATAGCTGCGCAGTGTGAGCAATCCTTTCGCCTTGATTCTCTCTGCCGAAAAAAAGCCATCAAACATGCACATCAACTGCCCAGCGATCAATTTCTATTCTTGAATGTCGATCCCCAAATTCTTGAAGACAAACATTTCCATCAGCATACAACCAAACAATTTCTAGCTGGCTCATCACTTGACAGCACCCATATCATTTTTGAACTAACGGAAAAAAGCTTGGTCGAAGATTATGCCGCCCTACGAAAGACTCTCAAAAATTATGAAAAGCAAGGTTATTCTATCGCCATCGACGACGTCGGGTCAGGTTATTCAGGGCTCACTTTACTGACGAAAATAACTCCGCAATTTTTGAAGATCGACCTAGAATTGATCCAATCCCTACATAAAGACAAAATCAAACAGGCCATCGTCAAATCTCTGCTCGAAATCGCAACCATCAAATCCATGGAAGTCATTGCAGAAGGAATTGAAACCCGAGAAGATCTCGAATGTGCAGCTGAGCTTGGCCTCCACTATGGTCAAGGTTATTATTTAGGCATGCCACAACCAGTAATGGCCGGCATTGCGCTCGATCGAATCGAATGCCTAAAAAAAAAGCCGAAAACCGGCAAGAACCAAGCAGCAGCGTATTTCTCAACAACCCCATTGGCAGTATTGCCAAAAGGAAGCTGACCTTTTCGCCTGAAACACTAGGAAAAGATGTCCTAGCATATCTACAAAACCATCAGCACGAGACAGATATCGTCATTGTCGAAAAAGACGTTCCTTTGGGGCTTATAAACAAAGATAGTTTCTTAAGCCAGTTGGCGACAAATTATGGCCTCTCCATCTATAGCCGCAGGCCGATACGTCTTCTTTTAGAAGCTGCCCCCTTCCAGCTCGATTGCAATTGTTCGATTGATGAAGCGATACGACAAGCTATGCAGCGATCATCCGATCATATCTACGATTCAATTATCATCACCAAGAACCATCGCTATTTCGGAACGGCAACCATCAAGGATCTACTTGAGATTTCCACTAAGATTGAACTCAATCGAGCAAAAGATGCCAATCCTTTAACAAATCTCCCCGGCAATAAAATGATTGAATCCGAGCTTTTGTATTACTCCAATCGACAACTCCCTTTCACGGCAATCTATATTGATTTAGACAACTTCAAAGCCTACAATGACATCTACGGATTTGCCGCCGGCGATCGGGTACTTCTAAGCACAGCCGCCATACTGAACCAATGTGCTAAGGAGATATGTCCGAAATCCTTTGTCGGACATATCGGCGGCGATGATTTCATTCTCTTTTTGCCAGGAACTGATTACCAAAAGATCTGTGATTATATCATCGAAGTCTTTGCCAATAAAGCAAAGACTTTCTACAGCAAAGAACACCAGATGCAAGGTTATATCATCGCCAAAAATCGCCAAGACCAACTCAGCCAATTTCCCTTGATGACACTTTCACTTGCCGTTCTTTTAGTAAAAACCGAGGCACAGATTCCACTCGAAAACCTGTCAAAAAAAGCAGCTTCCATAAAAAAAGTATGTAAAAAGCACTGGGAAAACAACTATGTAATGGAAACGATCGCCTGACATCGAATTCGTTTTCCCTTCATAAAAAAGCAGCTCGGAATATTTCCGGCTGCTTTTTTATTATATTGATATGCACTTCATATCATACTATTTCCCAAATGCGCCTGAACCCCAGCTGCTGGCGTGCCTTCATAAAGCGACTCGATTTCTGCCATGCTCCACTCATCCTTGAGCCCATATAGCTTGAAAACCATCGGTAAATTCATCCCGCATAAGACCCCATATTTTTTTACCGAATGTTTTTTCATAAAATAAGCGGCTTCATTGAATGCTGCACTGCCAAAGAAATCACAAACCATCAAGACATCTTCCTTCGCCCGTGTCAAATATTCCTTGAGGTTTTGACGAAAACCCTCTAGATTCCTATCATCGAGCCCAATAAAATCAATTGAAGGATTTACATAAAACCGTTCCATCGCATGGTACATTTCTTTAGCTAAGTTACCGTTTGAAATCAATAATAATTTCATATTAAACTCTCCTTTACATCATCCATAACAAAGCGCGCTTCTGTATGCTTGTATCATAGCCTCTTTTTTCAGCTCGGTCAACATGTTATGTTATGTTTTTGTAATTTAAAATGAAAATATACCCTAAATTGTTACTTTAACTGTAATGAATATGTTATAATAACAAAAAATTCACATGCAGAGGTGCTTTATGAATTCCATACAACGCCGAAAAGAAATATTTACCCAGCTTGAACAAAATCAAACGGTTTATATCGCTGAAATATCTCAAATTCTTAACGTATCAGCAATGACTATCCGGCGAGACCTCAATCGACTTGCTGACCAAGGCCTCGTAACGCTTATCCGAGGCGGCGCCGCCCTCAACCGAGGTGCAGCGCTTGAATACAGTTCACGGTTTCGCAAATCACAATACCCCGAAGAAAAATATCGCATAGCCAAATACTGTGCCAATCTCGTCACCGAAGGCTCTTCCGTCTTCATCGACTGCGGCACCACCGCCGAAAAAATCGCAGAAATGCTCGTCATGAAAAAAAATATCATGGCGATGACCATGTCTCTGCCTGCCGCGAATATTCTCAGCACAGCAAAAGATCTTCGCTTCATCATGGCACCAGGCTTATTTCACGAAAAACCCCTTGGTTTCATGGGGCAGCTTACCAGTGATTTTATCAGCCGCTTCAAAATAGATATTCTCTTTTTAGGCGCGAACGGCCTGGACTTAGTCCACGGAGCGACAACTCCCGACTTAATCGATGCAGAAACAAAACAATCGTTAGTGCAGCAAGCCGAAAAAGTAGTGCTCGCAACCTCTCATACGAAATTTGGTTTGAGCTATTTCATGCGCATTGCCGCCTTAAAGGACATCGATCTCATCGTCACAGATAAAGCTGCCGACCCTAAGTTGGTACAAGAAATGCGCGATGCTGGCGTCGATATCGTTCTCGTCTGAAAATTCCCGAACCCAAAAGCCCGATCCTGCAAAACAGACTCTATAAAAAGAGTTCTCCCTGTTTTGAAGAATCGGGCTTTGTTCTTTATTTCTTATGCAGCCAAACAAGCATTTCATTTTCGCCGCGGTTTGCCCAGCAAAAATAAGGAATCAACGTGATCGTCTTCGGTTCAAATTCTGCCATCTCGGCTGGACGATACAGATCTTTTTGCCACGTTTCTTGTATTTTCAACTTTCCCGCAGGCCCTTGCAAAATTCCGGCTCCGCCAAATTTCGTTTCATCAAAAACATAGGAAAATTTCGTTTCATCCGTTACGTGCAAAAGCTGCAAACCTTCACCATTGTCAAAGCTTTCCGCACAATACACGATTGGCCCTCGCTGCACGGCTACGCGGTGTAAGTCTTCTCTGACCTTTGGATTCGCTTCCCAAAAACGCACGCTCATATCGAGCTCCAGCTCAACTTCGTCGCCCGTTCTCCATCGACGTTCGATGAGAACAAAACCATTTTTTATCGGATCCGAACAAATTTCTCCGTTTACTTTCAAACAATAATTTTTTGCCCAAGACGGTATACGGATACCAAAACCAAAAGATTTTTCCCCGTCAGCATTCAGTGAAAAATGCACCGATCCATTCCAAGGATAATCCGTCTTCTGTGAGATGCCTACCGTCTGACCGCCGATAGAAAATTCTGCCTCACAGCTCATATAGAGATCCGTATAAACAGCATCGTTCTTCACCGTATAAGCGTAATGATTCAAAGAAGTCAGCAATCTTGCCAAATTTGGCGGACAACACGAACAACCAAACCAAGCCGGTCTCGTCAATTTCACATGGCTTTTGCCCGGATCCTTGCGGCTGTATTCCGGCACGACCTCAAGCGGATTGACATAAAAGAAATGTTTGCCATCGAGTGCCATCCCACTGATCACCGTATTGTACAAAGCTTTTTCCATGACATCTGCATATTCTCCCTTGATTTCATTTTGCAGCATTTCTTTTGCAAAAAAGATCAAACCAATCGATGCACACGTTTCACCATACATCGTATCATTAGGTAAATCATAATCTGCCGTGAAAGCTTCCCCTGTAACGGTCGACCCAATAGCTCCCGTAATATATAAACGCTTTGTCACTATATTTTCCCACAGGCGCTGACAAGCAGCCAGTATTTTTTCATCATGGTTCAAATGAGCGAGTTTCGCCATGGAAGTGCACAAATAAACAACTCGCACCGCATGCCCCTCAGCAGTTTCTTGATCGAACAAAGGCTTATGAACCTGATAATATTTGGCAGAAAACCCTTCCATTCCTTCAATCAATACCGATTTATCCGGATCTGCTTCAACTTGTTTGCTAAAAAACGTTGGGTCTTGGCCCCGTTCATACAAAAAGAAATGGCTCAGCTCCATATACCGTTTTTCCCCAGTGACCTCATATAATCGTAACAAGGCGAGCTCGATTTCTTCATGCCCATCATATCCTTTGATTTTTCCTGGCTCCGCTCCAAAATGGGCATCGATGCAATCCGCTAAAGAACAAGCCACCGCCAAAGCCTTATCGCTGCCCACCGCATCATAATACGCTACTGCCGCTTCAATATAATGGCCCGCACAATAAAGCTCGTGACTTTGGTATAGGCGTTTAAACTTCCGTGTTGGCGCCTCCACCGTAAAATACGTGTTGAGATACCCATCTTCTTCCTGAGCTGCAGCAATCAAATCAATTACACCATCGGCAAGCTCCTTTAAAGAAGCATCATAGGATTGCTGCAACGAATACGCTACTGCCTCCAGCCACTTATAGACATCACTGTCTTGGAAAACCATCCCATAATGTGATCCCTTTTCAAGCCCGGCAGCAATCTTGAAATTTTCGATTGCGTGGCTTTTATCCGCCGGAATATAATCCGCATCGCGCTCCTTTTCAATTACAATGTCCGCTTGGTCATTTAAAACCTGCCACTGATACGGCAGCATTTCCTCACGAATCAATTTACCATAGCGAAGCCAGAATGGGTCCTTTATTTCCACACGATTAATGCCAAATTCTCTCATTTTATTCACCTTTTATTCCCTTGCTAACTCCAGCAATATTTTCTCTTCCTTTTTCTCATACTTGCTATAAAATAACATCGGCACGATGCCCAGCAAAAAGATAACCGCTGGAAGCCAAATAAATACAACCTGTATCCCCAAAAGTGCCGAAGCAGACTGTACTGCATTTGGCACATAACCAAAGGCATCCATGACCATAGCAGGAATAAATCCACCAATACCAGAACCCGCTTTAATGCAAAAAGCACTGCCTATCGCTGTCAAAAATCCACTAGCACGAATTCCTGTCTTCCATTCCCCATAATCAACCGTATCAGAAAGCATCGCAAATGGCATCGAACATGCAATTCCCTGGCCAATGCAGCTAAGACCCCAGGCTGCCAGCAAATACGGAATGTTGGCGCCAGCTAAAAACATTGCCACATGCCCTAAAGCAGCTAGACAAAAACCAATAATCATCGTCTTATATTTACTTGTTTTCCCAACAATGAACGGAATAGAAATCATGCCCACCACTTGAATAATCATCGTTCCATTAATGACGGCTACCAAGCTCTTATCCCCCAAATAATATTGGCAATAATAAACCACAGTCGATAAGCGAATCGTCAACGCAATCCAAAAAATCAAATTCGCAACAACCAGGATAATCCATGGCCAGTTGCCTTTAATCGCTCTTATGCTATCTTTTACTGGAATCTGCTTTATGTTTTCTACATTTACTTCACGCAAATTCTTAAACGCAATAGTAAATAAGATGATCGCAATAATTCCAAAAAAAGCTAACGCCATCGAAAAACCTTTTTGATCATTTCCGCCACCAAAGAAAGCGACTAAACTGAGCGTAAACGTCATACAAACAAAGGCACCCACATTGCCACCAACCATGCGGAACGTATTGAGCATAACACGCTCGCCTGGATTTCTTGTAAGGTTTGGCAAAATAGACGTGATTGCTGTTTGAATTCCCGTATAGAACACACCTGCCAAAATATATGTCACTACCGCATAAACTGTTTTTGCCGTTCCGCTAAGCCCCGGCGTTGTAAACGTCAGCCACATGAAAACCGCAAAAGGAACGCACAGCCATAAAAAATAAGGTCGACTTTGCCCGTATTTCGTTTTCGTATGATCAACGATAAATCCCCAAACAGGTGCATCAACCGCATCCAAAAGACGTGTTGCCAACAAAATTGCCCCAGTAGTCGCTACAGATAAACCAAAAACATCCGTGTAAAAATACAATAAGTAGGATCCAATAATACAATACAACAAATTACCACAGCCATCAGTCAAAGCATAACTAAGCCGGCCTCTTAAAGAGACCTTTTCGACTTGACTTTTTTCACTCATCCTAACCCCTCCGCTTTTTAATTCAAAAAGACGCTCAATATTTTATTAAATTAAAATATTGAGATAATTCAATCTAAAATCCACTTAAAAGCCAATTGTATGCACGTGCAATGCTCCTATAAAATAGTATACGTGAATTTAAGATAGAACGTAATGCAATAATTTCGCTTTTTATATAATAATATTAACTTATATTGTATAATAAAATTAACTTATTTTAAAGAAATCCATTGACTCTCTATAGTTATAAACCCATAAAATCTAAATAAAATAAGTATTTGAAGAAAATTATTCATAACAATATAAACATAAGGATGTGAGTTAAATTGTACATTGTTTTCACCTGTCCTCCATTGCCGCACTTGATTGTCGGCGGCAGTTCCGTATTTCGCGAAGGCGACAGCCATCTTCGAAGAGTCCTTCCCCACACATTCGACTTAATTTATGTAACTTCTGGACGACTTTATATGGAAGAAAACAAGCAAAACTTCACATTGAGTCGCGGCCAATTCTTGATTCTCCCGCCGAACCGGCTTCACCGTGGCACAAAATGCTGCGAGCAGGAAACCAATTTTTACTGGCTGCACTTTTATACAACTGGAGATTTCTTTTTTGATGAACGTCCCGTCTACGACTCCAATGTCATCCAAAAAAGCGCCCAGCAATTTGCCAAAGAAGAATTCCACGTCAGCCTGCCCCAATATGGAACAATCGCTTTAGAGCGTCAGGAGCAAATGGCCGAAGATATGGAAGCAATCACCCAGGTCCGCATAAACAAAAGAGACCATACCAAACGCTTCTATAACTCAGACGCCTCACAAATCAAACAACAGCAGCTTTTTTTTAGTATCCTCACATACCTCTGTGATTCAAGAAGCACCTTTGAAAAAAAAGATATTGCCACCGATATCTTTGAATACCTAATGGTTCACTACCAAGAACCTATCCAGCTCAAAGATCTAGCACTACGCTACGCTTTCCACCCTGCACATATCATCCGTCGCCTAAAACAGAAATATGGAACCAGTCCACTTCAACTGCTTCTGCAAATACGACTCGATAAAGCAAAACAGCTGCTCATTGAAACAGAAAAATCCATCAATGAAATCGCCTCGCAAACAGGGTTTATCGACAGTGCCTACTTTTCTAAGCAATTCAAAAAAAACATCCATATGACCCCTTCCGCCTATCGCGATAAGTCAAAAGAAAATCCCTTTGTCGAACCATAAAAAAGGTGCATCTGCAAAAAACAGATGCACCTTTTCTTATTCTATAACTGATTTTACTAACGCTTTCAGTGCCTTCGGTTGACCAAGCAGCGAATGAATCCTCATAAAACTTATTTGAGAAGCTGCGTAGTTGCGGAATTTATTGAAAGGAAGCCCGGATAGATCCTTGTCTGACATTCCATACACTTCTTTTGCCAATTCTTTTAAGGCAAGAACTCCATTCTGCGCTGCCGGAACACTTAGTATCCAGTCATGATCGCCTAAATGAGTAATAAAACCTTCCTGCCTCTGCGGCAAAGGAACATGCTCTCCATCATTCGATAAAAATCCTTCTTTTAAAGGATCTTTTCCAGCAATTGCTGCTGCCGCCTTTATCCAGCCAACAACATCCGCTTCATCTTTTGGTGTTCCCGGATGATTATGCGCGCAAGCCTGTGCCACAATAACATCTGCTGGCAGTCCACGATACATGGATTCTGCCAAACTCAATATATGATGAGATCCCGTCCCCGCAATCGTCATCTCCAAAAGACAGCTTCCATCCTCTTCCCACTGAAAAACCCATGGCTTATGCAAATCATGCAAAGCCTCTGAAGCAATGACCACATCATTAGAAATATCATATCCATAATTCTTGCGATAAATCCCCAGCAAACCACAAACAGATAGAAGATTGGTCGCCGTATGCGTCGATAATCCTCCCGGATATGCATGATGACTTCCATACCCACTACCAGGAGCTGCAATAAACGGCTGCGGAGCTTTTTGACTATCCTTATAACGAGGAAACAATTGTTTATCCGACAATCTACTAGTATCAACCAACCCCATCGACGCCAAGCGACTATATACCAACGCAATCGAACGCTCCGACTCATACTGCTCCATCAACGTAGGTGCCGGATTTTCAATAATAGTCTGTACCTTCGATCGGAGCTGTGCATCACTTATCTTCCCTACCGTCGAAATCACCGTTTCATAAGCCGCACATACCAAAGCTGAAGCCTTAGCCGTTACCAAAGGATCTGCAGGACAATCTGCCAAAGGAATCCTCTTATACTCCACATTCTTTGCCAAAGAAATCTCCGGTATTCCCATAAAAACAGCCCCCGCCGCCATTCCCGCAGCCACCTTGAAAAAACTGCGACGACTTATTGTATACATAGAATCCGGCTCTTGCCTATTATCCATTTTACCTCACTCCTATTTCAGCTTCATTCCCTAAAAACAAAATTTTTACACTCTATCTTTTATTCTAAAGCCTATTAAAAGCCCTAAGGTTATGTTTCTCTTAAGAATCTGTAAAAACTAAATAAAATACAAAAGCCTCGTTTCAAATATCAATTCAAAATCCATAACCAGCGGCCAAATAAATCTATTCCACAACGCCCTACTCACGCCACCCAGCGACCCGCTGCAAAGAGCAACGTACAAATCCTTCCTTCACTCCTAAACCACGCATCTTCTCTTTGCCACCATTTATAAACTCTAAATCCACATAATGCCAGCCAAATAAAACATATTCCGCAACGCCCCACGCCTGCCACCAGCGACCCGCTGCGCAAAGCAGCGTGCAAATCTTTCCGCTCCTCTTCGCCTAAAGCCACGCATCTTCTCTTTCGCCACCATTCACCAACTCTAAATCCACATAATACCAGCCAAATAAAACATATTCCGCAACGCTCCACGCCAGCCTCCCAGCGACCCGCTGCGAAGAGCAGCGTGCAAATCTTTCGCTCCTCTTCGCCTGAACAAGAGCCTACGCTTTCGCCACCATTCATCACCCCGGAAGGCGGGGGGCAAAAGAAAGCCATTGCAACCAAGCAGACAAGGCAAATGCTGCCTCGGAGGAAAACCCTTAACTGTCTGAGCGCAGCGAGTTTTAAGGGGTTTCCGGTATACGAACCACTACGAATCTCATTTGCCTTCTGCGACTTGCCTGGCCTTTCGTTGGCCCTCGCCTTCCGGCCCGCCTCGAATCCGTTCTCCGTCTTTTCGTCTTCGTGCTTGCTCGCTTCCCCTTTTTTGCGCACAAAAAAAGCCCTCGCTTTTCAGCAAGAGCTTCGCTTAACCGGCAGCTTCCTATCCT
>CBDTTM010000063.1:0-12342 GCA_965363355.1 uncultured Selenomonadaceae bacterium | reverse complement strand
TGAGCCCGGGCGCCGGGGCGCAGCCCAGCTCAGTTGCGAGTTTCACACGTTGTGCTTCACCGCCTGACAAGGTTGTTGCCGGCTGTCCAAGCTTGATATAGCCAAGGCCGACATCTTGAATGACCTGAAGCTTTCTCTGTAATTTAGGGATATTCTGGAAAAACTCCAGAGCTTCATCTACGACCATATCCAAGACATCCGCAATGGTTTTCCCCTTGTATTTGACTTCTAAGGTTTCTCTGTTGTAGCGAGCTCCTTTGCAGACTTCGCAAGGCACGTAAACATCGGGCAAGAAATGCATTTCTATCTTGATGATGCCATCGCCATGGCAGGCTTCGCAGCGGCCGCCCTTCACATTGAAACTGAATCGACCAGGCTTATAGCCTCGGATCTTAGCTTCATTCGTTTGGCTGAACACTTCACGAATCGTATCAAAAAGTCCTGTATACGTGGCCGGATTCGATCTTGGCGTCCGGCCAATTGGTGACTGGTCGATGTCAATGATCTTGTCGATATTTTCTAATCCAGCGATTTTCTTGTGTTTACCGGCCTTGCCTCTGCCGCTATAGAGCTTTGCCGCCAAACCTTTATAGAGGATCTCATTGACAAGCGTACTCTTGCCGCTGCCGGAAACCCCGGTCACAACGGTGAAAACTCCCAAAGGAAATTTCACTCGGATATTTTTCAAATTATTTTCTTCCGCACCAATGACTTCCAGAAATTTCCCATTTCCTTGACGGCGCTTAGCCGGAACCGGAATGTATTTACGACGGCTGAGGTATTGACCGGTAATTGAGCCCTTGACTGCTTTGATTTCTTCTGCCGTTCCTTCAGCCACGACATAACCGCCATGAGCACCGGCAGCTGGACCGATATCGATGATATGATCGGCGGCATACATCGTGTCTTCATCATGTTCAACAACGATCAGCGTATTGCCAAGATCTCTTAAATGCTTGAGAGTTGCGAGCAGGCGGTTATTGTCCCTTTGATGAAGACCAATGCTCGGTTCATCGAGGATGTACAGGACACCCACCAGGCCTGAACCAATTTGAGTAGCCAAACGGATGCGCTGTGCTTCGCCTCCCGACAAAGTTCCTGCCGCCCGGCTCAGCGTCAAGTAGTCAAGCCCCACGTCGAGCAGAAAACCAAGGCGCGCATGCAGCTCTTTTAGGATCTGGGCTGCGATTTTTTGTTCTCGCGGCGTCAATTCGAGCTCATGGAAAAAACGATTGCAGTCGCTGATGGTCATGCGAGTGACTTCATCGATATTCTTGTCCCCTACCTTAACGGATAAGGACTCTGGCTTGAGCCTTGCTCCATGACAGACCGGGCAAGGTGTGATGCTCATATACGCCTCATAATCTTCGCGCATCGTATCGGAATTCGTCTCGGCATAACGGCGCGCCAATAGCGGCATGACTCCTTCAAAACCGGAATGATATTCCTTGTATTCACCATACATATTTTCATAAAAATAGCTGTATTTTTCTTCGTCTGAACCGTACAACAGAATCTTTTGGACCTTTTCATCAAGTTCATTCCAAATGGTATCGAGACTATACCCGTATTTTTTCACGACTGCGTCAATTTGGCACATTGCATAGGAATTGACATTTTTCGATAACGGCGCAAAGACACCATCGGCAAAGCTCAGACTTTTATCCGGCAAGACCAAATCGAGATCGAATTCCATGTTGCTGCCAAGACCGCTGCAAGCGGGGCATGCACCAAAAGGACTATTGAAAGAAAACATGCGCGGCGCGATTTCTGGCAAGCTGATTCCGCAATCCACACAAGCGAAATTCTGACTGAACATGAGCATTTCGCCATCGACGATTTGCACATAAACAACGCCATCGCCAAGCCCCAATGCTGTTTCTATGGAATCTGCCAAACGCTGTTCCATGCCCTCACGAATTGCCAAACGGTCAATGACGACCTCTATCGTGTGTTTCTTATTCTTCTCCAAATGGATTTCTTCATTGACATCGATGATTGTTCCATCGATACGGACTCTCACATAGCCTTCGCGGCGTATATCTTCAATGATTTTACGGTGTTCGCCTTTTTTCCCACGAACGAGCTGCGCCATTACGAGTATTTTCGTTTTCTCGGGCAGCAACAAGAGCTGATCGATCATCTGATCGACGGTTTGCTGCGTAATTGGCTGGCCGCATTTAGGGCAATGCGGTCTGCCCGCTCTGGCAAAGAGCAAACGCAGATAATCATAGATTTCAGTGACCGTGCCCACAGTCGATCGCGGGTTACGGCTCGTAGTCTTTTGGTCGATTGAAATCGCCGGTGACAGGCCCTCGATATAATCGACATCGGGCTTATCCATCTGCCCGAGAAACTGTCTGGCATACGATGACAAAGACTCCACATAGCGGCGCTGTCCTTCAGCATAAATCGTATCAAAGGCCAATGACGATTTGCCGGATCCGCTCAGCCCGGTGATGACGACCAACTGATCGCGCGGAATCTCAATATCGATATTTTTGAGGTTATGCTGGCGAGCCCCTTTTATTTTTATGACGTTCCCTGGTTTTTTTACATTTTCATTCGCTGTTTCAGCCATTTTATCTACTCTTCTTTCCGCTTGCGCTTAGCCCTTTTTGCTGGCAGACTGCCTTTGAGCTCGACAATCATATCGCGCAGATTTGCCGCTCGTTCAAATTCCATATGATGTGATGCCGCCCGCATTTCTTTGGTCAGGGTTGCAATCAAATCATCTTTTTCTGTTGCCGACATCTTCAGACGGTTTTTCGGCCTAGCATCATATTCTTTTTGCTGCTCTGCGACCATCGTCGTCTCAATCAAATCTTTTATTTTCTTTTTGATCGTCGTCGGCGTGATGTGATGCTCTTTGTTGTAATCCGCCTGCACTTCGCGGCGCCGCTGGGTTTCGTCGATGGCACGGTGCATAGAATCGGTGATGCGGTCAGCATACATGATGACTCTTCCTTCAGCGTTTCTGGCGGCACGGCCGATGGTTTGAATCAATGACGTATCGGATCGCAAAAATCCTTCTTTATCGGCATCGAGAATCGCAACCAAAGAAACCTCTGGTAAATCAAGACCTTCTCTAAGCAAATTGATGCCGACAAGAACATCGAATACTCCAGCTCTGAGGTCGCGAATGATTTCCGCCCGCTCCATCGTAACAATATCAGAGTGAAGGTACCTGACTTTGATCCCCATCTCTTTTAAATAATCCGTGAGATTTTCCGCCATTTTTTTGGTCAGGGTCGTCACGAGGACCCGCTCATTTTTCTTTTGGCGAATCTTTATTTCACTGAGCAAATCATCCATCTGTCCCGTGAGCGGCCGAACCTCGATTTGTGGATCCAAAAGCCCCGTTGGCCGGATGATTTGCTGAACGATCTGACTGGCTTCGCCGAGTTCATATTTCGCTGGAGTCGCCGAAACATAGATGATCTGATTGATACGTTCGACAAACTCAGGAAATTTCAATGGCCGATTATCAAAGGCAGATGGCAGGCGAAAACCGTTTCCGACGAGAGATTCTTTTCGGGAACGGTCGCCTGCATACATCGCCCGCACCTGGGGCATCGTCACATGGGATTCATCGACGACAATCAAGAAATCATCCGGGAAATAATCAAGCAAGGTAAACGGTGAATCCCCAGGATTTCTTTGCGTCAAATGCCTTGAATAATTTTCGATGCCGGAGCAATAACCCATTTCCTGCATCATTTCAAGATCATAATGCGTGCGCTGCTCAAGGCGCTGCGCTTCAAGAAGTTTATTATCTTGCCTGAGTTCTTTCAGGCATACTTCTAGCTCCGCCTCAATCGTTTCCACTGCCTTTTCCATATGTTCCTTGGACGTGACATAATGTGAGGCCGGATAAACCATGACGTGCTTGCGCTGTCCGTAGATTTCTCCCGTCAAAACATCGATTTCAAGAATTCGTTCGACTTCGTCGCCAAAGAGCTCAATGCGTATTGCTCGATCATTATAACCGGCAGGAAATACTTCTATGACATCACCGCGAACGCGGAATTTCCCGCGAACAAAATTGATATCGTTGCGCTCATATTGGATGCTCACGAGTTTTCTCAAAATCACATCACGATCGCAGATCTGTCCTTCACGCAAGGAAAGCACCAAATCATGATAATCCTCCGGTGAACCGAGTCCATAGATGCACGACACACTGGCAACGATGATCACATCTCTGCGTTCAAACAAAGAACACGTTGCCGAATGGCGCAATTTATCGATTTCATCATTGATCGATGCATCTTTTTCTATATACGTATCCGTCTGCGCAATATACGCCTCCGGTTGGTAATAATCATAATAACTGACAAAGTATTCTACGGCATTATTCGGAAAAAAACTTTTGAACTCACTCGCCAGCTGCGCTGCCAAAGTTTTATTATGGGCAATGACCAGCGTCGGCTTTTGCACTTTTTCAATGACCTTGGCAATCGTAAAAGTCTTTCCTGTACCTGTCGCACCTAATAAAACCTGTGCGGTCTGACCATTTTCAATGCCGGCGGCCAAATCAAAAATAGCTTGCGGCTGGTCGCCCATAGGATCAAACGGCGCTTCTACCTTAAACGGGACTTCCGCCTCTAAATGCAACGTATTTAATTTGGGTACGGCCATCGGATCATCTTCTTCCCTTTATATAATCAAGAATCATTCTTTATTATTACTGATTATAAATTAAACGATTATAACTTACTAGCGAACATACATACTATTATATAGCAAAAAAGTTTGCGTTACAATAAAAAGAACCGTTTTGGGGGAATTATTGCTTTCCCCCAAAACGGTTCTTTACTACATTTTACGCTTGCTTTTTTAAACGCATATTTTTTATTTTTTCCCACCACTTCTTCAATGAATGGCTTTCAAAGAAAAGGAATATGATTGGTATGACAATCAACGTGAAGACTGTTGAAGTCAGGAGCCCGCCAATAATGACCCAGGCCATGCTCACGCGTGTTTCGGATCCCTCCGTCATCGCCAAAGCCATCGGCGTCATGCCAACCATCATTGTCAAAGTCGTCATAAAAATAGGCTTTAGACGGACTTTCCCCGCTTCGATGATTGCGGCCTTAGGATTCATTCCCTGTTCGTGCATAAGGGTCAAGGTGTAATCGAGCAATAATGTCCCGTTTTTAGCAACCAGGCCATCCATGACCAATATTCCAATCAAAGAATACAGATTGATTGTATTGTGTGTCAAAAATAACAACAAAATAGAACCAATGATGCCAAGCGGCAGCGAGAACATGCGAATAAACGGGGTAACCGTCGATTCATATAGTACCGCTAGCAGCATGTAGATCAGAACAAGTGCCAGCAGCAACGCCGCCAAAAGCTCGGTGAACGTATCATCCATCTGCGTCGCCTGTCCACTGAAACGATACGTCACGCCACTGCTCGCTAGGTCCATTTTCTGCAAAACCTTGGTCGTGTCCTGAATCACATCATTCAATGGCCGACCACTTAGTCCACCGCCAATCGTAATGGCGCGCTGTTTGTCGACGCGCCGTATGCTCACGGGTCCTACACCGTTTTTGATAGCAGCGACATCCCCTAGAAAAATCGTCTGTCCACTGCTTTCCAGCGGAATGGCGGCAACATCTGAGGCCTTGAACCCATCGCTGTTTTTAAACCGGACTTTGATATCTGTATCTTGTCCATCATTATTGACATCATTGGCAATGACACCAGCGGAACGGCCTGAAATCGCCGAAGAAAATGCCGTTTGCACTGCCCCTAAAGATGTCCCAAAGGTTTTCATGCGTTCGCGGTCTACCGTGAGCTGTAATTCCGGCATACCTTCGGTATATGAGCTGTTGACATCTGTAACGCCTTTGACCTCCGTGCCCAGCGATTTTTGCACACGATCAGCGGCAGCAATAAGCTGCGGCCAATTATTGCCCCTCAGCTCGATCTGTAAAGAGCCTCCGCCACCGCGCATACCGCCACTTGAAACACCAGCTACGGAAGATTGAGATTCTTGCACCCGGACATCCGCATTTTTGATTTCACCTGCCGAAAAAGAGCGAATTTCATCGGCAACCTGCCAAACAGAACGACTTCGTTCCTTGCGATCATATAGCTGGACTTTGATGCGCCCTTGATTAGAATTTTGTCCGCCGGCAGAGGTCAGATAATATTTCACTTCACTTATCTCATGCAGGCGATTTTCTAGCAGCCCCATGACTTTATTGGTTTCTTCAACGCTTTGCCCTACAGGCAAATCAACCATGACCTCAAAACTGCTCTCGTCGGTCTGTGGCATGTACTCAGATCCCACCAGACGCAGTGGGATAAAACTCAGCGATAAAATAAACGCCGCCAAGGCCACGAGCAGAATCTTTTTCCGATGGAGCAAGCTCCATCTTAGAATAATTTCATATTGATGGACTGCATTTTTTTCAAGACAATCCATAAAGTCCCATATTTTACCTTTAGGTGCTTCCGGTCCTTTGCGAAAAAATCTCGATGCCAGCATCGGCGTGAGCGTAAACGACACGAATAAAGAAAACAATGTGGCAAATACGATCGTCATGCCAAACTGGCGAAAGAACTGTCCTGTCATGCCATTCATAAAAGCAATCGGCAGAAAAACAGCGATATCACAAAGCGTAATTGCCACTGCTGCCATACCGATTTCCATGCGTCCCGCCTCTGCCGCTTCAAAAGATGGCTTTCCCATATGCAGGTGGCGATTGATGTTTTCCAGCACGACAATCGAATCATCGACCAAGATTCCAACGCACAATGTCATCCCCATCAAAGACATCATATTGAAGGTGAATCCCGCCATATACATGACAAAAAACGTCGAAATCAAAGAAGTTGGAATCGCCAGCATGACTGCCAGTGTAGACCGCCAGCCCCGCAAGAACAAAAACAAGACTAGTCCCGTCGTAATAAGACCCTCAAGCAAAGTACTCAACGTATTATGCAGTGATGTATTGACATAATCTGCATCGTTGCTTACGACAAGAAATTTATAATCCGGATTGTCCTTACGCAGTTTTTGCACGCTTTTTAAAACGGCATCTGCGGTCGACACGACATTGGCTTCACTGTTTTTATAAATGGCAAACGAAATGGAATCCGCTCCATTGATGCGGCCAAAACGGTCTACTCTGGCATCTTGCTCTTTGATTGTTGCCACAGCGGTCAGAGGAATGTTTACATTGCTGGAATTGGGCACTTGAATCTGAGCGATGTCCTTCACCGTTTTATACTGGGCAATCACTCGCACATCCGTCTTCGTCTTTTCTGTATAGACAGGCCCAGAAGGCAGCAATTGATTTTCCGAATTGAGTGCACTGACAATCTTATCGAGTGTCAAATGATAAGCTGCCATCTTATCTTTATCGATTTCGACTGCAACTTCTTTATCGCGGCCGCCATAAAGCTCTATTTCCGAAACGCCCGAAGATTGCTGCAACACATCTTGAAACACATTTTCAGCTTTGGAGTAACTCGTCGATAGTGGATATGGGGAAGTCATCGCTATTTCGACAATTGGCTTGGCGTTCATATCGCGCTTGATGACAACCGGATCATCAATGGCATCGGGAAGTTTTCCCCTCACCGAATTGACCTTTTTCGTCGCATCGATTGCGGCAGCATCCGCGTTGGCATAAAACTCCATTTCTAAAGTGATCTGTGCCTTTTCATAGCTGGCTGTCGAAGTTACTTTTTTGACATTCGACACAGAGGATACCGCATCTTCTATCGGCTTGATGACTTGTTGCTCAACCGATTCAGCATTTGCCCCCGGATATTTGACCGTAATGGTGACATAGGGTGTATTGATCGCCGGCAAAAGCTCAACACCAATCCGGTAAAAGCTATAAAGACCCAATACGACGAAAAATGCAACGACCATGCAGATACCAACCGGACGGTCTATTGATAACCGTGTGATGTTCATGACTTCACTCCTGCCTCAGAGAAATCAACTTGCACATCATCTTTTAACTTTTCCTGATTGCTCACAGCTACGACATCGCCGGCACTTAATCCGTCAATAATTTCTACAGTCTCATCATTGCTGACACCAAGCTGCACTTTTCTGCGCTTTGCCATATGATCTGCATCCAGTACAAAAACATAGGCTTGCCCATTTTTTTGCAAAATGGCTGCCTGCGGTACAGATAAAACTGCCGGTTTAAGAAGCATATCAAGTTGCGCGCGAGCGAACATTCCAGCCTTTATTGCCGGTGCCTTCGTCAACTCAATTCGAACCTTATAAGTCTTTGCTGTATCTTCCATGCTAGGGCTCACAAAAATGATTTTCCCAGGGTAGGAATTTCCCAGAGCATCTACGGCGGCACTCAGCTCGAGTCCAGGCTCCAAAGCCGCCGCATCATTTTCCGATACTTGACAGTCGATATACATCTGACTATTATCGATGAGCTCCAAAACTTTGGTTCCAGCAGTTGCCATTGCCCCCACTTCTGCCGCACGATAAGAGATGATTCCATCGCGCGGTGCGCGTAAAATCAAATCGTCAAGCTGCTTTTCCAGCGCCAATGTTCCATATTCATTTTTTTCAACAGCTGCTCGCTTAGACTCTATAGAAGCCGGTGTTTCGTCTGCAACCTGATTTAAGAGCGTATCATATGACGACTTGCTCGTCACATACTCCTGTTGGATTTCATCGAGCGTTTCTTGTGATATTGCACCAATGGAAAAAAGATATAGATTGCGGTCGTATTTCGCTTTTTTCACAACAAAATCATTTTGCGCCTTCAAAAAATTAGCACCATACGTCGACTCTGTTTCCAGCGCATCTGCTCTTGCTTGGCGCGAAGCCGCCTGGTTTTGCTTAATAGACAGCTCTAGATCCTTCGTATCTTGCCGTAAGAGAATATCTCCCGCTTTTACATGGTCGCCAAGTTTTACGTAAACTTCCACGATTCTACCAGTATACTTAGGCGCTATCGAGATCGCCGCATCTGCTGTCGTTTGCCCCGATAACGAAATATGACGCATCATATCGCCTTTTTCTACCCTATATGTTTGCACTTGTGGTCGGCTGCTTTCTTTGTCGACCTGACTTTTGCGTGCATTTTGGGAAAAATACAAAATTCCAGCTAAACATAAACATATGAGTCCGCCAAACAAAAATAATTTTCTACGATTTAACTTACCGAATCTGTGCCGCATTCCGTTGCCTCTTTCTGTGTTTTTACAATATTTAATCTTTACCTTTTTAAAAATTTCGGGTAACTTATTCATTTTCCTGCTTTTGTTGATTTAAATCTTCAAAACATTTCCATATGTGATATTTTTCCCTAAAATATCTAAAACACTCACTTCAATCCGAAAGCTTATTTGACCAAAAATTTTTTTACAGTTATAATTACGCTATAATATTCAAGAAGTATTTTTATTAAGAAAGGATTTACCATGAATATAAAATTAATTGCTTTAGATATGGACGGAACCACACTCAATGACGCCCATGAAGTCACCAAAGAAAATCGAGCCGCCATTGATCTCGCGCTGGCTCAAGGAATTGAAGTCATCGTATCGACAGGAAGATCCAATACCGAATTACTGCCGCTTTGGGATCAATTTCCTCAAATCCGCTATTTTAGCTGCGGCAATGGCTCTAAAATCTACGATCGCAACCAAGACCTCAATATTTTCGAGGATCTTTTATCCTTTGATCAAGCTATCGCTATTTTGTCTATTTTGAAAAAGCATGATGTCTTTTCAGAAATTTATGCTGGTAAAGAAATCTATGCCGAAAAATGGGCCTATGATAATATGAAACGCTATGTGACTCCTGATTTTGAAGAACTCGTTAAACAAACACGCACCCCGATCCATGATTTATCCGCATTTCTCGACCAATCACAGCAACCGGTAGAGAAAGTCAACGCGTTCTTTTCTGACCTCGCAATTCGTGATAAGATCGTTGATGCTTGCACCGAATTAGAAGTCAGTGTCACAAATGCCCTTGGCATCAATTTGGAGATGAACAGCCCGACTGCGAGCAAAGGAAATGCCCTGCATCATCTTTGCCAAAAGCTTGGCATCGATGCATCTGAAGTCATGGCTATCGGCGATGGCAGCAACGATATCTCGATGCTTACTTACGCTGGCTGCTCCATTGCCATGGAAAATGCTGTCGACGAAGCAAAGTCAGCGGCAAGATTTCTAACGCTCAGTAATGAAAATAGCGGCGTTGCCGCATCGATCCGCCAATACGCTCTAAACTGAAAGGAGGAGTACTGATGAATCATTTATGGCATAGCCATAAGCTGCATTTTTTTGTACTGTTCTTATCGGTCCTCTGCCTTATAGGCTTTACTCAGCTGCAACGGCCTTTAACGCTCGCTTCGATAACGAATCTACTGCCAAAAGCATCCGCCAATGCTTGGGGTGAAGCTCCGATGCCACTGACCTATTACCCGGCAGATAACCCGGCATCTTCTGCACCTCTTATTCGCTGGACTAAAGATGATCAAGCCGTTTCCTATCAGGTTGAATTTTTTGATTCGATTCCAGCAAACCTTTCCGACACAAAACTTTCTTCAGCGCACATATATTATGTCGCTGCTGTTTTCACCAATGCTTATAACCCCGATATCGATGAATTCGCTGCCGATGCCATTGGCCATAAAGCTCTGTATTGGCGCGTTCGCTCGGTGAGCTTTGATAATAAGCCAATCAGCAAATTTTCGGCACCCGAGCCGATCTATACCGATAGAAACCAACCCAAAATAAACGCCCCTGTTCCCACTGCTGTTTATGACAGTGAGAACGGCCATAATTTACTCTATCCAGTCTACAGCTGGATTCCAAATCACGGGGCGGCAAAATTCGAACTTGAAGTCTTGTCACAGCCGCCAGAAAATCCTGGTGGAACAGAACCTTCACGCTATCGCATCTTCTCGACCATCTGTCCATTTGGCGAGCAATACGATCCAGCACCTCGTTTTGGCACAAGAGCTTTTTACTGGAGAGTACGGGCCTTGGATGCCGATGGGCAAGCCGTTGGCGTATACTCCGAAGCTTCCGCTATTACGCTAAACCCAAAAAGGCACTGGGAGGTTGGTATTTACGGTGATAGCATAAGTCACGGTGGCGGTCATCTTTCTTATGGACCGGCTGACTGGGAATACAGCTACGCTTCCTATCTATCTTTTCCCAGCGTCAACCTCTCACAAAGCGGCGATACCAGTCAAGCTTTAGTCGACCGCTTTGAACGCGATGTACTGCCATTTCATCCACATTATCTATTGATTCTCGGTGGCAGCAACAGCCTTCGGGCCGGCGTCCCAGCAGAATCGGTCATTGCTGATTTACAAACAATAAAAGAAAAATGTTTACAAAATAACATCAAGCCAATTTTTCTGACATTGCCGCCGATCAATCCTGCTAACATAAAAGCAGCTTTTGATGAAGACACGTCCAGCGGCTGGGCCAGCCAATTCGCCCTCGTCAATGAATACATCCGCTCTGAGGTCCATGTTGATATTGCTAGTGCACTCGATTGCCCGCAAGGAATTTTACCTACAGAACTAGGCCTCGATGGACTGCATCTTGACGTTCCTGGCAAAAAAGCAATGGCTGATACGATCAATCAAAATTGGAACGACGTTCGCCTGCAAGCAGATGAACAATAATGATTTTCAAGCCAAAAATATTGTGCAAAAATAATTTGTATTAATTCATTCTTAGTATTAAAATAAATATAGCAAAGAATTTTACTTTATTTAGGGTTATAAAGAAAGGTGGTCTTTCTCAATGCAAGCTGTTGAAATAAAAAAGGGAATCTACTGGGTTGGCGCGATTGATTGGTCTTTACGTAATTTTCATGGATATTCAACCAATCGTGGCTCAACATACAATGCTTATCTGATCATTGATGAAAAAATAACGTTGATCGATACTGTAAAAGAAGGCTTCGCCGACGAACTGCTCGAAAGAATCAGTAAAATCGTCGATCCTGCAAAAATAGACTATATCATTTCAAGCCATGTCGAACGTGACCACTCCGGAGCAATTCCTTTTATGATGGAACGCTGCCCCAATGCCACGATCGTCACGAGCCTTCCAAATGGCCTAAAAGGTCTTACTGCCTACTATGGCGACTATAAATACAAAGGCGTCAAAACCGGCGATTCACTCAATATCGGCAGCCGCACACTCGAGTTAGTCACCATTCCTATGCTTCATTGGCCAGATAGCATGGTAACCTATTGCCCTGAAGATAAAATCTTATTCTCAAATGATGCGTTTGGTCAGCATTTTGCTTCAAGCAGCCCATTTGATGATGAAAATGAATTTTCCGTTGTTTTAGAAGAAGCAAAA
>CBDTTM010000062.1:0-12459 GCA_965363355.1 uncultured Selenomonadaceae bacterium | reverse complement strand
TATGACAGCTTCTTCCGGACGAACTGCTCTCCAGGCTTCGATTTTATTGGCCTGGGCGATTGCATCTTTTGATGCCGGGGCTTTTGTATCTGCCGGGGTTGCAGCTTCCGGTGCCGGGCTTGGTGCTGGAGCGGCATCGGCAACTGGTGCTGCTGGTGCATCTGCTGCAGGAGCTGTTGCATCCGCTGTTGTCGTCACACCTGCATCTTCAGCTGAAGTTTCCGTCGCGTTCGTTTCATCTTCTGCAGCGTACGCTGGAGAAAAGTTTATCGTGGCAAAACTCGTCGCCAAGGCAAAAGCACAGGCAATCGATTTGTATTTCCGTTTGTTCAAAAGAAAACCTCCTAAATTTCAGCAAATCTGCTATCCGGAAAAATCCGGCTACGTTTTTCTACTGAGAACGCAATGTTTTTCCTGCCGTTCTCATAAGTTTTTGCATTTCGACCGGGGGCACTGCTGCTGTTTGTTTCGAGGCAATCGGCACTGCCGGTGACTCGGCCTTTGTTTCAGCAATTTCAGACGGTATTTGCCGTTCTGACTTCGCCGCTGCACTTACTGTCTGCGACGCAACATCCTCTGTTGTGATTTTATTTGGTAAAGATGGCTTAGGTTTTACTGGATCCGTTCTCTGTAGAACTGGTTTTTCTTCCACCATCGTTTTTGGCTGGGATTCTGGAAGCATATTCGGTCCTGTTATGTCCCTCATCATCCCGAGCCCTCCCCAAACCAATAAAACGGCTACTAAAGCAGAAGCAATATGCCGCCAAGGCATACGGCCTTTTTTTCGCACGTCTTTAGCTTCTTTGGCTCGCTGTAGTTCAGCTTGCGCGAGCATCAAGTTCAGGTCGCCCTTCACTTCATTATTTTGATCAAGGGATTTTTCTGCACGGCCTAGCCACTCTTTAGCAGCTGAAATATGTCGTTTTAAGCGATTTTTTCCCGCCGGCATGGTAACCCCTCCTTTCGGCATATCATTCAATAGATATAATCCATTTCCTGTTTCGATTTGCTACAGTCTATATTCCTGCAAAATCTGCCGATTTTCTGGTATTTTATTGTTTTCCAATGTTTTGCAGGCAAAGATAGCTTGTTTTCGCCATCATACAACGTCACCAATGCTGCATAAGCTTTGAAAGCATTCCTCGCACCCGGCGGATCCCGGTTTTTTGCAGGCGATAGACATGAGATGTGCTCACTTCCATATATTCTGCCATTTCGCTGGGCTCCCGGCTTTCAAGGTAAACGCCGCTTAAAACATCTCTCTCTTTTTGCGGCAGGCGATTCAAAGCTTTTTGTAACTGTTCAGCCAAAAAGCTTTTTTCTGCCTGTTCTGGTACAGCCGCGGCTGTATCAATAATGGCGTCAGCCGCCGTTATCCCATCTTCACTGCCAATCATAGCATCTAATGTGGCAATATCGCAGTTGCCTTCTTTCTTGAGGAAGTTGAGCATGCGGCCCCGAATGCGGTGCACCGCATACAGACTAAACGCCGCTCCTAGCTCATGGTCATAATTTTCCACCGCTTCAATCAGACCGACAGTCCCTTCTTGAATCACATCCATGATATTATCAAAAAAGCGAAAATGCATTGCTTGTTTAAACACCAAGGGTTGATAAGATTCAATCAAATTGCGCCGAGATTCCATATCATGTTCATCTTTATAGGCCCGCCACAGTTTCTTTTCCTGTTCAGGCAGTAACACTTCTACTTTGCTGAGCTCAACCATATAATCTTTAAGTTCCATCATCTTCCCTCGTTTCCCTGCCTAAAATTTGAGTCTTGCCTCAAGCCCTACCGTATATTCATTATTTGTGGACATACTGCTCGTCAAGCTGATCCGATCATTCAAATCATATTGTATGCCCACTTTGTTTTTGTCGTACCCAATTCCTTTTATATATTTTATCATAAATTTATCTGTTAGGTACTTACCAATTTCAACATTATAGACTTCTCTGTCCGTTTTACTGCTATTGCTCGCCTCTGTCGAAGATAATGTATCTCTGACAATGTTGAATTCATCGACCTGCAACGCATTGCGAACAATATTGTCCACTTCACTCAAAAAGCTCATGCGCAAGCTTATGTCAAGAAGTTCAGACAGTTGTGATGAATCCGCACTTGCTCCAGACTGATAGGAACTGCGCAGCGTCAAGAGCTGCAAAATTTCATTTTGGCTCATATCCGAATCGGAAGTAAGTTTTATCGCCATACTATCGGCAGGTCCGTCAACGCCCAAATAAACTTTGGTGCGATTGAGTCTTGTATCCGCCTCTAAATGTACTGCTGGCAAGAAAGAATCCACTTGATTGAAATATGCCGATCCTTCTCTTACTTTAAATACCGTCTTTAAATAACTTATCGTACCGCGAATAACCGAAATCTCACCAGATGGTTGCGGATGACGCGTCGTTCCATTGAAGTGAGCCGACCCTTTAAGACTCAAGTCATAGAGGAAAGAGCTGTAAAGCCTTACTTTATCCCCTAAATTCAGGCCTAAATCAATAATCATGTTTGGCAGTTCACTTTGCGAATCCGGCACAGATGGAATTGTAATCGTAGCTTTTTCTATCAAAAGATTTCCTGACAATTTTGGCATCTTATGCCCAAAAATCTCACCGGTAGTCAGGTTAAAGTCACCAGATATCGGCCCTTGGTAAAAATCACAATCAACACCAAGTTTATCGAGATTCAAGTTGAAATCATAAAGGTCGAAACCGCCGCCAGTGATAAGCGTAGAACCTGTTAAAGAATAACTGCCGCCACCCATATTGCCAGCAAATTTATTGACGATCATCTTTTCGTTTTGAAAATCAATATCCATCTGGATATTCTGTACTGGATTCTTCAGGGCCTTTATTTTCATTGCCCCATTCATACTCTTGATCGACCCGTTGATAAACGGATGCGCCAGGGTTCCCGTAATCGTCACCCCACCAGCCAACGGGCCAATCGCCCAGTCGACCTGATCGGAGAGCATCGGCAATATGCTTAAATCCGCCTGATCAAGCGATACCTTAAGCTTTATTTGCTCATAATCATCCGGCATTTCCCACGGTTTCGAGGTTATTGCCTTGAGCGGTACAAGACCATAAGCCGTCGCCTTATACGGACCTTTTTTGAGCAAAAGCTGATTGACCGTTATCGTACCATTTTTCAAGTTCATCAAACCAGTCATGGAGTCAAACAATGCATTGCCAACACCACCGTGTTCGACATCAATGGAAACATCGGCTTCTGGATTTTGTATGGTTCCGCCAAATTGGGCATCGACATTCAGCTGTCCTTTTATATCGACTTTGCTGTCAAACAGATGTGTCAACAGACCGGCATCAATATCTTGCGCTGACATTCTGGCGTTAATCGGTCCATTTAAATCTACGGTTCCTTCGGCCGCAAGTTTCCCCTGTCCCTGCTCTCCATAAAATTTATGCAAAGTGACGACGTGGTTGTCAAGCGTCGCATCGACCGTGATCTTACTTAGCGGATACCCTTTAAGCGTGCCGCTGCCAATGAAACCTTGCACACTGGCTGCAGGATTTTCGATAGTTCCCCCGAGATCGATTGTCCCATCAAGGCGTCCGGTAATCGTATCATTTTTGTAATTGGCCACTGCCAATATGGCATTGATATCTGCATTCTTGACCTGCAAACGCCCGCTTACCGCATGGGTCTGAATATTGAGATGTTCATCAAGCGCATAAGTACCGCCGTTTTGATTGAAGCCAAAATTCTGCAACCCAAGTGTACTGTCCCTATAGGTCAAAACACCTTTGGCATTTTCTATTTTTTGCCCATTGAGCTGCATTTCTGCCGCTTGCAGTTCTCCATTGAAAATTGGCGAATCAAAGGTTCCCTGTACTTGTCCAGAGAATTTAGCTGTTCCACTTATCGGATACGGCAAATGCACTTGAAGCTTTTCTAGCTGTATATCGTCTGCTTTCACTGAAAAATTAAGGTTTTCCCCCGCATCCATTGTTCCACTGAGCCTCAACTTGATAAGCGGCGATTCAATATTAAAGTCATTTAACTGCGTAACTCCATTTTGCCGCTCATAATAACCATCGGCACCAGTCAATAAAACTCCGCGGTAACTGCCTTCATAGAAATGTATATGGCCTTGCGCTTCGATATTGTTCAAGTTTCCTGTCAGATGCACGCTGTTGTCGACATTACCTGTAATCGGTTGATCTGGCATCAACAGCAGTTTCAAATCTTCCATCCGGGCGCCTCTGGTCTCGACGTTCAAGTCGATGCGTCTTTCGCCGCTAAAGCCGACGATGCCGCTGGCAGTATGTGTTATCTTACCGCCATTTTCCATAGTAAAGTCATGGATATAAACGCCATTGAGGCTGCCCGCACCACTGCCCCTGAGCTGATGATAAGGCTGTCCGAACAGTTGTCCATTGACTGCGGAGAAATCGACCCTTACCTCGGGGTTATCTTTGCTGCCACGCACGCGTCCATTAAAATCAGCCAAACCGCTGGTATCGGCTGAGGCATTGACTTGCGAAAGCAATGACAAATCGATGTTCACTGCCTGGAAGCCAAATTCAATAGCATCGCCATCGACGGTCCCATTGAGGCTCAAGGCTCCACCGCCAGGCAAGGAAGCACTCAGTGAATCAATCGTGATCAACGAACCGTTCTTACTAAAGGACACATTGGCCCCTTGGAACGCGACCCCTTTATAGGAGCCCGCTGAAACTGTGCCGCTGCCATAGATTTGCGCTTGCGCCAAATCCAAGCCTCTTCCCGTAATCGCAACATCGGCACTGATGCGGCCTTCTAGCTCTGGTAAGAATTCGCTCAATGCTGCGGCATCGAGATTTTCTGCCTGTACATTGAAGTTATAGTCCTGTGTCGGTGTAGCCAGCTGGCCTTTGGCTTTTATCGTACCACCAAACATCTCAGCCGTAAGTTTATCTACAAACAAGACATTATGACTGTACTTGATTTTTGCCTTGGCATTTTGGAACGCATAGCCATAGACTTCGCCCGATTTGACGTTAAAATCACCGTCAACTTCCGGATCATCAAGTGTTCCACTGATGTTAGCGGTAAAAGAGACTGGTCCCTTGTAAGGAATCCCCTCTAATACATTCGATGGATCGAAAGCAAGTGACTGTGCCACGAGATTCATAAACATCGGCCCCGTATCGAAATGAAGCTTCCCATGAACGGTAAGCGGCTGGTTTTCAACGAGTTCACGGCTGAAAATCTGTACTTCTTTTTCGTTAAATACCAACAATGCCTCGATATTGCTCGCTGTTTTCCCCATAAAAGAAGCTCCGCCGTTTTCAAGCTCGGCTTGCCCATCGATCTTGAATCCGTCAGTCTCATCATTTTGCATGAATGTTGCTTTGACTTTTTTGACGACTCCGCTATTTATTGTGACATCGCCAAGCATTTCCTTAGGAATAAAATCTATATATTTCATCAAGTCGATATTTTCGCCATCAAGACTTAAAGCTTGGCGCTTGCCTCCGGCTATGCCGGAAATTTCAAAAGCCGCATCTTCATGTTTAAATGAAGCCTTTAGCTGCAACGCTGGATAATGCGCGAAGTCGACCGTCGCATCCAAATCATCAAGTGTCACTTCCTTGCCTTTGATCAAAGCGGTTACATGAGCATTATTGACATCGATTCGTCCAGAAAAATCCACGCTTTCTTTCTGCTGTTCCGGCAAGATGTCATTATAATTCCAGGTTCCATCAGGACGCTGTGCCAAAAAAACATCCGGGCTTTCAACGGTAAGACGATCTACGGCTTTTACTGGCGATCCCGTTTGCCAAATAGCCAGTGGACTAAAATGCACAAGTGCACTTCCCGCCTGTACCAAAGGAGCTCCCTTTCCATCATAAAGAACAACATCTTCTATGCGAATCGAGTTAAAAGATTCTATATGTATTTGGCCAATTTTTATATCCGTAGCCAAAAGTTGGCCGGCTTTCTGTGCAGCTAAATCGGCCATTAATTGTGTGAAGGTCTGTGATTTTATATACCAGCCGCCAAAGAGAACTACCAGTAATATTGTGAGCGGTAATGCCAGCTTTAATAAAAACGGCTTATATTTCACGGATCTTCACCCCCTAAAATTTCATTTTATTTCAACAATGCCCATAATTATATCATATTTGCAATGCTTTACTATTATAGATTATATTTCTTGGAAAAAACTTTGTAAACCTGCATTTTGTAAATATCGCTAACAAAGAAAAAAAGCCAACAACAAAATTATGTTCACCATTTTGTTGTTGGCTTTTGATTCAGATATATTTCATCGAAAAAATTATCTTCTATCCTTATTTGGATTCTTGGTTGACGGCATATTGACTGGCATCAAGGTCAACTGGAACACCCATCGCATTGTCAAGAGATGCTTTTCCCGTATTGTAATCGTAAAGAGCCTGGATGTAGTTGGTCTGTGCTGTTGTCAAAGCGACTTGTTCATCGAGCACATCCACGTTGGTTCCCACACCGGAACTATAACGGACCTGAGCGATTTTATAAGCTTCTTGCGCTTGTTCTACTGCTGTCTTTGTCGTTTGGATATTTTTTTCCGCTGCGACCATAGTCAAGTATGCACTGCGAACATCAAGCTGGATCGTTTCTTTTTGCTGTGCCGTCACTTCTTCAGCTTTGCGTTTAGCAGCTTCAGCCTGTCTTACCTGAGCTTTGGTGACATTGTTGTCAAAGAGGTTCCACGAAGCAGAAAGACCTACGCCCCATTTATCTGTGACATCTTTTTTAAATGGATCTTTTCCGTCAATCGTATCAGATGCTGTGAGGGATACCTGCGGCATGTTGCCCGCCTTAGCTGCTGCAATCGCTGCATCCGCTTGTTTTACTGCAATGTCATTTGAAACGCTTTCTGGACGATGCTGCAGGGCATAATCGATGCAGTCAGGCAGCACCAATGCATATTTGTCATATTTGAGTTCTTCCTGGACATCAACTATCGTATCTGTCGGCAAGCCCACGATGTTATTGAATGTTGACACCGCTACATCGTAATTGTTCTGAGCTGTCACTAAGGACTGCTGCGCGTTCACAAGATTGACCTGTGACGTCAAAATATCGAGTTTTGCTACCGTGCCGGCATTGTACTGCGCTGTTACGTTCTGCAAATGTTCCTGCAGCTTGTCGACAGATTCTTTATCGACTTGTACCAAATTGCGGTATTGTAAAATCGAGTAATAGGCCTTAGTTGCCTTTAGCTTGATGGTTTGTTTGCTCTGTTCCAAGGACAACTTGCTGACATCAATGCCAAGTTCCGCTTTTTTCACCGTATTTTCAAGTTTGCCGCCAGTATAAATCGGCAACGAAGCTGTCAATGTATTCGTAAAGTCACGATCTCTTGAAGGGGAACTATAGTACGATCCGCCAACTTTTTCTGCCGTTGAGGTCCAGGCAAGGGTCGGGCCCGTGCCGCTTTTTGCTTCTTTCAACGTCCACTGCGCTGAATCCATATCAGCCGCAGACTGCTTGATCGTGCGGTTATTTTCGAGTGCCATCTGAACACTTTCGTCCAATGTCATCGATTTATGTTCAGCTGCCAATACCGGAGCACTGGTAACCGACAACGCCATGATGCCGCCCAAGACCAACATTGTCAATTTTTTATGCAAACTTGTTTTTTTCATAATAAAAACCTCCCAAATTCTTCTTAATCATTCAATTTAAACATTTATCCTAAAAAGTGTGACGTATGCCAAAGTAAGATGCTCGTTCACTTTTTTTGTTTACATTATCTGTCTGGCTCAATAAATACAAATCCGGCGCAATCTGGTACTGCGCTTTGACCCGAAGCCTCAAATCATCGGGATTGCTAGCTTCTAAAGAAAGCTTTAAGTCATCGACAGGCTTGACATCGAGTCCCAAGCCAAACTTGTCGTCAAACAACCCCGCACGCGTCGTATAACCGCTGCCAACGGATCCAAGCTGAACATTTGATTTGTTCCCATCGCCGATATCATCGACGCCTAAGAGCAAAAAAGCATCGGGATTGGGATAAATCCGAAAATCCGCATTGGCCATCCAGTCGGATTTACCGCCGCTATAGAGAAAATCCGCTCCGGCTTCTGTCTTTATCGAACCGACTTTCCCAAGCATCGAATCCGCACGGGCTGTGACATTTCTTGTGTTTCGCAGGATTTCTTTCAAATCTGACATGGTCTGGGGATCTGAAATAACGGGTTCTACATTGGCCGCCATACGCTCAATGCGTGTGCTCGTAACACTGAGATTTTGCACAGCCTGCCGCAAATCAGCTGCCGTCTGTCCACTACCGGAAAAATCGGTAATCATCTGGTCGATGCCATCAGCCGCATGAACCATGCTCGCTGACATCGCGTTGAGATTACTGACGAATCCTCTCAGATCCTGTTCGTTATTGACAGCCATACGCTGCATGACAAGTGTCATCTGGCTGAGATTTCCCGTAAGCTCTTTGATGTTGATCGCTGATTGGACCATGGAATCTTTTACATCTTGATTACCCAAGACATCGTTGATGGACTTCATGAGTTTTTGCATTTCTTCCATGGTTTGCGTGGCTTTCCCCATCATGCGCTCTATACCTTGTTCACCTGAGCCTTGCACGACTTCACCGGCTTTGAGGAAATCGTCTTTTGCATCGGCTGAAGGCGTAATACTGATGAATTTTTCTCCCATGACACCATCACTGCTGACCGAGAAGACGGATTGCCGAGGAATCTTGACCTCGCTATCGATTTTGAGAACCGCTTTGGCTCCATGCCCATCTGCCATAACAGACTGCACTGTACCGATTTCAACGCCAGCATAACGGACCGCACCTCCCTGGCGCAGTCCATTGACTTGATCAAAGAGCACATCAATGGCATAAGCCTTGCTGCCGCTAAAACTGAAGCCGCTCAGGTGAATGACGATAACCCCTAATACGAACAAAGCGATTATCGTAAATGCGCCGACTTTTGCTTCGGTTGTCATTTTTCCGTCTCCCCTCTACCTCGGTTACCACCCCGGAGAAATTCCTGTACTCTGAGGTCCGTTGATTTTTTTATATTGTTCACTGTATCGATGGCAATGATTTCGCCTTCATAGATCATCGCTATGCGATCTGCTATATAAAAAGCACTTCGCATATCGTGCGTGACAACCACCGACGTGACATTCATGATTTCCTGCGTATGGACAATCAAAGAATCAATTTTTGCCGCCATAATCGGGTCGAGCCCGGAACTCGGTTCGTCATAAAGGATGATTTCAGGACCAAAAGCAACGGCCCGGGCCAGACTGACTCTTTTTTTCATGCCGCCCGAAAGCTCATTTGGCATCATTTTTTCAAAACCAGCCAAATCGACAAGCTTGAGTTTTTCATCAACGATCTGCCCGATTTCTGTTTCTGACAATTTCGTATGCTCTCTAAGACCAAATGCAACATTGTCACCAACAGTCATCGAATCGAACAACGCCGAATACTGAAAAACCATCCCCATGGTTAGCCGGATTTGGTCGAGCCGCCGTTCAGGAAGCTTAGAGATTTCGTTGTCATTGATCCAAATCTCACCACTCGTCGGCGGCAAGAGACCAATCATCAACCTAAGCAAGGTACTCTTACCAGAACCACTGGAACCGATGATGGCCAGTGTCTCACCCTCATTGATTTCAAGATTGATATTTTTTAAGACCTGCCGACCCTTGAACTCTTTATTGACATCTACTAATTTTATCATGCAGCCACCTCAGCGATACAAGAGTAAGGACATAAAGCAATTTGAAATAAATATCACGATAATCGATCCCACAACGGAACGTGTCGTGGCCTTGCCTACGCCTTCCGCCCCGTCCGGTGCGTTAAGGCCTTGATAACAGCCAATAATAGCAATGACCGCGCCAAAGAAAACCGCCTTGACAAGTCCGCCGGTAACATCATGAACTACCGTGAAACTATAAATAGACTGGATGAACGTAAAGGAATTTATCCCTGCATAATATGTCGATATCAACCATCCGCCAAAAGTACCGATAGCATCACCAAAAATCACAAGAAGCGGCACCATGATCATACAGGCCAATAAGCGAGGCACAACTAAGTAACCAACAGGGTTCGTAGCCATGACTTTAAGCGCATCGATTTGCTCCGTGACCTTCATCGTACTGATTTCGGCAGTAATTGCCGCGCCAACGCGGCCAGCCGCGACGACTCCAGTCAATACCGGTGCCAATTCACGACCAACAGCAATCGACACCACTCCGCCAATCGTCGATTGCGCACCAAATCGAATAAATTCATGCGCCGTCTGCAATGTGATGACCATCCCGGTGAACAGCATCGTCAGCAGTACAATTGGCAGGGAATCCACACCCAAATGGGCCATCTGCACTAAAACATGACGGCAACGCGGCCAATGACGAAGCTGCTCAAGCGTCTGTCCAATGAGCATTACAACAGCGCCAAAGGTTTCCAAGGCATTCATGACCGTCTGGCCGATTCTTTCCAAATAGCGGATAAACATCCGTTTCGCTCCTTTTGCCAAATCCATCATCAGCTTTTTATCGATAAACATACATCCAATAGTAAATATTAGTTTACTATTTTTTAAGATAATATTCAATTCTTTTTTTAAAGCAATGCAAAAAAGGACCTGCGTCCTAAAGCAAATTCTGCTGTTTTTATCGCAAAACATGGATTTCCAAGTCTTTTGACTCAGTTTTCGATTCACCTATGGCTTGAAACAGAACAAAGGACCGCCGCAAAGCGCAGCAAGTCCTTTGAACACACATTATTTCTTTTTTTCTACTTGCAGGGAAACATGCGTTAAATTATCAATGATATATTTCGTCGCAAAATGAGTCGAAATATCCTGTTCTGGCACCGGCTTAGCATTTGCGTCCGGCTGCGGCTGTTCAAGCACTTGCTGTAACGCCTGCATCTGTTCTTTCTCAGTCAAAAGCGGCATCGCTGCTGGTGCAATGATAATTTCATTGTTTTTATTGGCAGCCAAAAAGCCCTTTATTTTTTCAGACTGCGGTTGTCTGCCTTCAAGTTCAGCGCCCATGACCAGGCCCTGTTGTTGAAGCAGCTGCGTGACTGGGATGAGTCCACCACCACGAAGTTCAAGATTGAGCGGACCTGCGATTTGGTTTTTTGAAACCGCATAAGGAACATCGACGGTTTCCACCGCACGACGATAAGGTTTAAGCTTTACTTTCAAATGAACCGTATCACCCGGCATTACTTTTGTTTTGTCCGGAACAGCTTCGATAAGAGACGCCGTTTGACGCGTTTCGTCTATAGCTATATTGATTTTTATGCCAAGCACATCCGATTCAGTTTCATCATTTGAGCAAATCAAATTCAAGGCCTGTCCAAGTTCAGAAACAGCCAAAGGTCCGACATCTGCAGCATTATAATACATATTGCTGCGTTTGAGCTTCCCGTCACCGACGGCATTGGTCGTTATTTCAAAGTCAACCGCCGCCGAACCATCGCCTTGGCGATCGATTGTTTTATCAATCGACGCATAGGCAATCGCCGAACTGATTGTCGGCAGCAAATCTTCATCGTAGGCAATGCTCGAACTATATGACACTTTTTTGCCTGTCTGTGCATCTGATACAACGACTTCTATCGGCACAACACTTGGAAAAGTCCCTAATGTCCCAGCAATTCCCGAATAACGGTCTTGATTGATCCTGCCGATCACATTGCCAAATGTAGCAATTTTAGTTCCATTTGTCAAAGATCCGGCCGAACCTATAACATTGGCATCCATCATAAAATAATTGACATTGCCTCTATAGGTGTACGGATGTCCAAAAGCCACGATACGGCTGCCATCAACGGCAGTAACCGTGCCAGTCGCACCCACGGTGAAATCGCCAAAGACCAAGGCTGCAGCTACGCTATTTCCCGGTTCAAGCGTAGCATCGCGTTGAATTTTAGCTGCACTCGAACCAACCACTGCGCCTTCATATGGAACCAAAGAAAACGGTGCTAAACCTTCTCGCAAGAAGTTCAAGCTGGCATCAGAAAATCCTGATACCAAAAGCGGCGAAGACACTGCATAGGCAGCTTTTTGCCCAGCGGCAGGCTTTGCCTCACTAATTGCAGGGGCAGCCTGTACAGTCTCCGACACGAATGTCTTTTTCCCGGCTTTATCTTTTTTATCTTTTTTATTTGGTTTAATAGCTGCTGCCTCTTTTTCCGGCTTAGCTTTAAGATCTGCATCGCCTGTCACAGGCGCATTTTGGGTCAAATCTGCTTTTAAATCCACTTGTTTGAGATTACCTTGTTTTTTTGCATCTGGCATATTCCAGATTTGAAGCATATCTTCAATCGGAGTGATATAAAAGACATGCGGATCTGTTTCCGCAGCAATGCCGCGAGCTACAGCCCCAACAAGACGACCATCTACATAAACAGGGCTTCCACTCATTCCATGTATGACCCCACCTGTCTGGTCCACAAT
>CBDTTM010000061.1:0-12698 GCA_965363355.1 uncultured Selenomonadaceae bacterium | reverse complement strand
CGGAGAAGATGTTGCCGGTCGTCCAGGTGGTGCAGTATCTCTAGCCGTTGGTATGGCCCATATTTTCTCGCAGCTTCCAGGACTTGAAAGCATGATGTCCTTTTTGTATCATTTCTGCATTATGTTTGAAGCTTTGTTCATTTTGACAATCATCGATGCGGGTACTCGTGTCGGTCGTTATCTCTTGCAGGAAGTTGGCGGACTTGTTTATAAACCACTTGGTGATGTTCACTGGACTCCGGGAGTCATCTTTACGAGTGCATTGATTTCATTTGCTTGGGGCTATCTGCTCTTTGGTGGTTCCATCGCTGCTATTTGGCCGCTATTCGGACTTTCCAATCAGTTGCTTGCCAGCATGACACTTGCTGTTGGTACAACCGTTTTGATGCGGATGGGCAAAGAAAAATATATTTGGACGACGTTGATCCCACTGTGCTTTATGACGGTGACAGCAATGACTGCCGGTTTTTACAATATATTTCAATTTTATCTGCCTAAAGAACAGTTCTTATTGGCCGGTGCAAGCGTTGTGATGATGGTCTTGATTGTATTCGTCTTGATCAGTGCTGCACGCAAGTGGTTCGAAATCGCAGCGGCTAACAAAAAACAAACCCAGAGCAATATCTGAGGAAATCATAGAGAAGGGAACCTGGCAGAAGGTAATTGCCAGGTTCTTATTTTTGTTGGAAAATAAAATATCCTGAGAATTGCCAGGGGGATTTCCTTGACTTTGCGTGCCATTTGTTTTAGTCTATAAGTTACGTGCTGATTATCAGCTTATAGGACGGAGCCGAAGGGAGAGACATTTGTGGCACAGGTGAAACACCGAGTGAATTTTTATGATACTGATGCGATGGCGGTAGTGCACCATTCGAATTATATCCGTTGGTTTGAAATCGGACGGGTTGAATTTTTGCGCGAAGCGGGAATCACATTGGAACAGCTCATGGATGCGGGATTTGTGTTCCCGATAACCGATGTCAGTTGTCGCTATCTCTCACCGGGGAAGTTTGATGATGTTCTTCTGATTGAAACAAAACCAACAGCGCTTACCAAGGTCAAAATGGCTTTTGATTATCGTATTTTGCGTGAGGCCGATAAGACAGTTCTTGTTGAGGGGCATACGCAAAATGTATTCACAAGTCGTGAGACTGGATTGATAACCCGCTTGCCGGAAGACTATTATCTGAAATTGAAGGCTGCTTGGAAAAAGAGCGCAACTTCGGTATAATAGGCAGTGATGATCAGAAGGTTCGGAAAGTTTTGAGGTGGCGATGCAATGGGGAATGATGCACCAATCGGAGTTTTTGATTCAGGGATTGGCGGCTTGACAGTAGTAAAGGAAATAAGACAGATGCTGCCGGCAGAGGATATCATCTATGTCGGCGATACGGCCAGAGTACCTTATGGATCTCGTGATCCACAGGAAATCATCGTATTTATGAACCAGATTCTTCGTTTTTTTGCCGAGCAAAAAGTAAAGATGGCGGTGATTGCCTGCAATACAATGACTGGATACGGTTATGAGCAGGCAAAAGATGCATATCCGTATCTTTTGGTGCCGATGGATACGGTTGTAGGCGAGGCAATTGCTGTGAGCCGCAATAAGAGCATCGGCGTGATTGCTACAGAAGGAGCAGTGCAAAGCCACATGCACGAAAGGGCGGCACAAAAGATCGATGAGAAGGCCGTAGTTCATGCGAAGGCTTGCCCGGGATTTGTTCCGTTGATTGAAAACGGGCAGATTGATGGAGAGCAAATGGAAGCAGCTGTAAAAGAGTATCTGGAGTATTTTGCAGATAAAAGGATTGGGGCTTTGATTTTAGGGTGTACACATTACCCACTCATTGCACCGATCATTCGACGCTACGTCGATAAAGACGTGCAGTTGATCAATCCGGCAGCAGCGACTGCTAAAGATGCGGTGAAAGCTTTGGCCGCAGCTGGTTTATTGAAGAAAAGTCCCGCGAAGGGAAAGATGCAGATGTGCTTTTCAGCCGATTTAGGCAAAGCGCGCAAAATGGCGGAACTCATATTGAAGGAAAACACAGCGGTATTCAAAGGAATTGACTTAGCTGATTATTAAGGGCTGAGAATAACTTGGGGGCGTATATGTGGTGTCCATCTATGGTGTTTTAGGACTCATAATATTTTTGATGGTGGTGATAGAAGTGTTTTTTAATTTTGAAGGCGATGCTGTAATCGATGTAAGAACTGAAAGCCGCACGCCATTTAAGCTGGAAAAGACAGAAAAAGATGCTGTGACATTGAGCACAAAGGTTGTATTTGCCAATATTGGCAAGCAATGCGGAACAATCATGGATTGTTACGTCAGAACGCTTTTACCGTATGAACAATATGATGGTATCGAAGCTAGAAGCAAGGCGGAACTTGTGACAGCACCGCGTGAAGATGATTATTTCGAAGCGGTTCTGATTCCGAAAAAAGACAGCATTGAGGTTTTGGTCAAGGTGACGCTTAGAGCACGCAAAACCGATGATATTAAGGCGGCACTTGTACATATGGTCGATTTGCCGCTCGATCTTGTTTATCAGCATACTGGCCGTCATCCTTGGACGATTTCCAAAAAACGTATAGTTTTGACGGCTGCTGAAATCGCCGGACTTGTCGGCATTACTTTAGCAGAAGATTAAGGAGCGAACAGATATGGCTGAGGTTGAAATTCTTGCAGTACCTACGCGCATTTTAACAGATAAAGACAATATCATAGATATCGTCGAGAGATACACAAAAGGGAAAATCGGAGAAAACGATGTGATTTCCGTTGCTGAAAGCGTAGTGGCGATTACGCAGGGCCGCATTGTGCGTCCAGAAGAGTTGACGATTTCACGTGTAGCACAGTTTTGCTGCCGATTCATTCCAGATCAGGGAAGCTTAGCGAGCCCGCATGGCATGCAGTCACTTATGGATGTTGAGGGGAAATGGCGTGTTGCCGGAGCATTGTTCTTAGGATTTTTGGGTAAGCTTGTCGGACAAAGCGGCTGGTTCTATAAATGGGGCGGTGAACAGACCGCGTTGATCGATGATGTAACTGGCACAATGCCGCCATTTGACAAACATATCGTTTATGGCCCAAAAGACCCGCAGAAAGTCGTAGAGAATCTTAAAGACCGTTTGGGTTGCTTCGGCGCCGTTATTGCCGATGTCAATGATTTGAAAAGATCGCGTATCGTCGGTGTCACCGATGGTGTCGATGGTGAAAAAGTAGCGCATCTGCTGCTGGATAATCCGTTTGGCAATGCTTCGCAAAAGACGCCAATCGTCATCATCAAAAATTTCAAACAGTATCAGGGTTGATTTTATAAGAGGGGAGTAAAACCTCCCTTCTTTTTTATTTTGGAAAAAATTGCTTTGGGTTATGCGAAATATAGCATTTGCCGCTAAAGCTTAATCGTTATAGAATAGAGTAGTATATTATTTGTTTTAGGAGGATAACATGGTTAGATCAGATGGGCGTATGCTTGATGAAATGCGCCGAATAAAAATTACCAGACATTATTTGAAGCATCCGGCAGGATCTGTATTGATAGAGATGGGAAACACCAAGGTGATTTGCGCTGCTACGATTGAAGATAGAGTGCCCCGTTTTTTGAAAGGCACAGGAGAAGGTTGGATAACAGCAGAGTATTCCATGCTGCCAAGTTCGACGCAAACGCGCACGCCGCGTGAATCTATGCGTGGCAAAGTTACAGGAAGAACAAATGAAATCCAACGATTGATTGGACGATGCCTTAGAAGCGTCATGGATATGAAGGCACTTGGTGAGCGTACGGTAATGATCGATTGCGATGTCATCCAGGCCGATGGTGGAACGAGGACAGCATCGATTACTGGAGCATTTGTCGCTTTGGTTGAAGCATTAGCTACCATATATAAACCAGAGCATGTATTTCCTGTTAAGGACTTTTTGGCGGCAGTCAGTGTCGGCGTAGCCAAAAACAATGAAGTCATTATCGATCTTTGCTATGAAGAAGATTCAAAGGCTCTAGTCGATATGAATGTAATCATGACGGGCAGCGGCGAGTTTATTGAAGTGCAAGGAACTGGTGAAGGAAGACCTTTTTCCCGAAAGGAAATGGATACGTTGTTGCTGAGGGCGGAAGAGGGCATCAATGATTTGATCTCTTATCAAAAGGATATTTTGGGCGGAGAGCTTGTTTGGAAGGTGGGGCGAGAACCATGAAAAAAATCGTGATTGCGACGAAGAACCAGGGCAAAGTAAAAGAGATGATTCGAGCTTTCCATGGCATGGACGTAGAACTTGTCTCGCTTACAAAGTTTCCTCAGGTACCAGAAGCAGTAGAAGATGGAGCGACTTTTAGCGAAAACGCATTGATCAAAGCTCGTTTTTATGCCAAAGAAACAGGTCTTGCCTGCTTGGCGGATGATTCTGGGCTCGAAGTCGATGCCTTGGGCGGTGCACCAGGCGTTTATTCGGCACGTTTTGCTGGTGAAACAGCAAATGATTCGGCTAATAATGAAAAGCTGGTCAAAGAATTGGTCGCAAAAAATCGCAGCGAGTCTCCGGCGTCTTATCGTTGTGTATTAGCTTTTGTTGATGGTGAAGGAACAGAAGTCTTGACGGAGGGGATTTGTTCGGGAACGATCCGTATAACGCCTGCAGGGGACCAAGGATTTGGCTACGATCCTTATTTTTATTTGCCGAAACAGCAAAAGACGATGGCAGAATTGACCTTGGAGGAAAAAAATGCAATCAGTCATCGTGGTATGGCAATCAAGGAAATGGAAGTTAAGTTGGCGGGGTATTTGCGATGAGGATAGGGATTATCAGTGACAGCCATGGAGATCATAAAGCACTTGCGGCAGTAGCAGCAAAAGCAGGTCAGGTGGATCTATGGCTTCATGCAGGCGATTGTGCGCCAGATGCTGATTATTTGCAACGGATTACAGAGGTTGAGGTTGTTCGTGTCTTGGGTAATTGTGACTGGCCCAATGACAAGCTGACGCCGGCTGAAATAATCGAAACGGGATCCCATAAAATTTTTCTGACGCACGGACACCTTTATGGAGTCAATTTTGGTTTAGATGCATTAGAGAAAGAAGCAACACAGTGTAAATGTGACATTGCGGTTTATGGGCACACACATATTGCTGGACAGTGGAATAATGCCGGTGTCTTGATATTGAATCCGGGCAGTATTTCTCGGCCTCGCGGTGGTGGGCCAGCCTCTTTTATGGTACTGGAAGAAAAAAGAGGCGAACTTTCGGTAAAGTTGATAGAATTAATATAAAAATATCAGCCATTAATAAAAAAAATATCAGTATTTCACAAAAATAGGACTATAGTCCTTGTATAATATTATTCTATATGAAAAAGCCTGATTATAAATAAAAAAAGATTATGTGTAAATAAGTATTCATTATAAAATGAGCGGCATCGTATCGTTTTATATCGGTTTTATAGGAATTTTAATATTGCCTTCATAATCGAATGGAATTCACTTTTGAAATTGGACAGACCAATTATTTTATCAAGTTGAAAGGGTCTGGAAAATATGATATTATGAAGCCTGCAAGTGTGTTAAATTATTATTTGGGAGGGTTTACATTGCGTACAATCCAAGTAGAAAAAATCACGGCAGAAGTAGCGCAGATGTGTAAGGAAGCAGCTTACTATTTGCCAAAAGATGTCTATGAAGCTTTGAAAAAAGGTCGGGAAACAGAACAATCTCCGGTTGGGAAAGATGTCCTGGATCAAATCATTCGTAATGCAGAAATTGCCAGAGCAGAAGACAGACCAATCTGCCAGGATACTGGAATGAGCATTATATTTGTCGAAGTAGGACAAGATCTTCATATAGAAGGCGGTACTCTTGAAGATGCAATCAATGCTGGCGTAGCAAAGGGCTATACGGAAGGTTACCTTCGTAAATCAGTCGTTGCAGAACCTTTATTTGATCGCAAGAATACCCAGAACAATACACCAGCTGTTATCTACACGAAGATGGTAGCAGGCGATAAGCTTAAGATCCAATTAGCTCCGAAGGGTTTCGGCAGCGAAAATAAATCTGGCATTAAAATGCTCGTTCCAGCAGATGGCGTTGAAGGCGTCAAAAAAGCGGTTTTGGATATCATTTTACATGCTAGCTGTAATCCTTGTCCTCCAATGGTCGTCGGCGTCGGCATCGGCGGTACGATGGACCAGGCAGCATATCTTTCAAAAAGAGCGCTTTTGCGTCCAACGAATGTCCGTAATGACCATCCTAAGTATGCTGAATTAGAAGGCGAACTTTTGACGCTCATCAATAAAACGGGTATCGGACCTCAGCTTGGTGGAACAACATCAGCTTTGGCTGTAAATATTGAATGGGGTGCTACGCATATCGCTGGTTTGCCAGTCGCTGTAACGATTTGCTGCCATGCTATGCGCCATGCAGAACGTGTATTATAAGCAGAAAATGTATTATAATAGGAGGAAAAGATAAAATGGCTGAAAAAATTCGTATTACAACTCCGTTGACGGAAGAAAAATCACGCACGTTAAAGGCTGGTGACAGTGTTCTGATTACAGGCACGATTATCAGTGCCCGCGACGCTGCGCATAAAGTCATGACCGAAGCTTTGGCTCGTGGAGAAAAACTTCCAGTTGATTGGACAAATCAAATTGTTTATTATCTTGGCCCTACGCCAGCAAAACCAGGTGATCCTATTGGCTCATGTGGTCCTACTACATCTGGTCGTATGGATGCTTATACGCCGACAATGCTTGAACAGGGCATTAAAGGCATGGTCGGAAAAGGTTCCCGTGCGGATGCTGTCGTTGAATCGATGAAAAAGAACGGTGTTACTTATTTTGCGGCTGTTGGCGGAGCTGCGGCTCTTATCGCTAAATCCGTTAAAAAATATGAAGTTCTCGCTTATCCAGAACTCGGTCCGGAAGCGGTTGCGGCACTGACTGTAGAAGATTTCCCGGCTATCGTGGTAATTGACTCAGAAGGAAATAACTTCTACGAAATGGGACAGGCCCCTTATCGTAAGTTATAATATATTTCCCTAAAGGAAAGAAAAATATAGGAGGTTTAAGAATGATTCACACAACTTATTATCTTCGTCGTTTACATTCTCTTTGTGGTATTGTTCCAATCGGTTTATTCCTGTTAGAACATGTTTTCACAAATGCGTCTGTGCTCGGCGGCCCGAAACCATTTAACGAAGCGGTGGGTAAATTAGCAGCGATTCCGCATGAAATCATGCTCCCATTGGAAATTTTTGCTATTGCTCTTCCATTCTTGTTTCATGGCATTTATGGCGCGTACATCGCCCTGCAGGCTAAAAACAACCCAGGCCAATATGGTTACACTCGTAATTGGCAGTTCGCTCTTCAGAGATGGACAGCTTGGTTTGTAGCAGCATTTTTGATTTGGCATGTTGTTTATTTGCGCATTATGGTAAAAGGTGGCGGAACGCCAATTTCCTATGAATTATTGCAGAGCTACTTCAGCAATCCAATCGTTTTTGTACTCTATACAATCGGTATGATTGCAGCTATTTTCCATTTCTGCAATGGTTTGACTACATTCACCATGACTTGGGGAATTGCAAAAGGTCCTCGCGCCCAAGCTGTGGCAGCAAAGCTTTTCATGCTTCTCTGCGCACTGCTTTCAATCGTTACAATCATCTTTATGGGCAGTTACTTGGCGTAATAAGTTGTTCATAAAATTTTAGAATAAGGAGAGAACCTACGTGGCTAAAAATAAAATTATTGTTGTAGGTGGCGGTTTATCCGGTTTAATGGCTGCCCTTAAGATTTGCGAAGCTGGCGGCGAAGTTGATTTATTCTCATACTGCCCGGTAAAACGCTCTCACTCGCTTTGCGCACAGGGTGGAATCAACGCCTGTATGAATACAAAGGGTGAAAATGATTCGATTTGGGAACATTTCGATGATACAGTATACGGGGGAGATTTCCTTGCTGATCAGGGTGCTGTTAAAGGCATGGTTGAAGCAGCTCCGAAGCTCATCAAAATGTTTGACCGCATGGGTGTACCTTTCACTCGTACAGCAGAAGGCGTTTTGGATCTTCGTAACTTCGGTGGTCAGAAAAATAAACGTACTTGCTTTGCTGGTTCAACAACTGGCCAGCAGCTTCTCTATGCTTTGGATGAACAAGTCCGTAAATGGGAAGTAAAAGGCTCCGTTAAAAAATATGAATTCTGGGAATTCATTAAAGTCATCAAAAATAAAGAAGGCGTTTGCCGCGGTATCGTAGCTCAGAACATGAACTCGATGGAAATCAAAGCATTCCGTGCGGATACTACGATTTTGGCAACTGGTGGTCCTGGTATGGTATTTGGTCGCTGCACAGCGTCCACAATCTGTAACGGTTCCGCTGTATCTGCTGTATATCAGCAGGGCGCTCATCTTGGGAATATCGAATTCATTCAGATCCATCCAACGGCTATTCCTGGTACGGATAAGAACCGTTTGATGTCAGAAGCATGCCGCGGTGAAGGCGGACGTGTTTGGACATATAAAGATGGAAAACCTTGGTACTTCCTCGAAGAAATGTACCCAGCATATGGTAACCTTGTACCACGTGACGTTGCTTCGCGTGCAATTTATGATGTTTGCGTAAATCAGGGCCTTGGCATCAATGGCGAAAACAGAGTATATCTCGACCTTTCCCATATCGATGGCGGCTACCTTGAACGCAAACTCGGCGGCATTCTTGAAATGTATTCGGAATTTGTCGGCGACGATCCTCGTAAAGTTCCAATGCAGATTTATCCATCCGTTCATTATTCCATGGGTGGTATTTGGGTAGATGCTAAACATAACACAAACATCCCGGGCCTTATGGCTTCTGGCGAATGTGATTACCAGTACCATGGTGCAAACCGTCTTGGTGCGAACTCGCTTCTTTCCGCTGCATATTCTGGTACTGTTTCTGGTCCTGAAGCTATGCGTTGGGCTAAAGAAGGCGAAAAAGGCTCTGAGCTTACCGATGAAGATTTGGCTGCAGCTCAGCAGGCTTGTGTTGATGAATTCGAAGCTATCATCAAAATGGATGGCGAAGAAAACGCTCACGAACTCCATCATGAACTCGGCGATGTCATGAACAAATATGTCACGATCGTTCGTGTCAATAAAGAACTTGATTATTGCTATGATGAAGTTAAAAAAATCCTCAAACGTTGGGATAATATCGGCGTATCCGATAAAGGCCACTGGGCAAACCAGGAAGCTATGTTCGTACGTCAGCTGCGCAATATGATCGTTTATGCAATGGCTGTAACCAAAGCTGCTCGCATGCGTGATGAAAGCCGTGGCGCTCATTACAAACCGGAATTCCCGCAGCGTGATGACGAACGCTTCCTCAAAACTACGATCGTTGATTTCGATGCTGCAACAAGTGATGCTAAAATCAGCTACATTGATTTCGATCATTCGCAGATTAAACCGCGTCCTCGTAACTATGCAGTTGCTAAGAAGGAGGATAAATAAGAATGGCAGATCAAAACAAAAAAAAAGTAAGTTTTATCATAGAACGTCAGGACAGCCCGACGAGTGCTCCTTATACGGAAGAATTTGAAGTTCCGTATCGTCCGGCTCTGAACGTTGTTGCAGCTCTTATGGAAATCCAGAAGAACCCTGTAACAAAGAGCGGCAAAAAAACAACTCCTGTTGTTTGGGAATGCAACTGCCTTGAAAAAGTTTGCGGTGCATGCATGATGGTAATCAATGGCAAAGCTCAACAGGCTTGTGCTGCTTTGATCGATCATCTCGAACAACCAGTTCGTTTATCACCAGCTCGTACTTTCCCTGTAATTCGCGATTTATTGATCGACCGTGCGGTTATGTTTGAAAGCCTCAAACGTATCCAAGGCTGGGTCAACGTAGATGGAACTTGGGAAGTTAAAGACGCTCCAATCCAAAACCCTTACACTGCACAGACTGCATATGAAATCTCTCATTGCATGACTTGCGGTTGCTGCATGGAAGCTTGCCCGAACGTTGGTACTCAGTCCGACTTCATCGGTCCTGCTCCTACAGTACAGGCTCATTTGTTCAACCTTCATCCACTAGGCAAGTTCGATGCGGATAAACGTTTGAATGCATTGATGGAAAAAGGCGGCATCACTAGTTGCGGCAATAGCCAAAACTGCGTAGAAGCTTGCCCTAAGAGCATCAAATTAACGACTTATTTGGCACAGCTTAACCGCGATGTCAATAAACAAGCAATCAAAAACATCTTCAATAAATAAGATGGAAAAACCGGTCTCTTTTGAGGCCGGTTTTTTGTTGTGAGAAAATCCAATATCTGTAGATTAGAGCTCGGAGGCATTGTCTTTTAAAGAAAATCACTATATAATTACCATGAGTTGTTTTATAATTTGCAGCATTTAGAAAGGTTGATGAAATATGGCAGAAGAGAAGAAACATGTTTGGAATACGTATAGCGCTGAAGAAAAACAAGAATTACAGAAATTGTGTGATTCTTATCGCAGCTTTCTGACTAAATGCAAGACAGAACGTGAATCCGTTAAAGAGGCAGTTCAAATGGCAGAAAAAGCCGGTTATAAGAACTTGTCTGATATGATAAAGGCTGGCAAAAAACTTGTTCCAGGTGACAAGGTATATGCAGTTTGGATGAAAAAAGCTATGGCTATGTTCCATATAGGCACTGAACCATTGGCAGAAGGAATGTCAATTCTTGGAGCCCATATTGATACCTGCCGTCTTGATATCAAGCAGAATCCGCTTTATGAAGATGGTGGGCTGGCTTATATGGATACACATTATTATGGCGGCATAAAGAAATATCAATGGGTTACGGTGCCGCTAGCGATACACGGCGTAGTTGCCAAAAAAGACGGTTCCGTAGTTGAAATCACAATTGGTGAAGAGGATGCGGATCCAGTATTTTGTGTGACGGATTTACTGATCCATCTTTCGGCCGAGCAGCTTGAAAAGAAAGCCAATAAAGTCATAGAAGGGGAAGCTCTTGATATCTTATTTGGCAGTTTGCCGCTTGAAGATACGGAAAAAGACGCCGTCAAGGCAGGGATATTAAAGCTCTTAAAAGAAAAATACGATTTAGAAGAAGAGGATTTTCTTTCGGCTGAGCTTGAAGTCGTGCCAGCAGGACAGGCTCGTGAACTTGGGCTTGACCGCAGCATGATCATCGCATACGGACAAGATGATCGCGTATGTGCTTATACTTCTTTAGCAGCGATGATCGAAACTAAGGACGTCAAAAAAACAGCTTGCTGCCTGTTGGTCGACAAAGAGGAAATCGGCAGCGTCGGTGCTACTGGTATGCAGTCGAAATTCTTTGAAAACACCGTGGCCGAGCTCATTGACCTCACAAGCGTATATTCAGAACTTACACTCAAGCGCTGCCTGGCAAATTCCAAGATGCTGTCCTCGGATGTCACCTCTGGTTATGATGCTCTTTTTGCCAGCTCTTTTGATAAAAAGAACGTTGCTTATCTTGGCAAAGGCATGGTTTTCAATAAATTTACCGGATCTCGCGGCAAATCGGGATCGAATGATGCCAATGCGGAGTACCTTGGCGATATTCGCGCGATGATGGAAAAGCATAACGTGAGGACACAAATGTCAGAACTTGGCAAAGTGGATCTTGGTGGTGGTGGAACGATTGCCTATATCATGTCGCTTTATGGCATGCAGGTAATCGACAGTGGTGTAGCTGTTCTCAATATGCATGCGCCATGGGAAGTTACGAGCAAAATTGATGTGTATGAAACGCAAAAAGGGTATAAGGCGTTCCTGCAGGAAGCATAAAAGACAAAGGCTGCCAGTTTTTTTGGCAGCCTTTGTACATTAAGGGATTAAAGGAAAAGGAGAACTTGAATATGCTACGAAATATGCGGTCATGGCTTTTTTTGTTTGCAATAGCGTGTGTCTTATATCCGTCCAAAACTTTCGCGGCGGGTGTGCAAGTAGATGAGGCAGCGATTCCGATTCGTGGGGTCATCGAAGGGTTTTATGGAAAACCGTGGACGCAAGCAGATCGGCTTGATCAACTGGCTTTTTATGGTAAGCATCATTTAAATACGTATATCTATGCCCCTAAAGATGATCCGTATCACCGAGAAAAATGGCGTGAGGCATATCCTCTAACTGCTATGGCGAATATGGAGCAGTTGATTAAGGCCGCTGAACAAAATCAAGTCGATTTTGTTTTCGCGATATCACCAGGGATTGATGTTCACCTTGATGGTGCGGAGAAGGAGCGAGATATTGAAGCTCTTTTACATAAATTTGATTTACTTTATGCGATGGGTGTCCGGAGCTTTGCCGTGTTCTTCGATGATATCAAAAATAAAGATGGTGCAGGACAAGCGCGTTTCTTAAATGAGGTGAATCGTCGGTTCATTCGGGTGAAGCCCGGCGTTAAGCCTTTGTTTACGGTTCCTACGGAATATTTTACGGCCGACATGATCGAAGATGGAAAATTAAAAGCGTATACGAAGGGCTTTTCTGAAAACCTCGATCGAGATATCATTGTCATGTATACAGGTCCTGGTGTTGTCTGCGACGGAATTTTGCCAGAAGACATAGAAAAAGTCAATGCAATTTATGGACGGAAAATGGCTGTTTGGTGGAATTACCCAGTCAATGATTACTTGCTGCCTAAGCTCGCTTTAGGTCCTATCACAGGTCTTAGTGCACAAACTGGTCAAAAGATG
>CBDTTM010000060.1:0-12708 GCA_965363355.1 uncultured Selenomonadaceae bacterium | reverse complement strand
GGAATTCAATGTAAATTCACCAAAGCAGTTGGGTGAAATTTTATTTGAACGACTTGAACTGCCATCAGGCAAAAAGACCAAGACGGGTTATTCAACCAATGCAGAGGTTTTAGAAGAACTTCGCGACCAGCATCCGATTATCGAACAGGTATTGGCCTACAGGCTTTGGATGAAATTAAAATCAACCTATTTGGACGGTTTGGATAACTTGATTGATGAAAAAACCATGAGGATCCATTCTACATTTAACCAGATGGTTACGGCAACAGGGCGGCTTAGCAGCTCCGATCCAAATCTGCAAAATATTCCAGTCAGAACGGCCGAAGGTAAAAAAATACGGGAACTTTTTGAACCGGGCGAAGGCTATGACTATCTGCTTTCTGCCGATTATTCGCAGATTGAACTGCGTGTTTTGGCACATATGTCGGAGGACAAAAACTTTTTGGAAGCCTTCAATGAAGGCCAAGATATCCATGCTCGCACGGCGTCTGAGGTATTTGGCATTCCAATGGATCAAATGACGGCAGAGTATCGCGGTAAAGCCAAAGCGGTAAATTTTGGCATTGTATACGGAATAAGTGATTATGGTTTGTCGAGGGATTTACGCATTTCACGCAAAGAAGCAGCTACATATATCGCTAGCTACTTTGAAAAATGTCCTGGCATCAAGAACTTTATCGATGGTGTTGTCGAAAAAGCTCACAAAGATGGCTATGTGACGACTTTGTTTGGGCGCAAGCGCTATTTACCAGCAATCCATAGCTCTAATTTTAATCAACGGACCTTAGCTGAACGTATGGCGATGAATACTCCTATACAAGGAACAGCGGCTGATATCATAAAATTGGCTATGCTTGCAACCAAACGCAGCTTGGAAGAGAAAAAGCTCAAGAGCCGTGTGCTGCTTCAGGTACACGATGAATTGGTTTTGGAGGTCGTCGAAGCTGAAATTGAAACGGTATCGAGTCTGCTCAAACAAGCGATGCAAAATGTAGTAAAATTATCGGTTCCTTTGACCATTGATATTAATATCGGGAAAAATTGGGCTGCAGCGAAGTAAATGGGGGAAGAAAAATGCCAGAAATGCCCGAAGTAGAAATTATAAGACGCGGTTTGAAACGGCACCTGCTCGAAAAACAAATTGTGAATATCGAGGTTTTTTTACCGCGTTTGATAAAATGGCCAGAAGCAGATGAATTCAAATCAATGGTAATTGGTCGGAAGATAATTGCGGCTAATCGTCGAGGTAAGTACTTGCTGTTGGAGCTTGACAATGGTAATACATTAGTGTTTCATTTGCGGATGACAGGGCGTCTTTTATGTGTGTCGCCGGATGATGAACAAGATGCATATCGGAAAATAATTTTTCATTTGGACGATGGGTCGCTTCTCGTCTATGCAGATACGAGAACCCTGGGGACTGTTTACGCTTTAAAGCCAGGCGAAACCTGGCGTATATCAGGACTCAATAATTTGGGACCGGAACCTTTGAGTGAAGAATTTACAGAGAGTTATTTGGCAAAGATTTTGAAAAAAAGCTCGTCAAAGCTCAAATCTTTTTTGCTCAATCAAAAGTATATCAGTGGCCTTGGCAATATTTATGCAGATGAGGCTCTAGCCTTAGCCAAAATTCACCCGCAGCGAACAGGCGCGGGGCTTACGTCGATTGAAGTCACAAGCCTTTATCGAGCCATCAATGAAGTGATAGCTGCAGGGATTGCCGATGGGGGGACAACTTTTCGTGATTATCGCAATGGCGAAGGTGGCAGAGGGCACCATCAAGAGCATTTGCACGTCTATGGGAGAAACGGCCAAGCCTGCCTCGATTGCGGTGCAACTATCGTAAAAATTGAAGTCGGCGGTCGTGGTACACATTTTTGCCCTATATGCCAAGTGCTGGAGGGGAAATGATATGTATGTGATTGGTCTGACAGGCGGAATTGCCAGCGGTAAGAGCACGGTCAGTCGGATATTGAAGCGACTAGGAGCTGCTATTATTGATGCTGATGAAATTGCACGTGAATTAGCTGCTCCCCAGGGCCCTTTATGGCGTGTATTCGTGAATCATTTTGGTGAAACTGTTTTACAGGCGGATGATTCGCTCGATCGCCGGAAAATCGGTGAAATCGTTTTTTCTGATAAGCGAGAAAAGAAATGGATCGACGAAGTTTCACATCCTATGATTAAGGCGTGTGTCGAAAAAGAACTTGAAAACTACAGAAACAAGAACGCGTCATTTGTGGTATTAGATGTTCCCTTGCTCTATGAGGTCAACTGGCAATCGCTGGCAGATGAAGTTTGGGTGGTATATGTCGATGCTGCAATTCAGTTGCAACGCCTCATAAGTCGAGATTCATTAAGCCGTGATGTTGCGCTATGCCGTATTGCAGCACAAATTCCCTTAACAGAAAAAGTGTCTATGGCAGATTTTGTTATTGATAACAATGGAGCACCGCCTTTAGTGGAAAAGCAGGTCTTAAAAAGATGGGCCTTTTTGGAAGGCAGGGGTTAGCGTGGCAAATTCTTTTCATGAACGATTGAAAAATCGCCGGTATGAACAGAAGAAGAAGGCAATTGCTATTGTTGGAATAGCATTGCTTCTTATTTTTGCGGCTGCCGGCGTTATAAAAACAGATATTTTTCAAAAAAAATATATATATCCTTATCCACATAAAGAAATCGTAGACCAATATGCTGCTAGCTACGGTGTTGAAAATGCTTTGGTCGCAGGCGTGATTATGAGCGAGAGTAAATTTCAAAAGGAAGTTCATTCGCCACGTGGCGCAATTGGTCTTATGCAATTGATGCCAGATACGGCAAAGTGGATCGCTGAACAAATTGATGACTCCTATGATATGGAAAAACTGCATGAACCGGATACGAATATACGTTTTGGAACATGGTATCTATCTTCTTTAGAAAAAGAATTCAAGGGAAACGAAGTACTCGTTTTGGCCGCTTATAATGCCGGGCGCGGTACGGTGCATTCTTGGATGCAAGAATATGGTTGGGATGATTCCTTTGGAGACGTCGACCGTATTCCTTATGCGGAAACGAGAGAATATGTAATTAGGGTCTTAAAAAATAGAGAAAATTATCAGAAGCTTTACGATGGCAAATGAAAAACTATGCGCTATATGCTGGATACTTATACACATATAGCATAGGCAGATGTTGGTTGTAATGTGAGGCGTGTATTGTTTATAGGTTGAAATAACGTGGGCGACAGCCATCGAAATGGTAGTAAAATATGGTCGATAGATAACGATGTGGCAATAAATAGTGAAACGATAAATGCCTTCTCCGTTACAAAAGCTGAAGGATGGCATCTTCATTATGACATATTGACTGTTGACAGAGTCTGACTGCTGTGCTAACATAGTGTGAAAAGAATATTGCCTTTAAATTGGTCCTGTGAGGCTGAGAAGGGGAGCTTATAGAGAATGATAGTAGCGCTATTATAGCTTTCTTGTGCCTTCGCATGAGAAAGCTTTTTTTATGCCCTAAAAAGGATGATATTTTTCTTTGGATTTTTATGCAAAAATAAGGTATAATTATTTATGGGTGCTGGCGAAAGCCTTCGGCGTAAATAATCTGCCTTGGTCGATCTTGGTTTTGCGAAAGCAGTCAAGGACGCAGCGATGCGTATTAGAAAAAGGAGTGATTGGTTTGTTGGAAAAAAACAAGGTTTCCTTTCGAGGAAAAAACATTTTAGGATTGGAATATTTTACGCCGGCAGAAATCGAAATGGTATTGGAAACTGCTAAGGAAATGAAGAATATTATTCAGCGTGACATTAAGAAAGTGCCGACGCTGCGAGGAAAATCCATTGTGAATTTGTTTTATGAACCAAGCACAAGGACGCGGACTTCTTTTGAGCTCGCTGGAAAATATCTCGGGGCGGATGTCGTAAATATCACGGCGAGCACGAGCAGCATAGTTAAAGGAGAAAGCCTAAGGGATACACTTCTTACGGTTGAAGCAATGGGAGTAGATGCGATTGTAATGCGCCATAAAGCCGAAGGCTCAGCAGAATATGCAACTAAGGTTGTAAGTCCCGTTATCATAAATGCAGGTGATGGAGCACATGCGCATCCATCGCAGGGATTACTTAACTTGTTCACGATTTTGCAGCATAAAGAACAGCTGCAGGGCTTAAAGGTCGCCATCTTAGGGGATATCTTGCACAGCCGTGTCGCTCGCTCAGATATCTGGGGGATGCGCCAGATGGGTATTGAGGTCCATGTAGCTGGACCGAGAACCTTGCTGCCACGTTTCTTAGAAGAAGAGCCCGGGATTTTTGTTCACGACAGAGTGGAAGATGCTATAGAGTCTGCCGACGTGATCAATGTACTGCGCATTCAATTAGAACGTCAAAAATCGGGACTTTTCCCGTCGCCAAGAGAATATGCAAGATTGTTTGGCTTGAATCAAAAACGCTTGGATATGGCAAAAAAAGATGTTTTGGTACTACATCCGGGTCCGATGAACAAAGGTCTAGAAATTTCACCAGATGTTGCCTACGGACTGAATTCGGGCATACAAGAGCAGGTGCAAAGTGGTGTGGCTATACGTATGGCATTGTTGACATTAGTCTTGACGGGAGGAAAAAACATTGAAATTAATGCTTAAAGGCGGACGGGTAATCAATCCGGGAAAAGATTTTGATGAAATTTGTGATATCTTAGTGGAAGACGGTAAGATTAAGGCAATTGGCAAGGGTCTTGAAGATAAGGCAGCAGAAAAAATCGATGCAGCAGGTCTTATCGTAACGCCAGGTCTGATTGATATGCATGTGCACTTTAGAGAACCAGGTCAGGAAGCAAAAGAAGATTTCACTACAGGGTCACAGGCTGCAGCAGCGGGCGGATTCACGACGGTAGCTGTAATGCCAAATACTAAGCCGATTGTGGATTCTTCGATTCTTGTCAATGGACTTAAGGAACGAGCTCAGCAAGCAGCTTGTGTACACATTGAAATCATTGGTGCATTGACCAAAGGTCAAAAAGGTACAGAACTAGCTGAAGTCGGCGATATGGCAGACGCTGGAGCCGTGGCCTTTTCCGATGACGGACATTATGTGGGCAGTTCAAAAGTTCTTCTAAATGGACTTGATTACTTGAGAGCTTTTGACAAAGTCATCATCTCGCATGCGGAAGAGTTCAGCCTGGTTGAAGATGGTGTAATGAACGAAAGCCATCATTCGGCAATGCTCGGCATGAAAGGCCGCCCGACGGTTGCTGAGGATATCGCTGTATCGCGTGATATCTTACTGGCAGAATATGCAGATGCACGCATCCATATAGCACATATAAGTTCTAAAAACGCAGTAGAAATTGTCCGCCAAGCGAAAAAACGCGGAATCAAGGTTACGGCAGAAGTTACGCCGCAGCATTTGACAATGACGGATGCTGCTGTGAATCTATATGACAGCTCAACGAAAGTAAACCCGCCGCTCCGTTCTAAGGTTGATGTCGATGCGATGCTTGAGGGTCTTAAAGATGGTACCATCGATGCAATTGTCACGGATCATTCTCCACATGCACAGGAAGAAAAAGATGTGGAATATCGTTATGCACCAAGTGGATTCCCAGGTTTGGAGACAGCTCTTGGAATCCTCTTGACGGATTTATATCATGAAGGAAAAATCACGTTGCCGCAAATCATCGAAAAGATGACCTATGGTCCGGCGAAAACCTTTAAGCTCGATGCCGGAGTTCTAGAAGTGGGCGCAGCTGCTGATATCACGATTATCAATCCAGAGCTTGAATGGACAGTTGAAGAAGATAAGTTTTATACACGAGGAACACATTCGCCATTTAAGGGCAGAAACCTTAAAGGCAAAGCGGTAATGACGATTGTAGACGGAAAAATTGTCATGCGCGATGGTGCAGTTCTTGGTTGAAAATAATATGGGGGTGTTTTTTTGAAAGGAAAATTAGTGCTAGAAGATGGCAGTGTGTTTTACGGCGATCTTTTGAATGATATGACGGCAACGGGTGAAGTTGTCTTTAATACAGGGATGTCTGGTTATCAGGAGATTTTGACAGATCCTTCGTATTGCAGCCAGATCGTTACCTTGACGTACCCGATGATCGGGAACTACGGGGTAGCGGATGTATTCAATCAGTCTCGCAAATCTTTCGTAAATGGATTTATTATTGGAGAATTGTGTGAAGATGGAAGTAACTGGCATTTGGAAACGAGCTTGCGTGCTTTTTTGACAGAGCAAAAGATTCCATGCCTTTATAATGTAGATACAAGAGCACTTACGCGTAAGATTCGTTCAGCAGGAACGATGAAAGGCGCAGTAGTTTCTGAGGATGCCAAAAAGGGACAAATCGATGAACTGCTGGCGGTTCCAATGAAGCTTGATGTCGTAGCTGAGGTTACGACTCCTGAAGTGTATAAAATAGAAAATGATGGTCCACACGTTGTAGTCATGGACTTTGGAATCAAACAAAACATCCTCAATTCACTGCATAATCTAGGCTGCAACCTTACAGTAGTGCCAGCCGATACGACAGCGGAAGAAATATTGGCACTTCAACCAGATGGAGTTTTCTTGTCAAATGGTCCTGGCGATCCGAAAGATGTTCCAGAAGTCATTTCAAATGTGAAAAAACTTGTCGGTAAAAAACCTTTGTTTGGCATATGTCTTGGACATCAGCTTTTAGCACTGGCGCTTGGTGCCGATACGTATAAACTAAAGTTTGGTCATCGCGGATCGAATCAGCCAGTAAAAAATCTTGCGACAGGAAGAGTCCATATTTCTTCGCAGAACCATGGATTTGCTGTAGATGAAGCTTCTTTGGAAAAACTTCCATTGAAAGTTACACATCTGTCGGTCAATGATGGTACGGTGGAAGGTCTGCGTCATACGGAACTGCCAATATTTTCGGTGCAATACCATCCGGAAGCATCACCGGGGCCAGATGACAATATGTATTTGTTTGACGAATTTTGGACGATGCTTACGAAGGGGGAATAATTATGCCGAAAAAAGAATATCTTAAAAAAGTAATGGTTATCGGTTCAGGACCGATTATTATAGGACAGGCTGCTGAGTTTGACTATGCAGGCTCACAGGCTTGTCGTGCACTCAAAGAAGAAGGCCTTGAAGTTGTCTTGGTAAACAGCAATCCAGCCACGATCATGACGGATAAGGAAATTGCCGATCGTGTGTATATAGAACCTTTAACGGTTGAATTTCTTGAAGAAATCATCAATAAAGAAAGACCAGACGGTCTTTTGGCGACGCTTGGCGGCCAGGCTGGGTTAAACCTTGCGGTAAAACTTTCTGAACAAGGAATCTTGGAAAAATACAAGGTCGAATTGCTCGGAACATCATTAGAGGCCATCAAAAAAGCGGAAGACAGAGAGCTTTTCAAGGAAACCATGCAAAAGCTCAACGAACCTATCCCGGAAAGCACGATTGTCGAAGATGTTGTTTCAGCAGTTGATTTTGCAGCAAAAATCGGCTATCCGATCATCGTCCGTCCAGCTTATACAATGGGTGGAACTGGCGGCGGTATCGCTGATAATGAAGAAGAATTGATTGAAATCGTCATCCGTGGTCTTAAGTACAGCATGATTGGCCAGGTGCTGATCGAACGCAGTGTAGCTGGCTGGAAAGAAATCGAATACGAAGTAATGCGCGATAGCAATGACAATTGCATCACGGTCTGCAACATGGAAAATTTTGATCCAGTAGGTGTGCATACCGGCGACAGCATCGTCGTAGCTCCAACGCAAACGCTCAGCGATCATGAATATCAAATGCTGCGCAGTGCTTCTTTGCGCATTATCCGTGAACTTGGCATCGAAGGTGGCTGCAACGCGCAGTACGCACTTGATCCAGATAGCAACCAATACTATGTCATTGAAGTAAACCCGCGTGTAAGCCGCTCAAGCGCGCTCGCATCAAAGGCAACAGGTTATCCGATTGCCAAGGTTTCAGCAAAAATTGCCATCGGCTATACGCTCGATGAAATCGTCAATGCAGTTACGCAAAAAACCAAGGCTTGCTTTGAACCGGCACTTGATTACTGCGTCGTGAAATTCCCTCGCTGGCCGTTTGATAAGTTCGTCTATGCCGATCACACACTGGGAACCCAGATGAAGGCAACGGGCGAAGTCATGTCGATTGACCGTAACTTTGAAGGAGCTATCTTAAAAGCGGTACGTTCCCTAGAAATCGGCGTCAACCGTCTGCGCATGGATAAAATGGGTGACTGGGATGATGCTAAAGTCTTGAAAATGCTCGCTAAAATCAATGATGAAAGAATTTTCGTCATCGCAGAAGCCTTGCGCCGCGGTATTGCCGATGTAGATAAAGTCCATGAAATAACGAAAGTGGATGAATGGTTCTTAAATAAAATCAAGAAAATCACGGATATAGAAAATCGTTTATCCAATGAGGAAATCACCCCGAAGCTCATGCTGGCGGCAAAAGATGTCGGACTTGCAGATCGCTCGATCGGTGAAGTAGCCGGTAAAACGATGGATGAAGTTCGCACACTTAGAAAATCGATGAATATATTGCCTTGCTACAAGATGGTCGATACTTGCGCAGCTGAGTTTGAAGCGGCAACACCGTATTATTATTCAACCTTCCATGCGCAAGAAGATGAAGTACAGCCATCGGACAAACGCAAAGTTATGGTTCTTGGCTCCGGGCCGATTCGTATCGGACAAGGCGTTGAATTTGATTACTGCTCTGTACACTCTGTATGGGCTTTGCGCGAGATGGGCATTGAAGCGATTATTGTCAATAACAATCCAGAGACTGTCAGCACCGACTTTGATATTTCTGACCGACTTTACTTTGAACCATTGACGACAGAGGATGTCTTGAATATCATCGATAAAGAAAAACCAGAAGGGGTCATCGTCCAGTTTGGTGGGCAGACGGCAATCAATTTGGCGGATTCACTGCAAAAAGCGGGTGTCAAAGTGTTTGGTACATCGGTCAATGATATTGACCGCGCTGAAGATCGTGAACGTTTCGACGAAGTGCTGGAACAAACGCAGATTCCTCGGCCACAAGGAGCTAGTGTCACGAACCCGGATGATGCAATCGTAGCTGCTAACGGCATCGGTTATCCGGTCGTTGTGCGCCCGTCTTATGTCCTCGGCGGCAGAGCGATGGAAATTGTCTACAATGAAGATGAACTTCGCGACTACATGGGCCGTGCAGTCAAGGTGACGCCGGAACATCCGGTTTTAGTCGATCGTTATATGCAAGGGACGGAAGTTGAAGTAGATGGGATTTGTGATGGAACAGATGTACTCATTCCGGGGATCATGGAACATATTGAGCGCGCTGGCGTTCACTCTGGTGACAGCATCGCTGTGTATCCGCCGCAGACACTTTCTTCAAAGGTCATCTACACGATCATCGACTATACGAAACGCTTGGCACTGAGCTTACATGTAAAAGGCTTGCTCAATATCCAATATGTTGTCGTAAACGATGAAGTTTATGTCATCGAAGTAAATCCTCGCTCAAGTCGTACCGTACCGTTCTTGAGTAAAGTCACAGATATCAAGATGGTCAACCTGGCAACTCGCATAGCTCTGGGAGCTACGCTCAAGGAGCTTGGCTATAAAACAGGCCTTGCTGATCCAAAACCTTACGTAGCGGTCAAAGCACCAGTCTTCTCCTTTGCGAAAATGCAAGATGTTGATATTTCGCTCGGACCTGAGATGAAGTCCACTGGTGAAGTCATGGGAATCGACTTCCACTATGCACGAGCTCTTTATAAAGCTATCATCGGGGCTGGTATGAACATTCCTACGGAAGGGACCATATTGTTTACGGTCGCTGACAAAGATAAAGATGAAATGAAACAGCTGGCAAAAGCTTTTTCTGAACTGGACTTCCATATCGTAGCTACGGAAGGAACGGCCAAGGCCATTCAGTCCCTTGGCATTGATGCTGATATTGTCGGCAAGGTACATGAACGCAGTACAGATATCATTCAGATGATCAAAACCGGAAAAGTCAATATGGTCATAAACACCTTGACGCAGGGCAAGGGGACGGCTGCTCGCGATGGGTTCAAGATTCGCCGCGCTACAGTTGAACATGGAATCGCATGTCTGACATCACTTGATACAGCTTGGGAAGTTTTGCGGGTCTTAAGCTTTATGAGGGAAAGACGACTTGTTTATACGCTAGCACTTCAAGACTATGTCGGCGGTGGTGATACGCTTGCCTAAAGTTGCCTTGGATGCAGTTGTCACTGCACATGAAATATTAGGTCCTGGCGTAAAAAAACTGGTTGTTCTTGCAGAGCAAATTGCCAAAACGGCAGTTCCAGGACAATTTGTCCAGTTGAAGATAAAAGATGGGGAGCCGCTTTTGCGGCGCCCACTTAGTATCGCTTCCGTCGATGCAGATGCAGGTACCGTAGACCTTATATACCGCGTTGTCGGTAAAGGTACACAGGTTTTGGCTGATGTAGAAAAAGGTGCAGTAGTCAATTGCTTAGGCCCTTTGGGAAAAGGATTTGACCTTTCCTGTAAGTCGCCTCTTTTGGTAGGTGGCGGTATGGGGATTGCGCCGTTGCTTTTTTTAGCGGAACGACTAGAGCGCAAGCCCTCTATTTTGATGGGCGGACGTAATCAGTCCGAAATGTTTTGGCCAACACTTTACAAAGGAAAAGTCAAAGAAGTTTTTATTACGACAGATGATGGTTCGATTGGCACGAAGGGGTTTACCGTCGGTTTACTGCCAGAGCTTTTGGCATCTGGTGCTTATGATAGAGTTGTTGTCTGTGGTCCGGAAATTATGATGAAGGCAGCAGCAGCGATTGCGGCTACGTATCACATTCCTTGCCAGGTTTCTTTGGAAAAACATATGGCTTGTGGACTTGGGGCGTGCCTTTCTTGCACCTGTGAAAGCAAAGATGGGAAAAAACGAAAAAAAGTTTGTCAAGATGGTCCGGTATTTTGGGCACAGGAGGTGTTTTGATGGAGAGGGATGTATCACTGGCTGTTGATCTGGCAGGACTTTCTCTAAAGACACCTGTTATGACAGCGTCTGGCACCTTTGGCTTTGGTGAAGAGTTTGCTGATTTTGTCGATTTGAATAAAATTGGTGCTATTGTGGTAAAAGGAACGACCTTAAAGCCGCGCAGCGGAAATCCTGGTGTCCGCATAGCTGAGACACCAAGTGGGATGCTCAATTGCATTGGGTTAGAAAATCCTGGCGTGGATGCATTTTTAGCAGATATATTACCACGTATTTCCAAGTATGACGCACCAATCATTGTAAATATATCTGGCAGCTCGGTGGAAGAATATGGTGTTTTAGCGCGTATGCTCGATGTTCCAGGTGTCGCGGCAATCGAACTCAATGTTTCCTGTCCAAATGTCAAAGAGGGCGGCATTGTTTTTGGGACAGATCCTAAAAGTGCAGCGGCAGTTGTCCGCGAAGCGAAAAAAAATACGAAAAAACCCGTCATCATTAAGCTCTCACCCAATGTTACTGACATTACCATTATGGCAAAGGCAGTAGAAGAAGCGGGCGCAGACATGATTTCTTTGATCAATACCTTGATCGGTATGGCGATTGATGTGAAATCATGGAAACCTGTGCTTGGAAATATCAGCGGAGGTTTATCAGGCCCTGCGGTAAAACCGGTGGCTTTGCGTTTGGTTTGGCAGGTTGCTCAAGTCGTAAAGATTCCAATTATCGGCATGGGCGGCATCATGACGGCTGAAGATGCTATCGAGTTTTTGCTGGCAGGTGCTTCGGCAGTTGCTGTAGGTACGGCAAACTTTGTCAATCCATCGGCTGCAAAAGACGTAGCCGATGGGATAGAAGCTTATTTGAAAGAACGGAACCTGACCGATGTCAAAGAGCTTGTCGGACAGTTGAAATTGAAATAAACCGCTGAAAAGAGGAACATATATGGCAGATAATAGATTGATTGTAGCCTTGGATTTTCATACCTTGGAAGACGTCAAAGCATTCGTTGAAAAACTCGGAGATGATGTAAGTTTTTATAAAGTCGGCATGGAACTCTTCTATAGCGTAGGGGTACCAGTAATCGATTATTTGCGCGAAGCAAAAAAAGACATATTTTTGGATTTGAAATTGCATGATATTCCAAATACAACGGCAGAAGGATTGTGTTCTTTGATGCGCCTTGGCGCGACAATCTTGAATGTGCATGCTTCTGGCGGCTACACGATGATGAAAACCGCCGCAGATGCCTTGAAAAAAGAGGCTGCATCACTAGGCATTCAATGCCCTAAATTGATTGCGGTCACGGTCCTCACTAGCATTGATCAAAAAGATTGGGCGGGTATGGGAAATTCATCAGACATAGCAGCTCAGGTTGTGCGCCTTGCTAAATTGGCGAAAGAAGCAGGTCTTGATGGTGTAGTCGCTTCTCCAAAAGAAGCAGCTGCTATTCGCCAGGCCTGCGGAGCGGGCTTTCTTATCGTAACGCCAGGTGTACGTCCAAACGGCTCGTCAAATGACGATCAAAGCCGTATCGCAACACCGGCAAAGGCACTTAAAGATGGCGCTTCGCACTTGGTTGTGGGGCGTCCAATCAGGGCAGTAGTGGACCCTTTGGCAGCGGCTAAAGAAACACCCAGAATCGCATTCGCGCCAAGATGAGATTTGTCCTTTGTACCATCGGCCTTGCGCATGGCTATATCAATGGCTGTTTGGTCCGCTACATCCATACC
>CBDTTM010000059.1:0-12765 GCA_965363355.1 uncultured Selenomonadaceae bacterium | reverse complement strand
AGAGTATGCCAAGGCAATTGAGGTGAGTGACATCGCATATCTTGATTATTACCAAAAAATCGAGCATAGTGAGCTTGCGGGCAAAACGATATTTGAAACGTCGCCGGAAAGTTCCGCTGCCCAGGCTTTGCTGGAACTTTCGCAAAAAATAATAGAAGATACGAAGGCTATTTCTTTGCCTAAACCTTTGGCGAGGCAGGATTTGCTGCATTGGCTCAATCACTGGAAAAAGAGATATTTGGCGCAGCAAAGCGGGGTCATTGGTGTTGAGGATTCAAGTAATATTTAGTAGATGGGACGAATTTGTATGTTAGATGTAGCAATTCATCATGCCGTAGTGATTGATGCGGAAAAAGATAGAGCAGAGCCGATAAATATAGGAATAAAAGCAGGGAAAATCGCTGTGTTGACCACAAGAAAAATGGAAGCACAAAGGGTGATTGATGCGAAAAACTTGGTGGTGACGCCTGGTTTCATTGATGTACATGGACATGTCGATGGCTATGATTATAGCGGGGAGCTCTCAGTTTGTCAGGGAATAACGACAAGTGTCGGAGGAAATTGCGGACTAAGTCCGGTGGAGATGGGGGCGTTTTTTGACGAGCAGGAGAAGGCCGGTTTTGTAATCAATCAAGCCGAGCTTGTCGGTCATTCATTTTCGCTGCGGCAGGCGGTGGGGATCGAAGATCCCTATCGGCGGGCAACGGCAAAGGAAGTACATGCTATGGAGACTCTAGCGCGAAATGCTCTGGATGAAGGTGCTTGCGGCGTGTCTTTTGGGCTCGATTATTCACCGGGTGCATCGGCCGCAGAGATTACTGCACTCGCTCGGGTCTGTGCCGAATATAATCGAATTATGCCAATTCATACGCGGCTTTTTACGCAAAATGATCTGTATTCTTTATATGAGGTGCTGGCGATAGCGAAACGAGCCGATGTAAATCTTTTGCTATCGCATTTTGTCTATCAATATGGCACAGGAATTATGGCTGATGCGCTTCGCATTGTCGATGAAGCAATTGAGCAAGGGGTTCGGATAAAAATCGATAGTGGCATGTATACGGATTGGACGACGTTCATTGGTACGGCGACCTTTGATGAGCAAACGATTGCTGATAATGAAATGCGATTTAGCGATATGGTTGTAGCAACCGGAAAATATACGGGAACTCGCCTAGACCATGCACTCTATAAGAAAATGCGAGAGCAGTATCCAAAAGACTCGGTGATTTGCTTTATGGGGGATAAATCAGAAGTGTATACAGCGCTCAAGAAGAGCTATGCGATGCCGTCGACCGATATCGGAACGTATAAAAAAGGAGAAGGACACCCTCAGATCGCGGGGTCATTTCCCAAGTATTTTAAAGAAATGGTCAGAGAACGCAAGGATCTAAGTTTGGTGGAAGCGGTCAAGAAGGCAACGATTTTGCCAGCACAAACTTTTGGCTTTAAGAACAAAGGTGTTATAAAGATTGGCTATGATGCAGATCTTACGATTTTTGATTTTGAGGCCTTGGCAGATCTGGCGGACTTCCCGGATCGAGGCAGGCCAGATGCGAAACCAAAAGGAATTGATTATGTTCTGGTAAATGGGGTGCCTGTAGTAGATCAACAGGTATTCACAGGGCAACGAGCTGGCAGAGTCATTCGCATGAAGTGAGGCTTGTGTTGACAGAAAAGGGAAACGGTGGTACGTTATAAAAAAATAAGAAATAGATAGATTGTGGGGGGACTCTTTGGAGTTGAGAAGGTAAAACCTGACCCTTTGAACCTGTTAGTTAATACTGACGTAGGGAAGCAATGATGTGATGAAAAGATGCTTGCCTTCGTAGCAAGTGTCTTTTTTGTATGTAGACAGTTTTTTGTGATGCATTGTTTGCGCTAAAGGAAGTAAATAATAAATAAAGGGGTAGCTGAAATTGATGAATAAGGAACAAATCAAGGCAAAAATCAGAACGGCCGTAGAAGCGGTCAAAGAAAATAATCCAATGGCAGGGTCTATCACAAATACGGTGACCATTAATCTCGTGGCCAATGCACAGTTGGCTGTTGGGGGTTCGGCAGCCATGGTGTATTTGCCAGATGAAGGTGAATTTTTGGCAAAAGCTGGTGGCGCTATGTATATGAATGTGGGAACGCTTTTTCCAATTTATGAAGAGACGCTGCCAAGGGCGGCTAAGGCGTTGCAAGCTGCCGGTCGGCCTTGGGTCCTCGATCCAGTTGCCATAGGAATCGGGGAGCTTCGCACGAAACTGCTGCGTTCTTTCAAGGAATACAAGCCAGGAATAATCCGTGGGAACGCTTCTGAAATTATTGCTTTAGCGGGGCTTTGGAATTTATCGGGAGGAACGGAAATATCTAAGGTACGTGGTGTTGATTCGACTGAGTCTGTTAGGTCAGCTCAAATGGCGGCTGTAACTTTAGCCAAGTGGACTGGCGGAGCCGTCGCGGTCTCAGGGGAAACCGACTTGATTACGGATGGTTCGATGGTTGCTTTTTCCCATGGTGGGTCGCATTTTTTTGAGCGAATAACGGGTGCGGGCTGTTCTTTGGGCGGTGTCATGGCAGTTTATTTGAGCGAGGCTTCTCCTTTTATTGCGGCATTGACGGGCGCTGCCATTTATAATTTTGCGGGGCGGCTTGCGCAGAGTAAGGTGGATGGTCCAGGCCATTTTCAAACGCAGTTTCTCGATGAACTCTATAAGGCGACAGCAGAAGAAATTGCCGACAATCCGTTTGATTTGGAGGAGGTAAAAGAATGAATACTTTAGTTGCAGTTGCTATTGCACCTTGCGGGGTGGGTGATGAGCTTTCTGCTCATGTCGCCGAAGTAATCGAGGTGATTCGAGCATCGGGGCTTCCAAACCGGACGACATCGATGTTCACAGAAATCGAAGGCGACTGGGACGAAGTGATGCGAGTCGTCAAAGAGGCTACCTTTGTACTTGCCCAAAAAGGAATACGCACAGAAGTCGTCTTGAAAGCAGATATCCGTCCGGGCCATGAAGATATGATGCATGGGAAGGTTGAAAAAGTAAATACGATATTGGAGAAGAAAAAATGAGCATGAGAAAAAATTTAGATATATCAGCATACCTTGTAATTGGACCGGAAAATACAAAGGATCGCCCGGTGGCAAAAATCATCGAAGCGGCTGTCTACGCTGGTTTTACTTGCGTACAGATTCGTTCTAAAGTGGCTTCGGCAAGAGAACTCATCGAGTTGACACGCCAGGCGGCCGAGGTTATTTCACAAGCCGGAAAGTCAGAGCAAGTCGCTCTTGTCGTCAATGATCGTTTGGATGTCATTTTAGCAGCGAGAAAAGCGGGTATAAAAGTGGATGGAATACATGTAGGACAAACGGATATTCCGGTGGAGGTTTGCAGGGAATATTTGGGGGAAGATGCAATTGTCGGCTTGTCGGCACGGACAGAGGAACTCCTAAACTATGTGAAAACAGTCGATACCTCTCCTATCGATTATTTTGGTGCTGGCCCTTTGCATAAAACGATGACTAAGCCGGATTGTGGGCTCGATGCAAAAGGCAATGTAATCACCAGAACGATAGATGAACTCACTGAGTTAAAAAAAATAAGTCCGATTCCGATTGTTGTTGGTGGCGGAGTAAAAGTTTCTGACCTTGCACCTCTAGCTAAGACCAAAGTGGATGGTTTCTTTGTCGTATCTGCGGTCACGGAAGCGATGGAGCCTGAAAAAGCAGCGGCAGAGCTAGTGGCAGCTTGGAAATCTGCCTGAAATACGAAAGAAAAACTTAACAAATTCTTAACCAAAGCTTCCTTATTTCCCTTTTTGAACGTAGTAGAATTAAGAAATGAAGTATATTTACTGCTATGGAGGGATTTTTGTGAATCAAGAAAAAAGCTTGTTGGATTTGTTCAGTGAAACGAATAAAGGGCTTAGTCGTCGACTTTTTTTGAAAACTTGTGGAGCCTCTCTCGTCGCTGCCAGTTTACCACTGAATTTAACAAAGGTATTTGCTGCCGATCAATTAAATGGTGAGGCAGATCATATAACACTTACCTGGAGCCTCGATCCTAAAACGACGCAGACAATTGCCTGGTCTACGCCTAGTGGTGCAGAAACAGGCGTTTTGCAATTTTTAAAGACAAGTTCGTATAAAAAGGGTGGCTGGAAAAAAGCTACTACGATAAAGGCTGAGCAGGAGCTTTTCAAAACCAATAAAGAAGAGCTGAGCGTGCATTATGCTACAGCACTTTCCTTGCTGCCAGGAACGAACTATACATATCGTGTTGGCACAGAAAATAACTGGAGTGAAGCGGCAACATTTTCTACGCAGCCGGAAAATGCAGCTTCCTTTAAGTTCCTCGTCTTTGGTGACTCACAAAGTGGTTTGCCGAAGAACCCTGAATATGGACCGTGGAAGAAAACCATCCATAATGCTTATGCAGCACATCCGGATGCAGCCTTTTTTATGAATGTCGGTGATTTGGTAGAAGTCGGACAAGACTATGCGCACTGGCAGAACTGGTATGCAGCAGCAAAGGACGTCATTGATAAAATCCCAAGCATGTCAGTCCCAGGCAATCATGAAACATACGATGTTCCAGAAGAAAACCATTCGGTTATGCCGCTTTATTTTAAAAAGCAGCTGCGTTTGCCAAGCAATGGTCCGGCACAGTTAAAAGGACAGGTCTATTCCTTTGAATACGGAAATGCACATATTGCTGTTATGGACAGTCAGGTAGATGAAGAACATCCTTATGTAGAAAATATGCTCGAACTTCAAGCAAAATGGTTGGATGAAGATCTAGCCGCGAGCAAAAAAGCCTGGAATATTGTGCTGTTTCATAAGACACCTTATTATAATAAGGCAACGCGTTCCAATGAACAGGTCAAGGCGGTCTTGACGCCAATTATTGATAAGCATCATGTGGATCTTGTTATCAATGGGCATGATCATGGGTATTCGCGTACATACCCGATTTATCAAGATACGTTTGTCGATAGCCCTGCCAAAGGAACGGTTTATCTTGTAGCTGGGCGTAGCGGCAACAAATATTATACGGATTTATCACCGAAGGTATGGGATGCTTTTTTTCATGATCCGCAAGCAGAACCAAACTATGTGACGATTACAGTCGATGCAAGTGTTCTCACGATCCATGGTTATACGCAAGGTGGTGAGCTCATCGACACGTACAGTATCGATAAACAGAAAAAGATAGATAGTCCGCGGACAATTCTGCCAGAAACTGCAAATAATACTTTGTTGGTCATTTGGGGCAATTTGCTGCAAACTCCATTGGTTGCAGTTCCGCCGCAAAAAATAGCTGGGGTATGGCATGCTCCTTTGCGGAGCGTTGTCGAGTTCATTGGCGGTAAGGTCGATGCGGACAGCGAGGGCAATATTATCGCAGTGTACCAGAAGGTTACAGCACTTCTTAAACTTGGAGAAACCAGAGTGATCGTCAATCAACAAGAAAAGAATATGGCATATCCGCTTACGTTGAAAAATGGAGCGGCGATGCTGTCGGTCGATGATATAAAGAATATATTTGGTTTCCAGAGCCGCTACGATAAATCAACCAATATGCTGCTTTTAGTAAAATAAAAAGAGCAAATAAAAAAGATGTTTTCAATGCCTTGAGCAAATGAAAACATCTTTTTTGTATGTGTCAATCAATTGTTTTAAAAATCTGTCCAATTCGAGCCGCCGCATCGACTAACTCATCTTCATCGTGGGCATCTGTGACCGTGAGGCGCAGGCGGCTTTGTCCTTGGGGAACCGTCGGCGGTCGGATTGCTGAAACCAGCAGGCCGTGTTCTTCCAAGTTTGCAGCAATTGCCATGGTGCGGCTCGCACTGCCCGTAAGGATTGGCAAGATTGGTGTTTCGCTTGGCAAAACGTCAAGTCCGGCGGCCAACAGTCTGGTTTTAAACAGTCTGGATTTTTCTTTGAGATGGTCGACGCGCCAAGGTTCTGCTTGCAAAACCTGTAGAGCGGTATCTGCGCTGGCAATACTTGCCGGAGAAAGCGCTGTGGAAAAAATAAAGCTGCGGGCCTTGTTCATCAAATAGTTGATGAGAAGGTCGCTGCCAGCAACAAATCCTCCTTCTGCTGCCAATGATTTGCTCAATGTGCCGATTTCAACAGAGATTTTGCCGCAAAGATTGTAATGAGCGGCAGTTCCTTTGCCGTCAGGGCCGATGACGCCAGTTGCGTGGGCATCATCGACCATGACCATGGCATCGTATTTTTGCGCTAAATAGACAATTTCATCGAGTTTAGCAATATCACCATCCATACTGAAAACGCCATCGGTTAAGATGAAACGCTGCCCGGAACAAGGTGTAGTTTTTAAAAGTTTAGCTAAATCGTCCATATTGCTATGTGAATAAATCAAGGTTTTCCCTTTGGATAAACGGCAGCCATCGATGATGCTCGCGTGGTTCAATTCATCGCTGAAAATTACATCGTCGGTTTTGTCTGCCAAGGCACTGATCACACCGACATTTGCCATGTAGCCAGTACCGAAAATTAGGGCCGAAGATTCTTGCTTGAAGCTGGCGATGCGTTTTTCCAGATCTTCATAAAGAGGATGTGTTCCACTTGTCAAACGCGAGCCGCCGGATCCGGTTCCGTAACGCTCTACCGCTTCTTTAGCTGCAGCCTGCACTTTGGGGTGATGGGTGAGTCCAAGATAATTGTTGGATGCGAGTAGCAGCGCGGTTTTTTTATTATATGTTACATGGGCGGCGGAGCAAAGGCTCAAGGTGTGTGTTTCACGAAAATTGGCAGAGGCTTTTAAAAGATTGCAGGTATCTTGAATTTGTATCAACTTGTTCATCGTATGACCTCGCTTACTTTTGGCGTTACCAATACAGGAACATTTTCTAAATAGTGGATCAAAGCGATCAAGTCTGTTTTTTCATCAATGAAAAAGGCACGTCCGCCAACGGGATTGTTCAGTTTTTTTAGGTTTGGAATACGGAAATATCCGCTTGAATCGGCAACATAGCCAGTTGTATAGGTCAAATCATCGGACCAGCAAAGCTCAGCTTTGATTCCCGGTGCGGATTGTACTTTTGAGGCGAGTACTAAGGCTTCTCTGACATGGATATCCGTAAGGCCTAGTTTTTGCAGCCGGCTTTCGTAATCTGTTGCATCCGCTATATCCATATTCGTGACGCGGACGCCACGGGATTTTTGTGTATCTAGACGTTCCCCGGTAAGGGCCGATAAGAGCATCGCGCCATGCATGCTATCGTCTAATTGAGTTAATTGCTCAAGACCTCGTTTGGCAGCAGTGTCAGTGACCCCGGCAGAGGCTAGTTTGTTGATGGCAAGCTGCTGTGCTTGCGGCAGGTTCTTGGCTGTCAAACTGTATATGGGAAGCTGGTCGATGTATAAGAGATCAGGAGTTGAGATTTCTTCGATTTTTAAGTTGATAAAATCAGCTTGCCCGCGATCGTGATTCATCGCTCTTTGCACCATGGACTGAACGACTGCGTCTACTTTATCTTTTTTTACGATGCGTTCAGCTCCTGAAATGTGGCGCTGAACAGAACCTTCTTGTTTAGCGGATCTCATTTTTATACTATAGAGCACGGGAAACCCCTCTTTCGGCTTTTTGGGTGATTTTTCGTAAAGCTATGGTCAATGGCCAGGCGGCAAGTGCTGTATAAATCATGCCGGGGACTGCACTTAAAATAACGGCCCATGCTGCTTGCTCCATGATGAAGACTAGGCTGATCCTAGCGATGAAAGAACCAAGCGGTCCGGCCAAAACAACAGGCAAAAAGGAAGTTCCGGCAAAAACCATAACGAGTCCAACGGTAAGGCGAAATAATAAGGCAATGGCGATATTGAATACCGTTTGTGTGCCAAGAATCAGGCTGATCGAGCTAGCGAGAACGCCAGCGAGAAAATACTGCCGAAACCCATAGACTGCACAAATCGCCACTGCAATCGGGGCAGAAAGTTGAAATTCTGTACCGGGAAGAATGCCAGGTACTTTCAAAGAACCAGAAAGAGCAATGATACTGGCAAGTAAGGCTGTAGTCGTTATATAACGTATAGACATAATAAGCTCCTTTTTTTTATTGTTAATGTAAAAATATTTTATGGTTAACAAATAATGCGGATGTATACAAAAATGGCCATGGAAGATAAGTTGTTTACATGAGTTTGATTATAGAACAAAAAGAGAATAGCGTCAATTGTAAACAGTTTGAATTGATTTAGTTTACAATTAATATAACAGATGATGTAATTATATTGTAAATAAAAAAATAGAAGGCATTGTATAAAAAGGCAGTAGCATTGTTTGGCGGAGAATGATATAATCGACATGATTTTATCCAGCTCAAAGGGGGAAGCTTATGAAAAAGATGGTAGATGATACACGATTGATTTTTAAGTGTTGCAGCCTTTATTATCAGGATGGAAAAGGGCAACAGGAGATATGTGATCTGCTTGAAATTTCACGACCGACTGTTTCAAGGATGCTCAAATTGGGACGTGAATATGGGATTGTGAAGATTGAAATAAATAATCCAGACAATGTAGCGTTTGGCCAGCTTGAACGTAAATTAGAAAAACTGTTTGATTTACGGGAAGTCATCATCGTACAAAGCAGTCCTTTAGAAAAAGGCACGCAGCACATAAGCTCAGCTATTGGAAAAGGTACATTGGATTTTCTGTCGCGTGCAATCTCTGATGGTGACTATGTGGGCGTAGGTATGGGAATGACCATACAAAATGTAACGCGAGCGGAATGTGTGATCGAGAAAGCTATAAAATGTACGTTTGTTCCGATATTAGGTGGGGTGGCTGAAAGCAGGCTCGATATTCATTCGAATTATTTAGTGAGAGAGTTTGCAGATCTTTTTGGTGGCGAATGCATCCAATTTTTTTCACCAGCGATATTTTCTGATAAAAAAGTGATGGATGGCTTTCAAAAGGAAAAATCTATTCGAAAAATCATCAATCTATATCATAAAATCGATATGGTCATCATGGGAATCGGAATTCCTGAAACTAAAGATTCAACACTGCTTGAGACAGGTTACGTGGATCGAAATATCTTAGAGGATTTTGTGAATAAGGGAGCTGTGGGTGACATCGCCTTGCGTTTTTTTGACATTAAGGGCGAGATGAAAAAATTTCAGGAATTCAATGAGCGTATTGCGGGCATGCCTATCGAACAATTGGAGAAAATCCCAAAACGCGTGGGCATTGCTGGTGGGAAACAAAAGCTAGACGCTGTTTTGGGCGCTATTCGAGGCGGCTATATAAATATTCTTATTACGGATGTGGATTGTGCACAAGAACTGGTTGCGTTCATGGAAAAAAATGAATAGCAAAATACAGGTATTGCAAGCCAGATTATCTTTTTTATAGATAAAAACCGGCTTGCAATTTTCATATAAGCGGTTGTTGAACATATGTAAAAAATAAAAAAACAGTAAAACTCTTTTACAAATGTTCATGTGCCAATACATTGTAAAAGAGTTTTGGCAATGCTATAATATGAATTGTCAGAATGATATATAGGTTCTGAGAATAAAGAAATGATAGTTTTTATGCACGCGAATTCATTTATAGGAAAAATAGGATAGATTAAAAAGCATTGTGATGTAACGGTAAGAGGAGGAAATGAAATGAAAATGGAAACTTTGTTCGGAGTCTTGTTTATTTTGCTGGTTATACAAGTTATCGGTACGCATATACAGGTCAAGCAATATAGAAAAGCTGTGAGCCGATTGCATAAATTAGGCAATATAGGAATTGGCGCGCAGCGGCGAAAAATAGGTCCGGGAAACATCGTAATTATTGCGTGTAAGAATGATGGTGTAATTACAGGTGGAGAAATGATGGAAGGCATTACTATTTTTAATAGATTTAAAACTCTTGCCAATGTAGCTGGAAAAAGCATTTATGAGCTTAAGCGAGATTATATGGCACTACCGGAAAAAAGGAGAAAATTATATAAAGGTCATCTACAAGCTTTGGAAGCTTTGGAACTTCGTTTAGAATCACAAGCAAGCAAAGAAACAATGGCAATTGCTAATTAATGGAAAATCAGAAAGAGGGCCCTTGAAGATTTTCTTTTTCTTTATACTTCGAAATGAAAATAACAGAATGAAAGGTAAAGGTGAAGATTATGGAAATTATTGCTGGGTTAGCAAACGGTTTTATGGAACTTTTTAAAGCAGGAGCTGCGACATTTTCAAGTTGGGTGACAGGGATCATACCATTGGTTGTCATCTTGATGACAGCAGTCAGTTCGGTGATCAAGCTTATTGGAGAAGAACGTGTCTATAAAGTTGCAGAAAAAGCAACGCAAAACATCATTACTCGATATACGGTTTTGCCGATTTTAGCTGTACTGTTTTTAGGAAACCCAATGAGTTACACTTTTGGTCGCTTTGTAGATGAGAAATATAAACCAGCATTCTACGATGCAAATGTGAGTTTTTTACATCCAGTTACAGGATTATTTCCGCATGCCAATGGTGGTGAACTTTTTGTTTACATGGGTATTGCAGCTGGGATTACGGCACTGGGGCTTCCTCTTGGCGATTTAGCTGTTCGTTATTTCCTCGTTGGTGTGGTCGTGATCCTTATCCGTGGTATTTTGACAGAAAAAATATATGCCTATATGTGTGAAAAAGAAGGAAAAACTTTTTAAGATTTGTTAGAGAAAGCGAGGGCTTATTCATGTATAAATCCATCACAATAAAAAAAGGTTCTGGTGGCTGGGGCGGCCCGTTGACGATTGTACCAACCGAACAAAAACATAAAATTGTAAGCGTGACTGGTGGCGGGATTCATCCAGTTGCAGAAAAAATTGCGGAAATGACGGGCTGTGAAGCCATTGATGGTTTTTCTACAGGTGTTGCCGATACTGAGATCCTTTTAACAGTAGTTGACTGCGGTGGAACTGCTAGGTGCGGCGTGTATCCAAAGAAAAAAATCTTTACCGTAAATGTTTTGCCCGTGGGTAAAACAGGACCTCTCGCACAATTTATAACGGAAGACCTTTATGTGTCAGCTGTTACCGAAAAATGCTTAAGTTATGCGGATGGAACCGAAACTAAGGCAGAACCTTCTGTTTCGATACAGGCAGCTGGTTCACCTAAAAGCAAAGAACAGGCAAAAGCAGAAATTGCTAAGATGAATTCTGGGAAAAAGAAAAATTTTGTGACGCGTTTAGGTATAGGAATTGGCGGCATTGTCAATAAATTTTATGCAGCTGGCCGGGAAACCATTGATATTACGATAAAGAGTATTCTCCCGTTTATGGCATTTGTAAGTATGATTTTGGGTGTCATCAGTGCATCGGGTATAGGCAATGTCATCGCCAACACGATTTCGCCGATTGCCAGCACTCTGCCAGGAATGCTTGTCATTTCATTTATCTGTGCAATACCGTTTATATCACCTGTATTGGGGCCTGGGGCTGTCATTGCTCAGGTTGTTGGAACTTTACTAGGAGCGCAGATTGGTCTTGGGAATATACCAGCGCAGTACGCTTTGCCGGCCCTTTTTGCAATCAATGCCCAAGTTGGAGCTGATTTTGTTCCGGTTGGACTGAGCCTTGGGGAAGCTGAGCCTGAGACAATTGAGCTTGGTGTTCCAGCTGTTCTTTATTCTCGCGTCATTACGGGCCCCCTTTCTGTTGTGATAGCTTATGCAGCAAGTATTGGGCTTTACTAATAAACTTTACTGGAGGAAAACTATGAAATATTTTTCTGAAATTGTCAGTTGGGGGGATGATGCACTTTTTTTCCTGGAAGATGAGGATGCCAATTTTGTCATTCTCTTCAACGAAGATGCTCCTCCAGAACTTGCCGAAATATCTATTTTGCATACGAAGACGCAATTGCTCTTACCGTTAGAAATAGGAGACACGATGATCATCGCCGATAAAGTTTTTGAAATCACGGCGATTGGTGATGAGGCAGTGTCCACGTTAAAAGAGCTTGGACACTGTACCTTGTGCTTTAAAGGAGGCGATGTTCCTGATCGACCAGGCTGCATCATGCTACGAGGAGAACAGGCTCTTTTGAAGCAGGACATCCAAAAAGGACAGACGATTGAAATTCATTAGCGAAAAACACTATAAGTGTTTTTAATAGAAAAAAGGAGACTTTATTATGTTGAACATGGATCAAAAATTAATCAAGCGTGAAGCTGAAGGTAAGATTATTCGCACGGGGATCGTTGGCGCAGGACAGATGGGCCGCGGAATGGTAACCCAGATGGCGTTGATGAAAGGCATTATGCCAGCAATTGTTTCCGATATAAAAATGGAAAATGTAATCAATGCATTTCATTATGCAGGCATAAAAGATGAAGATATTGCCGTGGCAAAAACATTGGAAGATGCCAATAAATATATGGAAATGGGTAAATATGTCGCTACAGAAAATTCGGATCTCATTGCTCAGGCCAACCTTGTGGAATGTGCGATTGATGTAACTGGAGTTCCAGAGGTCGGCGTTAAAATTGCAACCGATGCTTTAAATAACCATAAACATGTTGTCATGATGGATGTCGAAACCGATGTTGTCATTGGTTCTTATCTTAAAAAACTTGGCGATAAAAATGGTGTGATTTACACAGGCTCTGCTGGCGATGAACCAGGTGCTGTTATGGAGCTTTACTCTTTTGCCAAAGCTATGGGCATGCAGGTCAAGGTCATGGGAAAAGGCAAGAACAACAAGCTTGACTATGAATGCAACCCAGACAGCGTCTTGGAAGAAGCTACGCGCCGC
>CBDTTM010000058.1:0-12778 GCA_965363355.1 uncultured Selenomonadaceae bacterium | reverse complement strand
TGTTTTTAGCATGTAAAAATATGTTAAAATATAGAGGCTGTCGAATTATTATGGCAGTTAGCAGGATTTTTGCCTGTATTGAAGGAATTATATATAGTATTTCAGTAGTTGTTTTATTAAGAGACATACAATGAGAAGAAACAATCAGCTTTATCGAGGAGGTCGATTTTAATGGACGAAAAAGATTGGGGATTATTCAAGCAAAAATTGAAGAGCAAGACAGGTATAGACCTTGATATGTATAAAGCAGCACAGATGCAGCGCCGTATAGGAAACTTGATGCAGCGTAACGGGCATACTTCCTATGCTAAATTTTTTGAAAGTATAGAACATGACAAGGCAGCTTTCGAGTCTTTTATTGAATATTTGACGATCAACGTATCCGAATTTTTCCGTACACCTGAAAAATTTTCAAAATTGGAAACGGATGTTATTCCAGAGCTTTTGAAAAAAAGCCCGAAACTCAATATTTGGAGTGCAGGGTGCTCAATTGGTGCAGAGCCATATTCGTTAGCGATGATTTTAAAGGATATGACGCCGTTGGTAAAGCATCGCATATTGGCTACGGATCTTGATATTGAGATTTTGGCCAAGGCGAAAAAAGGCGTATATACGGAGAATGAATTAAAAAGTTTGTCACTGGTAAGAAAAAGCAAATATTTTATCGAAAACAACGGGAAGTTTGAAGTTGATGCGGAAATAAAATCGCGCATTGATTTTAAACAGCATAATTTATTGAAAGATAGCTTTGAGACGGGATTCGATTTGATTTTATGTCGCAACGTTGTCATTTACTTTACTGAAGAGGCAAAAGATCAGCTCTATAGAGATTTCTTTAGAGCATTGAAGCCGGGCGGCATTCTATTTGTTGGGGCAACTGAGGCGATTTTGAATTTCCGCACGATGGGATATGAGAGCTATCAGCCCTTTTTCTATCGTCGGCCATTTTGATGTCGCAGCGGCAAGCAGTTAGATGAAAACAATGACGGATGTAAAAAATAACAAGCAAATTGAGATGGGAGTGGGAGGAAGCGGAGGAATGTTTATGTATGCAAATCCCTTTGCCGAAACGATGCCGCGAGAATCCCTGACACAGCTGCAGGGGCAGCTCCTCAGCAAGACAGTCAAGTGGGCGTATGAAAAAACAGCTTTTTATCATACTAAGCTTGACGAAGCGGGCGTTAAGGCCGATGATATAAAAACAATAGAAGACGTAAAAAAGCTGCCGTTCACGCGCCATGATGAATTGGTGAAAACGGCACCGCTTGATTTTGTTTCTGGCCCGTTGAGTACGATGATACGATTGAGGCTTCAAGAAGCATCGAACATCGTCAGAGCTTATACAGGTGAAGATGTAGGTCGTAATGTAGAAATGGTGACGCGTGGTTTGGTCGCTGGCGGGGTAAATCGAGGTTCGCTCGTGGCCTTGGTAGGACAGACTATGGATGAAGCGATATTGGATGTTCAGTATGCTGCTGAAGTCTTAGGTGCGACCGTTGTGCCGTTTGCCTCGGACTTTATTCAGTCATTCCGTTTGATCGAACAATTTGGTGTGGATACAATCATTGGTGACCCAACGCGGATTTTACAATTGATTATTATGGCACAGTCGTCAGGCAAGGATATACGGCATTTGCCGATACGATCTTATTTTTGCCTCAATGAAGCTGTACAAAATCCGCTTGAAGAATATTTGAAAAATCGCACAGATGCTGAAATATATGATCTTTACGTGTCAAATGATTTGGGGTGTACAGGCATGTTGTTCAGCTGTCCAGAAAAGGGCGGCCTTCATATTGCTGAAGATTACTTTTATCCGGAAGTTTTGAATTTTTCCAGTCCTGTACCGGCAGAAAAAGGGCAGATGGGTGAACTGGTCGTTACGGCGCTTGCCCAGCAGGCGATGCCTGTTTTACGTTATCGGACAGGGCAGGCGGTCATTTTAAAAGAGGAGCTATGTCAGTGTGGACGTACCTCTTTGCGGATACTGACCCCGTTTGCTAAAGGAAAATGATAGAAATAGATTTTGGGGAGTGTCGCAGAATGAAAATTTTGTGGCACTCTTTTGATTTTTTCAGGAGGGATTATCTTGCGTTTTATACATACAGCCGATTGGCATCTTGGCAGATTGTTCCATGGTAAACATCTGACAGAAGACCAGGCTCATATTCTGGAAGAGTTTCATACCGTGGTCAAAGAAAGTGGTGCGCAGGCGGTATTGATTTCAGGCGATATCTACGATAGAGCTGTTCCGCCGACGGATGCGGTGGAGCTCTTGAATGATACGCTTGACCGATTGCTGCTCGAGTCTAAAGTCAAGGTCATCATGATTGCAGGAAACCATGACAGTGCGCAGCGTGTGGGTTTTGCTAGTAAATTGCTGGAGGCACAAGGGCTTTTTGTTCGGGGAAATCTGGAAGCGGATTTAAAGCCAATTGTTTTGGCGGATGAATTCGGGCCGGTTTATTTTCAACCGTTTACCTATGCAGAACCAGCTTTAGTCAGGGCGGTATTTGGGCAAAGCGATCTAAATGATTTTGATGCTGCTATGGAATTTGTCGTGCAGCAAGGCTTAAAAAATATTCCCGAAAAATGCCGTAAAGTCGCTTTAGCGCATGCGTTTATTGCCGGAGGCGTGGAAACTGATTCAGAGCGGCCTCTGTCTGTAGGCGGCGCAACAAATATCAGGGCGGCTCATTTCAAGCCGTTTAATTATACGGCACTAGGCCATCTGCATAATCCTCAGCAAGCCGGAGCAGAAAATATCCGTTATTCAGGCTCTTTGATGAAATATTCTTTTGATGAAGCCGGACAGGAAAAGGGGATATATGTTGTCGATCTTGATGGAAGCGGCAAGGTGGACTTAGAAAAAATAAAACTGCAGCCAAAGCGCGATGTTTGCTGTGTCCGGGGCTATTTTGATGATATTGTTCACAATCGTGAATTGTATCCCGTACAGGATGATTACATGTCGGTAGAACTTTTGGATACGCAAGCGATTTTGGATGTGCATGGACAATTGGAAAAAATCTACCCGAATCTCATGCAGGTTGAGCGTACGAGTTTGAATAATGGTGGAAGCTTACGCCAGAACCAAACAGATTATCGTTCTAAATCAGAACTCGAGTTATTTTCGGATTTTTTTCACCAGATGACAGATGAAGATCTTACGGCTGAACAAAAACAGGTATTTGAAAAAAATCTAGATGAATTGTTGGCTAAACAGAGGGAGGCAAAAGCATGAAACCGTTGAAATTGAGCTTTAGCGCTTTTGGCCCTTATACGAAAAAGAATGTATTGGATTTTGATCATCTCAAGGGGCGATCCTTTTTTCTGATTCATGGACCTACTGGCGCTGGCAAGACGACTATTTTGGATGCAATCTGTTTTGCCTTGTACGGAGATGCCAGTGGAGAAAAACGCGAAGCGAAGATGCTGCGAAGCAATCAGGCAGAAGCTGCCGAGGCAACAGAGGTCGACTTTACCTTTGCTATCGGGCAAGAAGTCTACCGCGTTTGGCGAAGCCCTGAGCAGATGAGGCCAAAAAAACGCGGTGACGGTTTGACCTTGAGTCCTGCGGATGCCTTGCTTTATAAGGTGGCTGATCAAGAAAAGCTCTTGGTGCAAGGCTATGCAAAAGTAACCGAGCAAGTAGAACATCTTCTAGGCTTTAAGAGCAGCCAGTTCAGACAGGTCGTTCTTTTGCCGCAAGGGGAATTCAGACAATTGCTTTTGGCCAATTCAGCACAGCGTCAGGAGATCATGGAGACGTTGTTCAAAACGGAGTTTTATCGTCAGATCGAAGAGCAGCTTAAGGCACAGGCCAAAGACATCGAAGCCGCACAAATGGAATACAGGCAAAAACAGTTATTTATCCACGAAGAATTTGGAGTCGATTCAGATGCTGCATTAGATGAAAAAATTGCTATGCGTCAAATCGAATCGTCAAAACAAAAGCAGGTCGCAGAGCAGCTGCAAGGCAAACAACAGACGGCACAAAAAATACTGTCTGATGGCAGATTGCTTGAAGAACGCTTTCTGGCAGCTGAAGCTGGAGAAAAAGAAATACTTGCCTGCACGGAACTTTTACCGAAAGTAGAAGCGGCTAGAATTGAACTGGCATCGGCTGAAAAAGCTGCAAGTCTAGGGGATTTAGAAAAACAGATGCTAGCCGCTAAAGAAGAAGAAAAAGCCATGGCGGACAATCTTCTTTTCTGCCAAAAAAGACAAGAACAGTTGGCACGGCAGCATAAAGAAGCGATTTTGGCAGCTAATCTCCAAGCCGAAAAAGAAACGGAGCGAAAAGCGGCAGATACCTTATTGATGCAGCTAGAAACGTATATGGTTCAAAGCATTGAGTTGATTGATGCTGCAAAAAAAGAAAAAGAGCAAGAAGCAGCGTATAAGATCTGTCTAGCGGAAAAAGAAAAACTGGAAACGGAATTTTCTGGTGTGCAGCAACGGCTGAAAAAAAGCCAAGAAACACAGCAAGAGCTGCTTAAACAGGCGGGTTTGAAAGATACTTATTGCTTACAGCTTGCAGAAATCGAGCGACAGCAAGGTCTTTATGAGGAAAGTGATACACTTGAACTTTCGCTTTTGTCAGCGACGCGCGAGTATAGGGAAAGCCTGGAAAGCTTTAGAAAAGCTGAAGCGGCTTATGAAAAGTGCCAAATAGAGTTGCAGCGTTTGCAGCATCTCTTTCTGCAAGGCCAAGCGGCAGTGTTGGCTGCTGGATTGAACGATGGTGATGCTTGCCCTGTTTGCGGAGCCTTGGCGCATCCAAGCCTGGCGGTTTCTTCAGATATTTTGCCGACTGAAAATGAAATCAAGCAAACGCAAGAAGAACTTAAGTCGAAAGATGGAAAACGCCAGACTTGCCAGCGCGCTTATGAACAGGCCAAGGCGAAGAAGGACACAATAGAAAAACAATTGGCAGATCAAAAAAACGCGATGTCAGAGCTGCCAAGTAAAGAAATCCTGGCTGTCCATAGCGGAAAAATACGCCATGCGTATCAATTGGCGAAAACGGCTGAAGAAAAACTCTTGCAATTGGCAAAAGATATGGACGCTTTACAGGTAAAGGAAAAAGAACAAGGCGAGACGATTGCCAGGCTGTCATTAGAGTTGCAACTGATTCATGGAAAATGGCAGGCGGCTTTAGCCATAGAAAACGAGAGAAAAGCAGCATTGCCGGAACAATATCGCCAACAAGAAGCCCTTGCGCTTGCCGAGCAGGCGGCTCTCCTTAAGCAAAAGCAGCTGTATGATGCGTTCAATGAAGCGCAGAATCATTTGCAAAAGATCAAAGAGGCATTGGCGGCTGTCGAAGCTGAGTATAAATCCGTCGATGGGAGTCTGGAGCTGAGCCGCAATCGCCGCGAACTTGCTGAAAAAGAGTTTGCCAAACGCTGCCACGCTGCGGGCTTTACTACAGAAGCGGAATATACAGCAGCGGCCAAATGGCCAGCAGAAAAAAGAGATAAATACAAGGAACATATAAGAGTGTTTGAAGACCGTTATGCGGCAGCAAGAGAAAACAGTACCAAGACCCAGCAGGCAATTGCCGGTTCTGTAAGGCCAGAACTTTTGCTATTGGAACAAAAGTTGGCTGATGCCAGTGCCCAGTATAATGATGCCTACGCAACCTGGCAGAGCAGCGAAAAAGACGTTGAGCATGCAAAAAACAAGGCGAAACAATTGAAGGCATTGGCGGAAAAAAATGAGCAAATCGACAAGAAATACAGAACAATTGGGACTTTGGCAGCGGTGGCGGGTGGCAAGAATGTACATGGAATGACGTTCCAGCGTTTTGTCCTCAAATCATTGCTCCTCGATGTCATCGATGCATCGAATATGCGGCTTAAAATCATGAGCCGCGGTCAATATCGATTGCAGTCGACAGATGAACGTACGCGCAAAAATGCGGCCGGAGGGCTTGAAATGGAAGTCTTTGATGAATACACAGGTTACGCACGGCCTGTCGCGACTTTATCAGGCGGAGAAACTTTTTTGGCATCGTTGTGCCTAGCGTTAGGTCTTGCCGATGTCGTGCAAAGTTATGCGGGCGGCATCCATCTGGATACGATTCTCGTCGATGAAGGTTTTGGGACGCTTGACCCCGAGGCACTCGATATGGCCCTGAAAGCTTTGCTTGAACTGCAAAAGGGCGGTCGTCTGGTCGGTATCATTTCGCATGTTCCTGAATTGCGTGAACGCATCGATGCGAGACTCGAGGTCACGAAAGACCGGCAGGGAAGCTCGGCAAAATTTTGTGTGGGATAAGACGGCAGAGGAGGTAGAATGGCTTGCTAGAATTTATTGTGGGCAGAGCGGGAACAGGAAAAACCAAAGTTTGTCTTGAATCGATGAGAAGTGAATTGAAGAAGTCGCCGGAAGGACCGGCACTTTTCCTGATTTTGCCGGAACATATGACATTTAAAGTTGAACGTGAGTTGGCGCAAAGTGAAGGCATTGATGGATTTTCCCGCAGCTATGTTTTTGGCTTCAGACGTTTGGCCCGGCAGGTTTTACTGGAAACTGGCGGCGGAGCTTATCCGCGCATTACAGAGGTGGGCAAGCGGTTATTGCTGTCCAAAGTCATAGCTGGTACTGGCCGTGAATTTCGGGTACTGGGAAGGGCAGCTCGGCAACGTAATTTTTCAGCTTCGATGACGCAGATGATTGAAGAATTCAAAAGCTATGGCTTATCCGTGGGGAAAATCGATGAAGCAATCGAAAAAATGGACGAGGGCGAACTGAAAGACAAGCTCAGTGATTTTTCCAAGGTATATCGAGGCGTCGAAGAGCAGATGCAAGGAAGATACAATGATGCAGAAGATATGCTCAATGCATTTGCCGCAAAGATTCCGGATGCTTCTATGCTTGAAGATGCAGAAATATGGATCGATGGCTTTGTTTTTTTCAATCCCCAGGAGATGGCGATTTTACAAGCTCTTTTGCAAAAAACCAGCAAGATACATATAACGCTTTGCCTTGAAGATGTTTCAGCTGTAGAGAATCAACTGGAAACCTCTTTGTTTCATCGGCAGTGGCAGACGTATAACAAGGTCGTGCATATGGTAAAAGAGCTTGGGCAGGAATACAGTATAAGGCAGATGAGGAAACCGTTCCGTTTTCAAAAGACATCGCTTGCCGTTATCGAGAAAAATCTTTTTCAGTTTTCGCCGACGGCAACGAATTCTGTGGAACCTTCAGGGCTTCAACTTGTCGAAACTGCCAATCGGCGATTGGAAGCGGAGGCTGTCGCCGCGGACATCTTAAGGCTATGCCGGGAAGAATCATATCGCTGGCAGGATATTGGTATAATTGTTCGCGATGCAGCAAGTTATGAAAATGTATTTGCGGCAGTGTTTGGCGATTATGGGATTCCTTATTTCAGCGATGCCAAAAGGCAAAGCATCCATCACCCTTTGGCTGAGTTTTTGCGTTCGGCACTTGAAGCTTTGCGTGGCTGGAAATATGAACCGCTTTTTCGCTGCTTTAAGACGGATTTTTTTGCGGTCAGTCGACCTCAAATCGATTCTTTGGAAAATTACGCATTGGCATTTGGCATCCGTGGCAAACGCTGGACGATGGAAGAGGACTGGAAGTATTATAAGCGAGTAGAGCTCGATGAAGTAGAGCCTGATCAACGCAAACAAGAACAGCTCGATGAAATCAATCATATACGGCGGCAGGTAATGCAGCCTATGCTGCATTTTGCTGATAAAATCGAGCAGGCTAAGTGCGTGCGTGAACAAACCATGGCATTGTATGAGCTTTTGCTCGAACTCAATGTGAGCCATACCCTTGAACAATGGGCGAAGCGGGCAACGGAAGCCGGAGATTTGGCGCAGGCGCGGGAACATGAACAAATTTGGGAAGACATCATCGATCTTTTTGATCAATTGGTGGAAACTTCAGGTGAGGATCAACTGCGCTTGGATGAATATGAAACCATTATCAATGATGGGCTCGATGGCCTCAAAATCAGTTTGATTCCTCCAGGTCTTGACTACGTGACGCTGGCGGATTTTGATCAAAATAGTTTGGAGAATTTAAAGGCGGTATTTATCGTCGGTGCAGTAGAAGGCATCATGCCGCGCCGGTCTAAGGCTGAGGGGCTTCTTAGCGATGCAGATCGGCAAAAGCTGGCTGCTGTTGGCTTGGAGATTTCTTCGGGGTGCAGCGGGGATAATTTCGCGGAAAAATATCTTTTATATAAAGGCTTCACGTTGGCGGCAGATTATTTGTGGCTGTCTTATCCTTTAGCCGACGCTGATGGCAGCGGTCTTAGTCCTTCACCGCTATTGCGGCGATTGCGGGAACTTGTGCCAACAGCCAAAATCAAATCATTGCCACTTGAAGATTTTTCTGGTACGGAAGAGTTCTTCATTGCTGAAGGACGGCAGACTTTGGCTAAATTAGCTTCGGCATTAAGAGTATATCGAGATGCTGGTAAGATGAGCCCTTTTTGGCAGGATGTGTACAATTGGGCCAAGCAAGAGCCATCTATGCAGCCCTATTTGAAGCGGATCACCGAAGGACTTTTTGCTTCGGCAAGGGCGGATCAATTGCCGCAAGAACTGGCACGGCAGCTCTATACCAAAAAGAAGCGCTTGCGCGGCAGTGTTACGCGTTTTGAACGGTTCAGAGCGTGTCCGTTCCAGCATTTTGCCCGTTATGGCCTGACTTTACAGGAACGAGCGGAATATCGTTTTTCTGCACCGGATCTGGGGACTCTTTTACACGCGTCGCTTAAAGCTTTTGGCGAGCGCATGGAAAAGGCTGGTCGAAGCTGGAGCGATGTGGATGCGGCAGAGTGTAAGGTAATCTGTCAGGAAATAGTAGATGGTCTTGCACCTAAACTGCAAAATGAGATTTTATTGAGTTCATCGCAGTTTCAGCATTTGACCGGTCGTATTCGCCGGACGGTTGAACGGGCAGTCAAGCGGTTGATTGATTTTGCCGGCGTAAGCGAGTTCCAACCAGTTGGACTGGAAAAATCGTTTGGCAGCGGCAATCAGGATTTGCCACCGCTTTGCTACGATTTGACAGATGGGTACACCTTGGAAATCATCGGACAGATCGACCGAATCGATTTTGATGAGGCTACAGGGCATTTTTTGATCATCGATTATAAATCAGGGTCAGCATATCTGAATTTGCTCAATGTGTATTATGGCCTTCAATTGCAGCTTTTGACCTATATGCTTGTCGTCGCCAACGCTTCGGCACAGTTCTTTGGCCGTCCGGCATTGCCAGCAGGTGTGCTGTATTATTTCTTGAAGAACCCTCGCATTACGGGAAAATATCCGTTGACAGCCAAAGAAGCGGAAGTGGCAATAAACAAAGAACTTCAAATGCCAGGCTGGGTCGTCGCTGATCCCGATATCATTCGACAGATTGACTCGACCGTCAATTTCATCAAAGTGGTATTGAAAAACGATGGAGAAATCCATTCGGGGGCTCGCGGTCAGGTCAAGACACAGGAAGAATTTGCGGCGTTGCTTTCGTATATCGATCAATTGCTCGCAGCTACAGGCAAAGAAATTTTAAGTGGCGATATCGCCGCCAAACCATATCGAATGGATGCACAGCAGAATGCATGCACGTATTGCGCTTACCAGAGTGTCTGCCAATTTGACCAAATCATTCCGGGCAATGAACATCGGCAGCTAAACAAAATAAAGGATGAAGCATTGATGCAAAGCATTATCGAGGAGGTGGGCACATGCCATGGTCCGACGCACAAATAAAAGCAATCACGACATATGATAAAAATTTGTTGGTAGCAGCTGCTGCTGGCAGCGGTAAGACTGCTGTGCTCGTCGAGCGCATCATTCGGAGGCTTATCGAAGGACAATGCGATATCGATGAGATCCTTGTCATGACATTTACCAGTGCCGCAGCAGCTGAAATGCGAGAACGCGTTGAGCAGGCGATACAGAAAGCTTTGACGAAAGATCCGGGTTCACAGCATTTGCAAAGACAATTGGTGCTCCTCAATGCGGCTTCGATTTCGACGATGCACTCTTTTTGCCAGACCTTGATTCGGCAAAATTTCCATCAGCTCGACCTTGATCCGCAGTTTAGATTAGGCAGCCAGCAGGAAATGGATTTGTTGAAACGAGATGTCTTAGAAAATTTATTTGAAGAAAAATATGAAAAAGCAGAAGAAGAGTTCCTGCATTTTGTCGATTGTTACGGCAATGACCGAAATGACGAAGGCTTGTATGAAATCATCTTGAAGCTTTATGAGTATTCACGCAGCCAGGCATTTTCCAAAGAGTGGCTGATGGCTCTGCCAAAAGATTTTGATTTGCCGTTAGGTCAGACACTGATGGAAACCAAATGGATGGAACCGGTAAAAAAAGAATTGAAGCTTTCTTTGTCTGCCTGCATGGCTGACTGCGATGATATGCAGCGTACGGCGGAGCTCCTTGGGGCTGAATTCTACGAACCTTATATTCAAGGGGATCGCGAGCTCTTGGTAGAAATAGAGAATAAATTCGAAGCTCCTTGGGCGGATTTACGAATGGCCGTCTACGGTGCGAAATTTGCAACGATGCGAACGCCTAAGGGCACTGATGAAGAAATCAAATCTATTTTTACCGCAAAACGCCAAAAGATAAAAGACCGGATCAAATCGTTAAAAGAATCTTATTTTATGGTCGAAGAGGAACAGCTTTTAGCAGATATCCGCAGCCAAAAAGATATAATGGCGGTGATTTGCAATATTGCATTGGAATTTGCTCTAGCATTTTCTAAAGCAAAACAGGAAAAAACATTGGTCGATTTCAATGATCTTGAGCATTTTGCCTTGCAGGTCTTAGTTGAACCTGATGCGGAGGCAAAGCTTCAACCGTCGGCAACAGCAATCGCCTTGCAGCACAAGTACAAAGAGGTCATGGTCGATGAATATCAAGATACGAATGGAGTGCAGGAAGCTATCTTGATGCTCGTTTCCCGCGATGATCGAGGAAATCTCTTCTTGGTGGGGGATGTAAAACAGAGTATCTATCGTTTCCGTCTGGCGGAACCAGAATTGTTTTTGCGAAAATATCATGACTATCCAGAGCTTGGCTCCAGCTATGAGCGCATCGATTTAGCTCAGAATTTTCGTAGCCGGCCGCAGATACTCGCTGCGATCAACTATGTTTTTGCCCAGGCCATGTCAGAAAATATTGCTGAGCTTCCATATGGCGATGCAGAAGAGCTGCATGCCGGGCCGGATTATCCGGAAGCTGAAGGCAAGACACTTGCTGGGCCGGTTGAACTCACCATTATAGACCGAGATCAAAGAGCATCTGAGGAATCCTTGGGAGAAACCGCAATCCCAGAGCCAGAAGATGAAGAAATCACAGGATTTTCTCTTGAGGCGCATTATATTGCTGAGCGTATCAATCGGCTCATGCAAGAAGGCTATCAGGTATTCGATAAAGAAAGCAAAGACTATCGATCCCTAGCGTGGCGTGATATCGTAATATTGCTGCGCTCGGTCAAAGGCAAGGCGAATGTACTGCTAGAGGCGCTCCGAATCAATAATATCCCCGCTTATGCTGCTGTAGATGCAGGCTATTTTCAAGAGACAGAAATACAAATCATGCTGGCACTGCTGCAAATCATCGACAATCCACGCCAGGACATTCCACTGGCTGCGGTTTTGTTTTCGCCGATAGGACAGTTTACGGCAGGAGAGCTTGCACAAATTCGTTTGTTGACGGCAGAAGGGGATTTGATGGCTGCGTTATTTGCCTCGACCGCACCGGCAGCGGAAGTGGCAGTTGAGCTTAAAGATAAAAGCATGCTGTTTTTAAAAGAACTCAGCCAGTGGCGAAATCTTGCCAGGCGAGTCAGTGTACCGCAGCTTATATGGCAGCTTTTTCGCGATACGGGTTATTACGACTATGTCGGAGGTACGCCAGGAGGCCTTTTGCGACAGGCGAATCTTCGCATGCTTTATGACCGTGCCGGAGAATATGAGCAAACGAATTTCCGCGGTCTGTTCCGTTTTTTGCGCTTTGTTGAAAAAATGCAGAACATGGGAACCGACTTGTCAGCAGCTCGGACTTTAGGTGAAAGCGAAGATGTTGTCAGAGTCATGAGTGTTCATAAGAGCAAGGGGCTTGAGTTTCCGGTTGTCATCGTGGCCGACCTTGGGAAGAATTTCAATTTGCTCGATACACGAGAAATCTTGCTCTTGCACAAAAAATATGGCTTAGGTCCATATAAAATCGATGATGAATTATCCTTACGCTATCCAACCTTTGCACGTCAGTCTATAGCTTGTCAGCTAGAAAGAGAGAACAAAGCCGAAGAGCTGCGCGTTCTATACGTCGCATTGACAAGGGCTAGAGAAAAATTGATTCTCGTCGGTTCTAGCAAAAAACTAGAAGATCGAGCCCTTTCTTGGTGTCGTCAGCTTAGCTCAGCTTCAGTCCTGCTGCCTGATTATATGATCGCCGATGCCAAATCTTATCTCGATTGGATTGGCCCGGCAGCGGCTCGGCATGAAGATGGTCAAGCTTTGCGTGATTATGCACAAACACCCCAGCAGCGTTGTCCGATAAATTACGAAGACAGCTCGCACTGGCAGGTGCAAATCGTTCCAGCCTATGCCATCAAGGAAAATAAAATGGAAACCTTGCAAAGCGAGGATTTTTTGCTCAAGATAAAGCAGGGGGAAATGCTGCCGGAAACTCCAGATAAGGGCTGGGTAGAAAACCGCCTTAACTGGAAGTATCCTTCGATGGGTACCGAAACAGTTGCTGCC
>CBDTTM010000057.1:0-12814 GCA_965363355.1 uncultured Selenomonadaceae bacterium | reverse complement strand
GCGGGGAGAGGACTCGAACCTCTGACCTTCGGGTTATGAGCCCGACGAGCTACCAGCTGCTCCACCCCGCGATATCATTTCGGCCGGTTCAGTATCACCCGGCTGACAAGAAATAATGATATCATACCCAAACACCTTTGTAAAGCATTTTTTAAAACTTTTTTCACTTTTATTAAAAAAAGTTGAAATTCAATGGGGTTTTTTCTTATAAAAACAAGTATGAATATCGCTCAGAAAATTCTTCAACACTCATTTTATATGCATTTGCAATCCCCGGATCCGCTAGATCTGTCTTTTCTAAACGAACCATAAATCCTCTAGCAATACGATAATTGACAGAGTCAATATTTACAAAACGAACCTTGGTCTTACCCGTCTTAGGATCATTGATTTCCGAAAAATACAACGGCAGCGCTCGATTCCCTTGAATCGTTATCATCGCCCCAGTTCCTCCTGCCAGCAAAAATTGAACTGCCTCGTAACCTAGCGAACGAGCATAATCTATATCATAGGAAATAGGCGGTGCGCAGCGAAGTTCATAGCCAATTTCCTTATCGACAACAGAAATTTTTATGCCGATTTTTTTCAGTTCACTCAAAATCGCCATTTTCAATATTTCGCCAAAATCAAGTTCTGCATAACGAATATGTCCGTGTTCGTCAAAACAAGCTTCGCCCAGCAAAGCGAAATCTTCCGCTGCAATTTTTTCCATGACACCTTCGGCAATAACTGCTACCCCATAATTCCTGCCACTTAAATAACGTTTCACAACGGAACCTACTAATAAATCAACGATTTCTTGCAAATGCACCTGTGGCTTTTTGAATTCTTCTGGAATGATGGTTATCATCGCCCCAGCGGATCGCCCCATACCTAGTGCCAAATGCCCCGCCGTGCGCCCCATAGCAATGGTCAGATACCAACGGTTATTTGTCGTCCTTGCATCTTCCATCAAGTTTTCGATTTCCATCGTCCCCATTGCCCTTGCCGTTTCAAAACCAAACGTTGGAACACCTTCTGGCAGAGGCAAATCATTATCGATTGTCTTTGGCACATGAACGACATTGATCGTCCGTCCGCAGGCTTTAGCATATTCAGAAACCTTCGTAGCACTAAAGGCAGTATCATCGCCGCCTATCGTCACTAAATGCGTCACACCTAGCTCTGTGAGCGTATCTACGACTCTTTTCAAGTCTGCTTCGTCTTTGGTCGGATTGAACCTCGACATCTGCAAGATGCAGCCCCCAGTTAAATGAATTCGACTGACGTCATCATATTCCAATTTCTTATATTTTTTTTCACCTTTTGCCAAGTGGGAAAACCCATCATAAATCCCCAGAACTTCCCAGCCCTGTCGATTTCCTTCTAACGTTACCGCACTGATTACACTATTTATTCCTGGTGCCGGGCCGCCTCCACAGACAATAGCAATTACATTTTTTGCAGAACTATTCATCTAAAATCCCCCCACATCTATTGAATATCCATTGTATCATCTACCTTTAAAAATTCGGTGCAAATGTTATAACCCCTGCAATTTTTGAAATTTTATTATGCACTACACGAAAAGCACCGCCTTCCTAAGAAAGCGGTGCTCCAAATGGCTATTTATTTGTTTTTATTGTTCAATCATGCAGGTTAAGCCCATCGCCCAAACCATGCAAACGTTTATTAATTGAGCTTAATCCATTATAAACGCTGCTTACATCCATGTCTTCTCCACGATTTTCCATATACTTTTCCAGTTTGCGTTTAACTCGCTGCAAGGCATTATCGATTGATTTGACATGTCGGTCCAAATCAACAGCAATTTCTTGATAGGATTTTCCGTCCAAATACGACATCAATACTTTCCATTCTAAATCACTTAGAATCTGTTCCATTTTAGCCTCGATATCCATGAACTCTTCTCGGCTAATCACAAGCTCTTCCGGATCTGATATCTTCGATCCAGACAAAACATCAAGCAAAGTTCTATCCGAGTCTTCGTCATAAATAGGCTTATTCAACGAAACATAAGAATTGAGTGGTATATGCTTTTGACGCGTAGCCGTCTTGATGGCTGTGATAATCTGGCGCGTTACACATAGTTCAGCAAAAGCCCGGAAAGAAGATAGTTTATCATTGCGAAAATCCCTGATGGCCTTATAAAGACCTATCATGCCTTCTTGAATGATATCTTCGCGATCCGCCCCAATCAAGAAGTATGACCGTGCCTTAGCTCGGACAAAATTACGATACTTATTGATCATATAATCGAGTGCAACGGTGTTCGGACATTCCTTGAGATCCGAAACAATTTCTTCATCTGTCAAATTCTCAAACACATTGACTACTTCTTCACTTTGCATATCAGCACTCATCGCACCGTCTCCCCTAAGTCAAATAAAAACAAACCGCCCATTGACGTCTATTTCTGTTTAAAGAAATTATACCCTAGCAAAACGCTCGCGTCAAGCGATGAAGCCCGATAATTCGCGGCTTCATCGCTTGTTTTTTCTAATTTTATCCAATTGTTCTGCCATTTTACTATCTATCCGAGCACCGAGTTCATGGCGATTCAACGGAACGATATGTCGACCTGTATATTCTTCAGCAATAGCCATCTTGGCTTTTTTGACAAGCTTTTGCAACTCCAAAGAAGGCATTCTATAGGCACCCGCCCCCAAAATGAGGCTTTGTTCTGCCCCGTCAGAAGTCACAACATGGACTTCTTTTCCCATCCGAACTAAATCATACGCTAGCTTTTCAATATAGCTATCAGCGGTCTCATGCTCATCCGTATAAACAATTTTCAACTGTTCATTTATTTTTTCACAAGTTTTTTCAGTTTCGGTAAAAAGCGCATCAAAAACAATGGTAACATCATAATCTTCATATGCACCATATTCTGCCATTATATGAATAAGCCGATCCCTTGCATACCCAAGATTATCCCTTAAGGCGATAAGTTCCGACCAAGCATTAATGACATTATAGCCATCAATGATAAAATGTTCCCGACGCTGTTTTTTCATTTGATGCCGACCTCGCCCTCAATTTATCGGTTATTTCGCAGCAATTTTTCGCTGTTTCAATGACTCATAAAGTAATATTGAACTTGCCACAGATGCGTTAAGCGAGTTTATTTTGCCCTGCATCGGTATTTTGACCAAAAAATCGCACTGTTCTTTTGCTAAACGGCTGATACCTTTTCCTTCACTGCCGACAACAAGCAAAAGTGCACCAGTCAAATCTGATTCATAATAATCCTTGTCGCCATCCATATCGGCGCCGACTGCCCATATATTTTTTTCTTTGAGTAATTTTATGGTCTGCGCAACATTGCCAATCCTGGCTACTGGTACATACTCCATTGCTCCAGCAGATGTCTTGGCTACAGTCGCCGACAGTGGGCAGCTGCGACGTTTAGGAATAAGGACGCCATGGACCCCCACTGCATCTGCTGTACGCAAGATTGCACCAAGATTATGTGGATCTTCAAGTTCATCGAGCAAAATCAAAAATGGCGGTTCGCCTTTGTCTTCAGCAATTTTCAAAATATCATCGAGCTCAACATAATCAACTGGTGCACCATAGGCAACGACCCCTTGGTGGCGAAGGCCTCCACTGATTTCATCGAGTTTTCTATATTCTGCTTCTTGCAGCATGATCCCCGCATCTTTTGCTAACGCAATCAATTCTTTGATGGAGCCTTGCCGTTCACCTTTGGCAATCAATATTTTATTGATGGAACGACCACTTTTTATCGCTTCAGTCACTGCATTACGTCCAATTACCATATCATTTGGCAGTTCTTCTGAAACCTGTGTCAAGACTACGGGTGCCTCTTGCTGCTTCTTTTTGGTGAAATTCTCTCTTTTTTTTGTTGGCAAAGCTGCCGGTTTATGATTGTGCTCTTTATTTTTATTCGTTTGCATATCTGATCCTTTCTTGCCGTTCGCTTTAAACTTCACGCTGTTTTACCATTTCTTCAAATCGTCCACAGGTCATCGCACCTTCAGGACACCTGCCCGTGACAACGCAAGATGCTCCTGCATTCTTAAAGAGCAATGGGGCAACTTTTTTAACTTCGGCGAGCATCATGTTTGCCATCTGGCGGATTTCCCACTGGGCGCGATTGCAGCAGCGCAGCTCTAGGAAATGCTGCAAGGAACGAGCATTGAATGTCATGACTACCTTTGTTTCCGTCGCATTCGCCAAAACATACCTGGCATCTTCCTTGGCGACCCCTAAGGACACAAGTTCATCATATGTTGAACGGATCTGCCCCATGAGCTGTTCGAATTTTTCTTTTGCCTTTAGGTCTGCCGCGATTGTCGGCGGCAATATATATTCAAAATCATGTTCACTTACGTAACGCTGTGACTGCTGCGAATATGATGCTATACGATGCCGAACGAGCTGGTGTGACAAAACTCTTGATATGCCTTCGGCTGCAAAAGTAAAGGACACGTGCTCAAGTGTCGAAGCATGTCCAAGGCTCACAATTTTTCCAACTAATTTATTGACCTGTTCCTCCGTCATTTTTTCCGAAAGCTCTTCTGCACCTATTGGTGAGTAGCAAAGCCTAGCTGCCATAGCCACGACTCTTTCCGGATTTTTCGTATACTCGATTAATTTTACTTTCATGCCTATTCCCTCACTTTTTTGTTTGCACCTGGTGCATCATAGCTTCTGATATGATTTCAAAAGAGGCTTCTGCAAGCTCATACAAACGGTCATACTTTTCAGTTAAATACAAGGTACCAAGCAAAGCTTCAAAACCTGTACTCATATGATACTCTGCTACACTGGCACTTTTCGGTGCATGGCTTTTAGCATTTCGGCCGCGGCGAAAAATTGCTTTTTCTTCTTCCGTCAGCATTTTTTCTATGCCAATATACGCTTTAGCCTGCCAAACAGCTGAAACAATCTGTGCACTGAATTGATGCAGGATTTGGACTTTATTCTGTTCATAACCCAAAAGCCTGCCTCTGACAAACAAATGGAAATATGCGTCACCGATATAAGCAAGAACCAATGGATTCAATGCTTTCGGATCTACCGCATCATATTTTTTATGAACTTTCCCAAAATCATCAGGTGCAAACATACTATCTACCAAAAACTTAAAATGATCAAATTTCATTAACGTTTCCACCTTACCCCTGTAGGTGAGTCTTCTAAAGAAATCCCTAGTTCTTTTAATCCGTCACGGATTTTATCTGCCGAAGCCCAGTCTTTGTTCGTGCGAGCCTGCTGTCTCAATTCTATGATCAAATCCATCAACCCATCGAGTAAACCATCGTCTTCTGCTTCAACTGAAGTTTCATCCTGTAAAATCCCAAGAATCTCTGCCATATCTTCGTAGGCAGCTTCTACTTCTTTGAAATTCGTTTCATCAAAAGCAGCTTTTCCAGTTGTCACCTCATGATAATATACATTGATTTCTTTAGCCAATGCAAACATATGGCTCAGTGCCAATGCCGTATTGAAATCATCCGCCATCGCTTCATAAAAGCCTTCTTTTTCCGTTTTCGCCATAGCTGCCAGAGACGCTGCCGTCGCTTCTTTACCGGATTCCATAGCCGACAGGCTCATAATATTTTCTTTTGCGTTTTCTAAACGGCCAAGACTTGCTTGTGCCTCTTTTAGGCGATCATCACCAAAATCAAGCGGACTGCGATAATGCGTCGCAACGATAAAGAAACGCAATACTTCCGCTGGATATTTTTTCAAGATATCTTCTACCGTAAAGAAATTATTCAACGACTTACTCATTTTTTCTTGGTTTATTGTAATAAACCCATTGTGCAGCCAATACTTGGCAAAACCATCGTCGTTAGAACAACACGCCTGGGACTGCGCAATTTCATTTTCATGATGAGGGAAAATCAAATCACTGCCACCGCCATGAAAATCAAATGTTTCACCTAGGTATTTCAGCGACATAGCTGAACACTCGATATGCCATCCAGGGCGACCATTTCCCCACGGACTCTGCCAATACGGTTCGCCGGGTTTCGCTGATTTCCAAAGAGCGAAATCCATCGGGTTTTGTTTGCGTTCATCCACTTCAACACGAGCACCCGCTTGCATATCTTCTAACTTTCGGCCACTAAGCTTACCATAACCAGCGAATTTTTCTACACTGAAATACACATCGCCATCGAGCGGATATGCATACCCTTTTTCAACCAGTGTCGTTATCATGTTGATAATATCTTCGATGTGTTCAGATACCTTTGGATAATAGTCTGCTCTTTGTACATGCAGTTTATCCATCACTTCAAAATAAGCTTCGATATATTTGGTTGAGACATCTTTCCATGTAACACTTTGTTCGTTCGCTGTACGAATAATTTTGTCATCAACATCCGTGAAATTTTGTATATGTTTTACTTCATAACCTGATTTGCGAAAAAACCTTTTAATTACGTCCCATGTAACAAACGGACGAGCATTACCTATATGCGGATGATTATATGGTGTAACACCGCATACATAGATACTGACCTTGCCTTCTTTTAAAGGTTTGAATTCTTCTTTTTGCTTTGTCAACGTATTATAAACTTTTATCATCTTTACTTGCCAACTCCTTTTCTAACTTCTCAACCTTTTCTTCCAGGCGTTGCATATTCTTAAGCAAGCACATCATCATCTCTGAATCCGGATCCGGTAAATTATCATGTGCTAAATCAACATCTTTTTCGTCTTCAATCTCTTTTATTTTATCATCAAACAGGATTTCGCGCCGCTCTTTTTCTTTGCTCTGTGCACCTATTTTTTCGCCTCGCATCAAAACCACTTTGCCGGGGATACCAACAACGGTTGAATAAGATGGCACCTCTTTGAGTACAACTGAGCCTGCACCGATTTTAGCATGGTCGCCAACAGAAAAAGATCCGAGTACCTTCGCCCCTGAAGCTATGACTACATTATTGCCAACAGTTGGGTGACGTTTCCCCTTTTCTTTGCCCGTTCCGCCTAATGTAACCCCTTGATACAAGGTGACATTCTTGCCTATTTCTGCCGTTTCACCAATGACAATTCCCGTACCATGGTCAATGAACAGACCTTCGCCAATCGTCGCTCCTGGATGAATTTCAACCCCGGTCAAAAACCTGCCTATATTGGAAATGACTCTTGGCAGCAGTATCCATCCCCTTTTATATAGAGAATGTGATAAACGATGCAGCCATATTGCATGCAGTCCCTGATAACAAAAAATAACCTCCCAAACACTTCTCGCTGCAGGATCTCGTTCAAATACCACACGAATATCTTTTTTAAACTGGGAAATAATTTTCACAGTGCTCCTCCTCCCCAAACAAACAGAAAGAGCCCGCATCTCAATGCAGAGACGCAGGCCCGTGGTTCCACTCTGTTTAGATGATTTCTCATCTCACTCAATACAGTTAACGCCTGCTTACGGCCACGCCTAAAAATTCAGCTTGGCAGCTCCCGGGTGCACTTCCATGCAGTTTCACTCAGCTGTTCACAGCACTTCCAGCCTCTCTGAAGAGTAAAATCCCATGTACTTTCCCGTTCTTCGCTTTTATGTATTAATTTTCTTGTGCAGCCTTCATCGTCGCATCAATTCTTCCAAGTACGCGATCGCGGCCAAGAACTTCAATGATTCTCGCCAAATCAGGCCCATGCATCTGGCCTGTAATAGCAACACGAAGCGGCATATAGACCTTTTGGCCTTTAACCTTCAGTCCCTTTGTTATTGCCTTGAAGATAGGCTGAACATTTGCTGCATCCACAACAGCCAAAGCATTTAAGCTTTCTTTAAACTGTCCAACTACAGCCGGCGCAGTTTCATCAAGCAAAGTTTCGCGGGCTTCATCATTTTCGATAGCTACATCATCTTTAAAATAGATATCAGCAAAATCAGCAACCTGAGCCGCATAACTTAATTGGTCCTGAATAACAGAAACAAAATCAACTAAATTTTTCATTTCCGCTTCATTGAGCGGTCCTGAAATATATCCTTTTTCCACCAAATGTGGAACTGCTAACAATGTAATCTGTTCTGGTTTCGCTTTTTTCATATAATGTGCATTAATCCAATTGAGCTTGTCAATTTCAAAAACTGCTGGATTTTTAGCCACATGATCCATCGAAAAAGCTTCGATCAGCTCTTCTTTCGAAAAGATTTCTTTTTCATCTTGCGGAGCCCAGCCCATCAAAGCCAAAAAATTGACCAAAGCCTCTGGCAAATACCCCAAACGACGATACTGATCGACAGATGTTGCGCCATGGCGTTTGCTCATCTTTGTATGATCCTTGCCCAAAATCAATGAAATGTGTCCAAAAGATGGCACTGGCAAGCCCAAAGCTTCATACAAAACAACCTGTCGCGGTGTATTCGATAAATGTTCTTCCGCACGAATAACGTGCGTAATGCGCATCAATGCATCATCAAGAACTACTGCATAGTTGTAAACTGGCATGCCATCGGCTTTCACAATGACAAAATCCCCAATACCGCTCGATTCAAAGCACATATCGCCTCGAACCAAATCTTTAAAGCACACTTGTTGATTTTCCGGCGTACGGAAACGAATGACTGGTTTACGGCCTTCAGCTTCATACGCTGCCTTTTGTTCATCCGTCAAGTGGCGGCAATGCCCCTGATAAATCGGCATTTCATTTTTTGCCCTTAAAGCTGCGCGCTCCGCTTCAATTTCTTCTTCGCTGCAATAGCAGTAATAAGCTTTTTCTTCTGCCAAAAGCTTATCCGTATATTCTTTGTAAATAGAAAGGCGTTCCGTCTGACGGTATGGCCCGTATTCTCCGCCAACATCAATGCCTTCATCCCAGTCCATACCAAGCCACTTAAGTGCAGCTTTAATGTTTTCTTCCGATTCTCTCGTCGAGCGCACCCGGTCTGTATCTTCAATTCGCAAAATGAATTTACCTTCTGGATACTTTCTAGCTAAAAGCCAATTAAACAAGGCGCTGCGTGCACCGCCAATATGAAATGGTCCGGTTGGACTCGGTGCGAACCGAACTCTGATTTGTTCTGACATCTATTTTTCCCCTCCAAAATTTCATATAATTTCTATTTTAGCAGAAAACAGTAAAATCGACAATTATTATTTATGTTCGATACCGACAACCGCATAAGCAGACATGCCCTCTTGCGCCCCAGTAAAGCCAAGTTTTTCCTCAGTCGTCGCCTTTACGTTGACTTGGTCTTCTGTCAGGCCCAAAGTTTCAGCTATATTGTGGTTCATCTGTAAAATATAGGGTGCCAGTTTAGGCGCTTGCGCTACGATAGTCGCATCGATATTACCGATCTGATAGCCCTTCTGTTCGAGAAGTTCCCCTACTCTTTTTAAAAGCACGATGCTTGATATCCCGCAATAAGCCGGATCAGTATCCGGAAAATGTCTACCTATATCGCCAAGAGCTGCTGCGCCTAAAAGCGCATCCGCAATTGCATGCAAGAGAACATCTGCATCTGAATGTCCTAAAAGCCCCAATGGATACTCAATGGTCACCCCGCCTAAAATGAGCTGACGCTCTTTCACTAATTTATGTACATCATAACCCATTCCAAACCTCGTCATAACATTACCTCTTCTTAAATAATTTATCTTTCATCCCAGACACTGCCGCGGATACAGTTGCTGGCAAAGTCTTTATTTTTTCTTCTGTTTTTTCACGTAAAAATGCCTCAGCAATAAACAAATCTTCAGGTGTCGTCAATTTGACATTTTGATACTCGCCCTTGACTACTTTAACCGGAATTCCCATTCGTTCAACCAGACTGGAATCATCCGTTCCTAAAAATCCATCCTGTTGGGCTTTTTGATAAGCTTGTACCAATAGTTCTCTTTGGAAGCCTTGTGGCGTCTGCACCGCCCATAAACTACTCCGCGCCGGCGTCTTTGTAACCGTTTTGTCTTCATCAACTACTTTAATGGTGTCTTTTACTGGAACCGCTGCAATAGCCGCTCCACTGTGCAGAGCCTCATTGGCTACAGCTTCAATCAACGCCGTTGAAATCAGCGGGCGAGCTGCATCGTGGACTAATACGACATCCGACTGCGGTGCGACATGCGCCAATCCATTATAAATCGAATACTGTCTCTCCTCAGCTCCAGCAACAACCTTATATGGCTTGAGTCCCGGAACGACCTTCAACGCAGCCTTTACAAAATTTATCTCATCTTTACCTACCACAACAATCAACTGATCGATCAGCGCACAACGAGAAAAAGCCAGCAAAGTATGGACCAATATCGGCTTGCCACAAAGCTCCAAAAAAACTTTGTTTATACTAGCTTTCATCCGCCGCCCCTGCCCTGCCGCTGGAAATATTGCAGTTATCATAATGATCCTATCGCCCCTTTAAAAATCCTTCGTCTTTATATCATACACAAAGAGCTTCAAAATGAAAAGCCCCTCCACAAAAAGAGCTGCGGAAATCCGCAGCTCTCAAATCACGCTTTTTAGTTGATCAAGGTTTTGGTTTAGCAAAAATCATGCGTCCCGCTGCCGTTTGTAAAACAGAAGTGACAAGCACTTCTAAATTCGTATTGATATAGCGGCGGCCCCCTTCTACGACAATCATCGTACCATCATCGAGATATGCCACCCCTTGGCCCTGTTCTTTTCCTTCCTTCACAACCATAGCCATCATCGTTTCACCCGGAATTACAACAGGCTTGACTGCATTCGATAGTTCATTGATGTTCAAAACAGGAACGCCCTGAAGATCTGCTACTTTATTGAGGTTATAATCGTTGGTTATGATTTTGCCGCCAACAAGCTTACCCAATCGAATAAGTTTGGAGTCTACCTCTGTAATGTCATCAAAATCACGGCTATCGATTTCCACAAACATATCAAACTCAGTCTGAATCCGCTTTAATATATCAAGGCCTCTTCGTCCACGTGTACGCTTTAGTAAGTCTGAAGAATCAGCAATATGCTGCAGTTCTTCCAAAACAAACACCGGAATCAATATCGTGCCTTCAATAAATCCACTTTGACAAATATCTGCAATCCGCCCGTCGATAATAACACTCGTATCAAGCAGCTTATAAAGTGGCTTTGAAGGGGCTTCCTCTATCGGAGCAGGAGCAGCCGCCTCTTTGTTCTTTGCAGAATCTTTTATCAATCGAGGGATAAAATCGAATAATCCCGTAATTTCTTTGCGTTTCTTTATCGTAATGTGAATTCCTAGATACCCTAATACAATACTGAATACAACCGGAATATAATCCCCTACAATTGGGACTCTTGAAAAAGCTACCCCTAATAAATTTGCAATAATAAGTCCGATTGCCAGTCCACAAGCCCCTGCAATAACATCATGAATCGGCATTTTATTAAGCTGACTCTCCACCCATACAGAAAACTTCAATAATTTTTTTATAAGATACGGAGAAATCAAAAAGCCTATCCCTCCACCTACTAGAAGACCTAACAAAATAGATACAAGATTCGTCATTGTCATGCCCAAAATTCCCATATCAATATCCAAAAGCTCTGAGTTAATCATTATAGTCAGCAATGGATTTGCCAAGCGTATTAAAACAACACCAAAAATTGCCATTAAAGCAGTAATCAAAAAACGTAAAACTTTATCTAACAATACACTTTCGCCTCCTCTTGAACAAAATATATGCAGGCAGATCAGATTGCACGAGGCAAACCCATCTACCTACCTGTACTTCTTAACTTTCCAACAAATTGGCATCAAGTAAATGATACAGCCACTGCTCAATGTCTTCCGGATCTTTTTCACAAGCATAAACAAGCTCACTGATCAAAATCTGTTTTGCGACATCAAGCAAACGTCGTTCGCCCGTAGAAATCTTTTTGAAACGATCTTGTAAAATCAAGTTTCTAACAACGGCAGCAACATCACAGATATCACCACTTTTTATTTTCACAAGGTTTACATTGAACCGTTTATTCCAGCTTCCGCCTACATGTTCTGGCGCACTTTGCAACACATGCTCCACCTTTACAACGTCAGCCTGCGGTATAACGTCCCTTAAACCAATGCTGCCTACATTATCTGTAGGAATCATGACTTTCATGTTTCCCAAGGGCATTTTCAACACATAATACGACTTGTTTTCGCCCATGACTTCGCATTGCTCCACCCCTGAAACAACACCAGCACCATGCATTGGGTATACGACCTTATCACCTATGTTAAGCAAAGAAACACCTCCCAAATTTTAGCTTAAGACATATTCCCATTATATCATGTTATTGCTGTTTATAAAAGTCATTATTTTATCACGTTAGATTTGCCCTGTCAATAAAATATCGCAAATTCATGAAAAACCTCTGAAAGTCATTTTTTTCAAGGCAAAATTACAACGCGCAAAGCATCCCTCACACTATCCACACCATGTAGATTTATTGGTAGATTCTTCGGTAAACGTTCGAGATTTTTGCGTGGCAAAACTACGTGTTCAAATCCCATCTTGATCGCCTCATTGATCCGTACCTCTGCTTGACTGACTGCTCTGACTTCACCAGATAGCCCCACTTCACCGAAGATAATAGACTTTGGTAAAATCATATTGATGCCAAAACTCGATGCCAAGGCCACACTTAAACCCAAATCAATAGCAGGCTCATCTATTTTTATCCCACCAGCTACTTTTACATAGACATCGCAGGCTCCAATACTCAAATGGACCCTTTTTTCAAGAACAGCCAATAAAAGATTCACTCTGTTAAAGTCAATTCCTACGGTAGTACGTCTTGGCATATTAAAACTTGTAGGGGAAACTAACGCCTGAATTTCAATAAGTAATGGTCTTGTCCCTTCCATCGAACATACAACAACGGA
>CBDTTM010000056.1:0-13050 GCA_965363355.1 uncultured Selenomonadaceae bacterium | reverse complement strand
GGATCGAACTCCTGACCTCTTGCATGCCATGCAAGCGCTCTCCCAGCTGAGCTATGCCCCCGATTAAACTGTCTGTCAGCGCCAATTTTCCTGGTGCCAACAAAAAATATTATACCGTATATCGTTTTTAAACGCAAGAATAAAATATGTCTTCACAGCCTCCTTTCTATACATAGGAACTAGCAACGGCATTCAAATCCGCAAATCATTTCTGCCATATGGGGATTTGCATTGACAAGTCGAAGAATTCCTCTTATTCTAATAAAAAAGGAGTGTGATTTTATGCATATCATCGTTACCATTCCAGCGGAAAAAAGACACAAAGAATTGTTGGAAAAAACTGCTCTTGGGCATGATTTTTTCTATACAGATAGCAAACATTTAACTGACGATATCATAAAAAAAGCAGATATCATCATCGGCAATCCTCCATCTGAACTTCTCCATAAGGCCGAAAATCTAAAATGGCTGCAATTAAATAGTGCCGGCGCAGATGTCTATTGCCAAAAAGGCATCTTGCCGCCAAAGACAAAGTTGACAAATGCAACTGGTGCCTACGGCCTAGCTCTTTCTGAATACATGTTAGCCGCCTTGCTATCGATGCAAAAAAAACTCCATATGTATTATGACAATCAAAAAAAATCCCTATGGCAAGATGAAGGTCCTGTTACCTCCATTGATGGCTCAACTGTTTTAGTCCTCGGTCTTGGTGATATCGGCGGCTCTTTTGCTCGTAAAGTCAAAGCACTTGGTGCACATGTCATTGGAATGCGGCGACGCGCTGCAGCAAAACCAGACTATATTGATGAAATGGCAAGTATGGACGAACTCGACCACTGCCTTGCTCGCGCTGACATTGTAGCATGCAGCCTTCCGGGCACATCTGCCACCTTGCATCTTTTAAATGCCGAAAAATTTGCCCTGATGAAGCCTGGTGCATATTTTATCAATGTCGGCCGCGGCAGTGCCGTTGTAACAGAAGCTCTTTGCGATGCCCTCAGCAGTGGGCACTTGGCCGGAGCTGCGGTAGATGTAACCGATCCTGAACCATTGCCACCAGACCATCCAATGTGGCATGTTCCCAATTTATACATTACGCCACATACCTCAGGACAATATCACCTAGCTGCTACACTTGATAACATTGTACGAATCGCAGCCGACAATTTAGCAGCTTTTTTAGAAGATCAGCCCCTCAAAAATGAAGTTGATTTTCTTACGGGCTACAAAAAATAAATCGACTCCATTCAAAACTTCATAAAAATAATGCCTCAGATCAATATATCTGAGGCATTATTTTTATGAAGAAACCTCTATGACCCGCATAAAGGTTCTGATATAACAGCCAATATATATTGGCAAAAAATCAACTGGTTTTACTTTCGACTGCAATCGATATCCGCTGCGCACCTGCTTTTTTTAGTTCATCTAAAACAGCGATTACCTTACCATAGTCGAGTTCTTTGTCACCACGAAGAATAATGACACCATTCGGATCAGCCTTGACTTCGGCTTTGATTCGCTTCACAGCTTCATCTTTAGAAAAAGCCTCCTCACCGATCCAAAGCTTTCCATCTTTTGCAATCGTCACATTTAAACGTTGTATTTTATCTTGTGAGCCCTGTGCTGCTTGTGGAAGATTTACTGCAATGGTATGCTGCTCCACCATATGAAGCGTTGTGAGCATAAAAAATACCAACAAGAAAAAAATGATATCAATCATCGGAATAATCATGATTTCCGGTGATTTTTCTATGTTCAAGCTACGCAACTTCATGATCTTTGCCCCGTTTCAAATTCTTTTTGTACATCGGCAAAATTTGAATAAGCTCTGAACTGAATTGTTCTAGATTCGTTATGATTCCATCGAGGCGATAAGAAAAATAACTATGGGCAACCAACGCCACGACAGCAATGGCCAAACCAGACGCCGTAGCAATGAGCGCTTCACCAACCCCGCCCGTTATAGCTGCCGGCTGCCCGGCATCAAGATTAAAGACGCTAAAAGATTGAATCATGCCGACGACCGTTCCGAGCAGTCCAAATAAAGGAGATAACGTCACTACTGTGCTAAGCATTGGCAACGCTTTCTTCAGTTTAGCGACGGAGAGCTGGGCACTGCTTTCCAAAGCATTTTCAAGGCTTGTCTGATCTATACATGCCTCTGCTCCTTTTTTGAGTAAAATCTCCATTGGTTTTTCAGCCTTTTTGTATTTTTTTTCGATAGCAGCCAAGCCACCACTTTCAATTTCTCGTTGAAAGGATTGAGAAAGCCCATCCAAATCCTCTGCCATTTTTCTATAATACACAAGTCTTTCTCCAACGATTGTAATCGTCAGAATTGAAAGAACCAACAATAAATACATTACCGGACCTCCATGTGAAAACCAGGTAAATGACGCTAACAAACTTTCCATCTTACATTCTCCTTCACTAAATACTGATATTAAAATTCATTCTCATTGCAAAAGCAAAAAAAATAATCAGTTGTTGAGTTTTTCTCCAATTTTCTCCATGAGATCCATACTGCTCAAATCTGCACCATTGACTTGGGCAAACGGAACATTGATAATATTCCCCGCTTTTAATGCCGGCAAGCTTTTTATTTCTTTATCTTGCTGCAACTTTTCCTTTGCTTGTTCATCTTTCATCGGGCCGCCATCAGCACCCGGATACGATACAAACAAAATAAAATCAGGATCATACGCCAAGACTTGCTCCGCACTGACAAAACTTATCGTCTTTTCAACCAGATTATCCCCACCAGCAAGCCGGACAATATCATCGATCAAATATGAATTTCCATACAGCGTATACTTGCCATCGCCATAGGCTTGCAATATGATTATTTTTTTGCGTTCTTTTACTGTTGGCAAGGCATTTATTCTATGATCGATCTGTGCCTTATAAACGTCTGTTTTTTCTTGGCAGTCAAACATTTGACCAATATCATCCAATAATGCAAAAAATTCGCCTCGTACACTCGGATGTGCGTTCTGTAAAGTAGTTGGCACTATGTATGTCCGGATTCCACGCTTATTCCAGAAAGTTTCGGGGCCGATTTCCATTTCCGAAAATTGATGTTCCCAGCCAATGATGAGGTCTGGCTGGAGTTCCATTACCGTCTCCCTTGACGGCGTATAAACTTCCTGTAAAAGTGGCAATTTTTCATAACGAGTTCCCAACTCTCCCGCTATTTTTTGGTAAGGTCGAACGGTAGCGACGACCGTGTTTTCAAGCTGCAATTCCAAAAGCAATTGCGTTATGCCTGGATGCATCGACACCACGCGCTTCGGTGTAAGATTTTTCATCAAAGGGGGTTCGGCTTCTACCACTTTCTCATGTTCTAAAAAAAAAGCATAGCCGCCTATTGCAAGAAAAATCATGATAAAAAAAGTCGCATACCTCACTATTTTCATCTTTATCAACCTCCTGCTGCCGGTGGCAAATAGTGTATTCGCAAATATCCATCTTGTTCATCAACATCTACCTTACAGTCGACTCCATACACTTGTTTTAAAAGAGATGGTGTCAAGACCTCATTAGGACAGCCGGATGCAATAATCTGGCCTTGTTTTAGCACATAGATACGCGCACAGAACATTGCCGCCAAAGATAAGTCATGCAAGGCTGCCAAAGAACCAATTTGCAAAGACTTAACAATAGATAAAAGCTGCAACTGGTAACGAATGTCCAAATGATTGGTCGGTTCATCCAAAATCAAGAATTGCGGCTCTTGAGCCAAGGCTCTAGCCAAGATTACTCTTTGTTTCTCGCCCCCGGATAGACTGTTGAAACTTCTTTTTGCTGCCTGTTCTAATCCCACTTGTCTTAATGCTGCCATAGCAATATTTCGGTCTTTCTGATTTTCAAACTCCCACTGGCTTTTATGCGGGGTTCGCCCCATCAAGACAACCTCAAGAATTGATACATCAAAATTTATTGCATTGAACTGGCCCACAACTGCCAAAAACCTCGCGGTCTCTTTAGCACTCAAATCCGGCAAATATCTTTCATTGAACTTTATGATACCGGATGTTGGCTTGATAATACGATACACCGCTTTTAAAAGCGTTGATTTCCCACTGCCATTGGGGCCAATGACACCAACGAACTCACCATCTTTTACCTGCAGACAAATGTCTTCTAGTATTTTTTTCCCTGCAGCCGAAAAATTAATATTTTCAATTTCCAGTTTTATTTTCAATCACCTAATTCCCATTGAAATGACCCGTTTCTCGAAACAAAATATGAATGAAAAACGGAGCCCCCAAAACAGCCGTCAATATGCCGACAGGCAATTCCCCTTGTGGCAAAACAATTCTTGCCAGTACATCTGCCCAAATCATAAATAAAGCACCGACTAAGATCACTGCGGGCAGCAAGTAGCGATGATCTGCACCAAAAACAGCCCGCATCGTATGTGGTACCATCAAGCCGACAAAGCCGAAAATCCCACAAAAGGAAACAATCACGCCCGTGACCATCGCCGTAAAAAGCAATGCGGCAATGCGCAAAGCTTTTAATTCAATCCCCAAGGTCACAGCTGCTTCCTCGCCTAACAGCAACACATTCAATGATCTAGCCTGCAAAAGAAAATACCCTGCCGCTATACCGACCACGATTGCGGGCAAAGGCAAATCGCCCCATTTTATTCCCGCCAATGAACCCATTGACCAAAAAGCCACATTGCGAATACCTTCGGTATTATTAGCCGTGTAAATTATGAAATTGCTTAACGCTCCCAAAAGAGCGGTAACAACTGCTCCGGCAAGAACCATTTTAACCGTCGATGTCCTTGCCCCACCACACTGGGCCAAAAACAATACGAGAAAGGCTGCGCCAAGTGCTCCACAAAATGCCCAAAAAGGAATTCCTAAGCCAAAAAGGGCCCCCGTTCCGCCAATCAAGATAGCCGCTACTGCCCCAAAAGAAGCACCCGAAGCAATGCCTAAAATATATGGCTCTGCTAAAGGATTTTGAACGACAGCCTGTAAAACAGCTCCGCTCAAAGCGAGCCCAGCCCCTGATATCCCTGCCATAATAACCCGTGGCAGCCTCAGGTCCCAAATGATATCTCTATGTACTGGCGATAATGCGCCTAAGGCTTGCCCTGATACCCCTTGTATGATAATCTGATAAGCCTCTTTATAATTGATTTGAACTGTACCGATACATACTGCTCCAACTGCCGATATCGCCAACAAAAATACCAGTCCAATATACAGATAGATTTTGTTCAATTCCAGACAGGAGTATTTATTTGCGGCATCCGCTTTTTCCATCTCCATTGATTCCCCCATAAAAATATTGATAACAATTATCATTATCTTTAATAGGATAACAAGTTCTGCTTTTATTGTCAACACATAAAATGAAAACTCAAATACAAAAAAAGGTCCCCAACAGCAACTTTGACTGTTGGAGACCCCTACATTTTTTATATCTCAATGTACTTTTTTGTTATTGATTTTGTTCAGTAAAATACCGCATGCTGGTTTTTTTCCATTCTTTCACACTGAAAAGCATCGCTTTATTCGTCAAATCATTTTGCACAGCAAGCCTTTGCGCTATGTCTTCGCACTCTTCTCGGCTATGTCCGTGAATCATCGTATAGACATTATAAGGCCAATCCGGCTGTGTATTGCGGTCATAACAATGTGACACCGCTGGATCTTCTGACATCTTTAAAGCAACTGCCTCCAAACGCTCGCTCGGAACTTCCCACGCACAAAGAACATTCGATTTATAGCCGACCTCACGATGACGCAAAACAGCACCCATTTTTCGAATCTGCCCATTTTCTTTATAACCTTGAAGACGGTTCAACAATTCATCTTCGGTTATTCCAATGGTGTTCGCAATCTCTTTATAAGGTTCTGCCACCAAAGGAAATTCATCTTGCATAGCTCTGATAATTTTTTTATCTAAATCATCCATCATCATGGTTTCACCTACTTTAAATCAAATTGCACATTGATTTTATATTTTTTTCTTGCTACAAGGTTAATCAGATTTTCAACCCCGGGCAAGGCTTTGATCTTCTCTAGAATCAAATCTCGCTGCATCTCGTTTTCGGTCAATAAAGTAAACCATAAGTTATAACGGCCTTCGCGTTCATAATTATGAGTAGCTCCAGGATACCGATTGATAAACTCTGCAACCTCTTCCATACAACCTTGCTTCACCTTAACAGCAACCAGTACGCCTTTATAACCAAGCTTTTCCGAATCAAAGAAAGGTCCAATGCGCCGCAAATACCCTTCTTCTTTCAATTGCTTAAGCCTTTCAAGAACAATTTCTTCGTCTGTTTCCAGTATTTTCGCCATATCAGCAAATGGTCTTTTACTAATCGGCAATTTTGTTTGCAAGACATTCAAGAGCTGCTTATCAAATGGTGTCATACGCCCACGCTCCTCTTTCTCCGTTCAAATAACATAAGGAGAAATTACCCAACCAGTAAGGTTGTATAACTCCCCCTTATGTCTGTGCCTTTATTGTACCAAAACGGAACCTATGACGTCAAGTAATTCTGAACGCCCTTCATTTTTTAATGCAGAGTATGGCAATACGTCGATTTCAGCGATACCAAGCTTCTTTTTTATCTGAGCAATGCTCTTTTGCAAAGCTGTCTTGCTGAGTTTATCTGTTTTCGTTGCGATAATGAGCACTGGAACTTCATGTTCTACCAACCAGCGGAACATATCAATATCTGAGCTCATCGGCTCATGTCGGCTGTCCACGAGTTGGCAGACAAATTGCAGTTGCTCGGATTCAACCAAATATTCATCAATGAATTTTGCCCAGCGCTTGCGGTTTTCCTGGCCAGTTTTTGCATAGCCATATCCCGGTAAATCGACTAGATAAAAATCCTTACGGTCTTCTTGTCCTTCGATTTTTGCTCCCAATTCATAAAAATTGATAGTCTGTGTCTTTCCTGGCTGCCGGCTTACCCTTGCCAACCCACGAACTCGTGTAAGTGAATTGATCAGGGAAGATTTTCCGACATTAGAGCGTCCCATAAAGACGATTTCTTTCATCTTATTTTCTGGATACTGCTCTTTTTTTACTGCCGAAGCAATATATTTACCTTGCGTAATAATTACATTTTCTTTCATTTATTTCACCAATGCGCAGTCTAAAACTTCATCCATGTTTTCGACTGGAACAAATTTTATTTTTTCTTTAACCGTGGTTGGAATCTCTTCTATATCGCGTTCGTTTTCTTTCGGCAAGATGATGGTCCGAATTCCCTCGCGATATGCTGCCAATACTTTTTCTTTAAGGCCGCCAATTGGAAGCACCCTGCCTCTTAAAGTGACTTCACCCGTCATAGCAAGATCACTGCGAACTTTTCTATTTGTCAAGGCTGAAACCATTGCTGTGACCATTGTAATGCCTGCTGACGGGCCATCTTTTGGAATAGCACCTTCTGGCAAATGGATATGGATATCCTGCTTTTCGTGAAATTCCTCATCGATGGCAAGATCTTTGGCACGACTTCGAATATAGCTAAGACCAGCCTGCGCCGATTCCTGCATAACGTCGCCAAGCTGCCCGGTGAGAATCAGCTTGCCTTTGCCTTTGAGAACCGTCACTTCTGTCGGTAAAATATCTCCGCCGACTTCCGTCCAAGCCATTCCTGTGCAAACTCCGACTTCCGCTGCTTTTTCTGCTTTGGTATGCAAAAATTTGACTTTACCGAGCATGTCTTCTATATTGGCAGGTGTAACATGCACTGACTTTTGGCCGTGTTCGACAATTTGTCTTGCAGCCTTGCGGCAAACTTTGGCAATGACTCGTTCGAGCTCACGTACTCCAGCTTCTCTAGTAAATCCGGCGATTATTTTTTGCAGAGCACCATTTCTAAACTGCAGTTGCCCACGCTTAAGCCCATTGGCTTCACGTTGTTTTTGCACGAGATAGCGTTCGGCAATCTGTAATTTTTCTTCTTCGGTATAGCTCGGCAGGGTAATGATTTCCATGCGATCGCGCAGCGGTCTTGGAATATTCCCCATGTTATTAGCGGTAACGATCCATAGTACTTTCGATAAATCATATGGCAGCTCGATATAATGATCACTAAATGTATTATTTTGTTCTGGATCCAATACTTCAAGCAGTGCTGCCGATGGGTCTCCTCGAAAATCCGCGCTCATCTTATCGATTTCATCGAGCAAAAACACTGGATTTTGCGAGCCAGCAGCCTTGATGCCCTCCAGTATTCGTCCTGGTAATGCGCCTACATAGGTGCGACGATGTCCACGAATTTCAGCTTCATCGCGAATCCCGCCTAAGGACGCACGAATAAATTTACGACCAACAGCTTTAGCTACCGATGCCGCTAAAGAAGTCTTGCCTACCCCCGGCGGCCCTACTAAACAAATAATCGGGCCGGCCATATTTCCAGATAATTTTCTAATCGACAGGTATTCAAGGATTCTTTCTTTGACTTTTTCCAAGCCATAATGATCTTCATTCAATGTTTTTTCAGCCAAGCTGAGCTCAAGCTGATCTTCTGTCGTGTGTTCCCAAGGCAAAGATAGAAGCCAATCGATATAAGTGCGGATTACGCCAGTTTCTGCTGACATATTCGGCATTTTTTCCAAACGGCTGAGTTCTTTATTGACCCGCTCTACCACATTTTCTGGATACTTGCCATTCGTTAGTTTTTCTCGATATTCTTCGATTTCAGATATTTTATCATCTTTATCGCCAAGTTCTTTTTGAATTGCTTTGATCTGCTCGCGCAAATAATAATCTTTTTGCAGCTTTTCCATTTGTTTACGCACACGATTGCTAATGGTATGCTCAATTTCCATGACTTCCATTTCACGTACCAATATACCATAAAGTTTTTCCAAACGTTCTTTGACATTGAGCATGGACAAAAGTTCCTGACGATCTTCCAGCTTCAAGTTCAAATGGCTTGCAATCAAATCGCAAAGTCTGCCGCCGTCTTCAATAAGCACTACGGATACTAATGTTTCTGGTGGGATTTTTCGGCTTAGGCGCACCCATTCTTCAAATTGATGTACAACCGCACGAAGAAGTGCTTCCATTTCCAACGAATCTTCCGCTGTTTCATCATACTCTTCAACTTCAGCCTCAATGTATTTATCTAAAGCCGTAAAGTTTTTTATTTTGGCACGATTCAAGCCTTCAACCAATACGCGCAGCGTTCCGCCTGGCATTTTGAGAAGCTGCTTGACTTCTGCCACCGTTCCGATTTCAAAAACATCATCTTGCGTTGGTTGATCGACTGCAGCATCTTTTTGCGCACTAAGCATAATCAATCGATCTTGCACCATCGCTTCTTCCAATGCAGCAATAGACGTTTCCCGTCCAACATCTAGGTGAATAATCGTATAAGGAAAAACCATCAGTCCGCGCAAAGGCAGTAAGGGGATTTTTCGTATACCAGCCATAAAGGACTCCTCCCTCTCCTGATCCATTTATTATGTAACAATAATCTTTCGTTCTATAGCAAATTCAACTTAAACGCTATAGCTATTGTATTCTAAATCATCCCTTTAAATTCCTGTTACATCTGACAAAAAAGAGACGCTGTATACACAACGTCTCTTTTGCAGCCGGTTAAGCTGACGCTTCACTATCTAAGGCTTTCTTAGATTTCTTTTTGTCATAGACTAAAACCGGATCTTTCTTTTCTGAAATAACTTCTTTGGTAACTCTACAGGTTGCCACATCTTTACGTGAAGGAACTTCATACATGACGTTGCGCATGATTGCTTCGATAATCGACCGCAGCCCTCGAGCCCCGGTTTTCCGTTTCAAAGCCTCACGAGCTATCAAGCGAAGAGCATCCTCGTCGAATTCAAGCTTTACATCATCCATTTCCATGAACTTTTGATATTGCTTGACCAATGCATTCTTTGGTTCTACCAGAATACTTACCAAAGCATCTTCTGTCAATGCTTCTAAAGTGACTATGACCGGCAAACGGCCAACAAATTCCGGAATCAATCCATTTTTCAGCAAATCCTCTGGCAGGACTCGGCTCAAGACCTCACCAATATTACGTTCCTGCTGGCTTTCGATTTTCGCTCCAAATCCGAGGTTCTTTTCCCCAAGGCGGCCTTCAATGATTTTTTCTATACCATCAAAAGCTCCACCACAGATAAAGAGGATATTCGTCGTGTCAATCTGTATCAATTCCTGATGAGGATGCTTGCGTCCACCTTGCGGCGGCACACTGGCAACCGTGCCTTCTAATATTTTCAAAAGGGCTTGCTGCACACCTTCACCTGAAACATCTCTTGTAATCGATGGATTTTCTGACTTACGAGCAATCTTGTCGATTTCATCAATGTAGATAATTCCCTTTTCAGCTTTTTCCACATCATAGTCAGCGGATTGAATAAGCTTTAGCAGGATGTTTTCTACATCTTCGCCAACATAACCAGCTTCCGTAAGCGATGTAGCATCTGCAATTGCAAATGGCACATTGAGTATCTTCGCCAGCGTCTGTGCCAACAAAGTCTTGCCGCTGCCTGTTGGACCGAGCATCAAAATATTTGATTTTTGTAATTCGATCTCATTGGGTTTCGTTCCCGTATTGATGCGTTTATAGTGATTATAAACCGCAACTGCCAGGGATTTTTTAGCTTCATCTTGACCTATAACATACTGATCCAAAATAGCCTTGATATCCTTGGGTTTTGGGACATCCTTCAGTTCAACTTCAACGTCATCGCTGAATTCTTCTTCAATTATCTCATTGCATAATTCAATACATTCATCGCAAATATACACGCCAGGGCCGGCAACTAACTTGCGTACCTGATCTTGCGACTTACCGCAAAACGAGCATTTGAGCTGACCTTTTTCATCCCCAAACTTCAACATGGTATCACCCCTCAGTCAAGAGTTTCGGCTTTTTTCACCGGACGAGTAATCACTTCATCAATCAATCCATAAGCCTTTGCTTCTTCTGCCGACATAAAGTTGTCGCGTTCTGTATCGAGTTGTACTTTATCACGATCCTGACCCGTATGACGAACCAAAATATCATTGCCTACTTCACGCAGACGCAAGATTTCTCTAGCTTGGATCTGAATATCTGTGGACTGACCTTGTGCTCCACCAAGCGGCTGATGAATCATAATTCGAGCTAAAGGCAGAGCAAAGCGCTTGCCTTTAGTTCCCGCTGTCAAAAGCAATGATCCCATGCTGGCAGCCTGCCCGATACAAATTGTCGATACATCTGGTTTGATGTACTGCATTGTATCATAGATGGCTAATCCTGCTGTTACCACACCGCCCGGACTATTGATATACAAATGGATATCTTTATCCGGATCTTCAGACTCTAAAAAGAGCAACTGAGCAACAACAACATTTGCTACATTATCATCAATTGGACCGCCAATAAAAACAATACGATCTTTCAACAAACGCGAATAGATATCATATGCTCTTTCGCCTCTGTTTGAACGTTCTACTACCATTGGCACATAATTCATAAGATCACCTCAAAATAGAAGCAAGGTTTATTCAGCGATATTGTCAACAACGACTTGAAGGGCTTTTTTGCGCATAATCGTTGCAGCCAAGTCACCGATACGACCCTGTTCCATAATAATTTTTTGTACCTGCGATGCCGTAGTACCATAAGCTTTTGCCATGCCTTCTACTTCGGCCTGTAAATCAGCAGGTTCGACTTTAATTTCTTCTGCCTTAGCAACTGCTTCAAGCATCAAATCTGTTTTTACATTTTCTGCAGCAGTTTCACGATAGTTAGCACGCATAGCAGCGATGTCCGTGTTCGCATACTGCAAGTATTGTTCGAGTTTCATGCCGCGGTTTTCCAAGCTGATGGAAAGTTCTTCAATCATGTGGCCTACGCGGTTTTCTACCATTACTTCAGGGATTTCAACAGTAACGTTTTCGGCAGCCTGTTTGATAGCAGCCGTTTTTCTATCATTTTCTGCTTTTGTCTGTGCATTTTTAAGCAAATTTTCTTTGATATCTGCTTTAAGTGCATCCAGCGTTTCAAAAGAGCTGGCTTTTTTAGCAAATTCATCATTGAGTTCTGGCATTTCTTTACGTTTGATGCTGTGAACTGTGCATTTGAATACAGCTGGTTTACCTGCAAGATTGTCGGCATGGTATTCTTCTGGGAACGTTACATTTACGTCGCGTTCTTCGCCAATTTTAGCGCCAACGAGCTGTTCTTCAAAGCCTGGAATGAAGCTATGGGAACCGATCTGAAGCGGATAATCCTTGCCTTCGCCGCCTTCAAAAGCTACTTCATCAACGAATCCTTTAAAATCGATCGTCGTGAAATCGCCATCAGCAACAACTGCATCAGCTGCAACGTCAACCATATTAGCATGGCTGTCCATCAAGCGTTTAAGCTGTTCATCGATCTGTTCTTCTGTAACTTCAACAGCTGTTTTTTCTACTTTCAAACCTTTGTATTCACCCAAAACAACTTCTGGTTTAGCTGTAACTGTTGCTTTGAATACAAGGTCTTTGCCTTCTTCCAAAGTCACAACATCAATTGCAGGACGGGTTACCGGTTCGATTTTCTGTTCGTCTAATGCATCATTAAAAGCGTTTGGCGCAATGATGTCAAATGCTTCTTCCAAAATAGCTTCTTTACCAAGACGCTGTTCCAATATTTTGCGCGGTGCTTTGCCCTTGCGGAAGCCCGGAATGTTCACTTTGTTGGCAAGTTTCGTAAATGCTTTGTTGATTGCCTTTTTTACTTCTACTTCCGGCACTTCAATTTCCAGCACGACTTGGTGGTTGTCTATTTTTTCTGCAGTAACTTTCATTGTATGAAATGACCTCCTATTGTGTTCAAATAATTATTTTATCTGGCTTACCCGAACCCTTTCGAACTACTTGAATATAGCCGCAATCCTAATATGCCATACAATGCATAATACCATAAATACCCTATAAAAACAAGTCAGCATTACACACAAAAAAACCTGGTGCTTCGCAGCAACCAGGAATCTAATTCGAAATGGAGCGGAAAACGAGGCTCGAACTCGCGACCCCCACCTTGGCAAGGTGGTG